>DXEY01000092.1 GCA_019114745.1 Candidatus Mediterraneibacter colneyensis | reverse complement strand
CATCTACCACATACCATTTTCTTTCAATCTTGTCAGGGTTAGCCATATAAGTTTTCATGGGTATTCCTCCTATAAAATCATCAGATAACGTTGTCAGTATTGCTTGTATATTTGAAATCAGCATACTCCGGGGCTATGGCGCATACTGTTTCTCCTTTAGTCATGCTGTAATATTATAGTCCCGCAAGCTCCCCGTGTCAAGATTTTTTTAGATCATTTCCTTCTTTTTCGTATGATAATAATGACAACGACCGCCGCGGCAACTGCTGCCGCCGCCACAGCTGTGATGATCCCCCATACCATGACTGTATTGTCATCGCCGGTCTGTGGATTCACCACGGATGCATTCTTTTTTGACACGGAGGATACCTCTGATGTCTCTGTCACTGTCGGATATTTTTTATTTAATTCCAGTTTTTCCACTTTTTCTGTCGGTTCCAGGGAAGGCGGAAGCTGTACCTGCGGTCTTTTCTCCATGACGGCGTAAATCCCTGCTTCTGCCGTCTCAAACTGTGCCTCGCCGTTCTGATATGTAAACGCAAGCTCTGTCCTTACCGGAGTTGTTCCGTCAAGCGAGATCCTGCTCACCACCATTCTGTCCAGGTCATAATCCGACGGCACAGCCAGCGCCACTGACACTGCCTCATCCGGCACTGCCGGCTGTTGCGTCATTCCTGATATAAATCCCACGCTATAGATCTGGAACCGTTCCGCGCTCAGCGACAGGAACTGACTCAAACTGCCATACAGTTCATGCCCGCTGCTTATCGGTTCAATAACGACTGTCAGATCTGCCGGATTTTCCGGTTCTTCCGGGGTTTTATCTTCCCCGTCCTCTCCTGTCGGCTCCGTTCCTCCCGCGCCGTCATTCTGTATCGTGTTCACACCGTCACCCGCATTGCTTTCTAACGCTGTACTACCCGGTTCTTTTGTGATATCGGTCTGCTCCGCATGATTTTCCGTACCCGTCTCCTGCGCCCGGACTCCGGCGGGCTGGAGCGCCGCTGCCAGCACGGCAGCCAGCAGGAAAACTGTGATTCTTTTCATCCATATGCCTTCTTTCTTCATAATATAGTCTTCCTCCTGTTTTCTCTTGATTTTAGTATAACTTTCGCCAGATCGGGTGTCAATTCACATCCTCCCCGGCACATGCCTTTTTCTTCTATTTCATCCGGGAGTATGATATAATGGCATTACACTGTTTATAATAAATCAGGGAGGAACTTTACTATGTGGGCTTACAATGAAACTTTTTATCAGATATATCCCATCGGATTCTGCGGAGCACCCGTGCACAATGACGGAGTCACTGCGCACCGCATCCTGAAGATCGGAGAATGGGCGGGATATCTTCAGGAGCTGGGGATCGGCTCCATTATCCTGAATCCGATCTTTGAATCCGACAATCACGGTTATGACACGAGAGATTTTCTCAAGATCGACTGCCGTCTCGGCACAAATGAAGATTTCAGAGAAGTCTGCCGTACGCTTCACAGCCATAATGTAAAAATCATGCTGGACGGAGTATTCAACCACGTGGGAAGAGGTTTCTGGGCGTTTAAAGACGTGCAGGAGAAAAAATGGGATTCCCCGTACAAAGACTGGTTCTGTATCAACTTCGACGGAAACAGCGGCTACAACGACGGGTTCTGGTACGAAGGATGGGAAGGACATTATGAACTGGTCAAACTCAACCTGCAGAATCCGGCAGTGACCGACTATCTGCTGGACTGCGTAAAGACATGGATCGAGGAATTTGATATCGACGGCCTGAGGCTCGATGTGGCATACAGCCTGGATCACAATTTCATGAAAAGGCTGCGCCGGTTCTGCGAGGAAGTCAAACCCGGCTTTGCTCTCATCGGAGAAGTGCTTTTCGGCGACTATAACCTGATCGTCAACGACGAAATGCTTCACAGCTGCACAAACTACGAGTGTTATAAAGGCATTTATTCCAGCTTCAACAGTATGAACATGTTTGAGATCGCACATTCTCTGAACCGCCAGTACGGGCCGGAACAGTGGTGTATCTACAGGGGCAAACACCTTATGACCTTCGTGGACAATCACGATGTATCAAGGCTCGCCACGATCCTGACGAACAAAGAGCATATTCCGCTGGCATACGGACTTCTCTTCGGGATGCCGGGCATTCCCTGCCTCTACTACGGAAGCGAGTGGGGCGAGGAAGGCGCAAAGGCACCCGATAACGATTACGCGCTCCGCCCATGCTTTGACGAACCGAAACCGAATGAGCTGACCGATCTGATCCGCAGGCTGATCGCTGTGCGCCGGGAGAGCGACGCCCTGTGCAACGGAACCTATCACAATGTCGTGATCACCAACCATCAGCTTGTCTTTGAGCGCAGGACAGACACCGGGCGCATCCTCGTAGCGATCAACGCTTCCGACAGCGAATACACCGCCGGAAGCCACGAACTGAACGGTACTGCCAGCGTCGTCATGGCGCACCCGGCTGACTGCGGTTCCGATGACACTGTAACGCTGAACGGGCAGATCACCATGCCGCCTTACAGCGTCCAGTATCTGAAAATGTAACCATTCATTCCCCGCAGATCACATCTGCAATGATCTGCTGCCCTGTCTGGTCCGGATGCAGGCCATCCGGCTGGACATGGCGGCAGACGTCTGAATGAAACAGATCCGCCGTCTGGTATCCGTACGTTTCCCCGTACTGCTCTATGACCCGGTTCATGCTGCGGATCACATTTTCCACTCCGTTCTCCATCGTGGAAGGGATGTCCAGGTTCGCGAGAGGATTATAGATATTCGTCACGACGATCTGCGCCCCGTCCTTCTTTAACGCGCAGACGGTGTCCATCATCTCTACCCAGTTTGCTTCAAATGTCTGATAATCCCACTGTTCCAGAGCTTCTATGATCTTCAGCGCAAGAAGGGGATTTTCCGCCGTCGCTTCTTTCAGGGCTTCCATCGCTTCATCCGCGCTCCTGAATTTCATATCCGTATCGAGGATCTCCTGCACAGAGCTCTTACATTCATTCAGAAGATCATTAGAACCCACGGTAATAAAAATAATATCCGAGCGCGAAACGCTGCCGCACACATCATCTTCCGTCAGGATCTTCGTGTTCATCCCCGCCGAATCGAGCCCGTTTTTTGCATAATCTGCGATCTCGTACTGAAACGTTTCCCCCTCTGCCATCCGCCTCATCGCCAGGCTGCTGTACGGCTCAATGGCTACGTTTTCATCTACGGAGTACCCCTTGGCGATACTGTCTCCCAGAACCGTCACATACACATCCTCCCGTCCCGCAAACCCGGCCGCCGTTACATGTTCCGTATTTCCAGCCTCTCTGGCAGGCCCTGTATCTTCTTTCTGCTCATCTGGCGCCGTCACATAAGTGGTGACTGCCGCTGCCCCAAGCGCGCATGTCAGCAAAAACGCTGCCGCCGTCCGCATCCATCTTCCGGACATCCGATCACTCCCTTTTACATCACTTATAATGCCCAGGATGCGTGGCTGCCATGCTCACTTTTTGTAATATTCAGTTTCCAGTCGATCTGTTCTTTTAATTCATTGACGTGGGAGATGATCCCCACGAGTCCTTTTTCTCCCGCGAGCTCTTTTAATATCTGGATCGCCCGCTCCCGGGATACGTCGTCCAGCGAGCCGAATCCCTCGTCCACAAACATCGTCTCGATACTCACGGCTCCGGCTGTACTCTGTACGATGTCAGCCAGCCCGAGCGCCATGGAAAGCGCCGCCATAAATGATTCTCCTCCGGACAACGACTTCACGTCGCGCACCGAGTCCGTCACCATATCATATACGTCCAGATCCAGACCCGCCTGTCCCTGACTGCTCAGGGCGCTGATCTCCCGGCACTGCAGGAGGAATCCGTTTGATGTCATGCGGGCGAGCCTGCGGTTTGCCGCGCGGATAATCTGCCGGAAATAGTTTCTCTGGACATAGGTTTCAAAGTCCAGTTTTACACTGCCGCTCAGGTTTCCATTTGCGGTACGGCTCAGGTTTCCGATCATCTCATACCGCCTGCGCAGTTCGTCCTGGGAACCGAAATATTTTTTCAGATTCTCGCAGGCGCTCAGGTTTGCAGTCTGGCGGCTGTGAAGTTCCATGCTCCGGGCACGGACTGCCTCAAGCGCGGCGGACAGCTCCTGCCTGCGCTTAAGGTCTTCTTCCAGATTTTCCCGCTGCCTTCCCTCTGTCTGGCTCTTTAATGTCTCCACCTGGGCACGGCACTGGAGCACCTGCTTCTCATACTCTTTTACCTGCCTGTCCTTCTCCTGCCAGTCCGCAATCCACTGTTTCGCGTCACGGTACTCTGCCTGGTCTGTAAACTGCTGTCTTCTGACCTCTTCCCGAAACGCCTGAGCCTCTTCCTCAAAACGTTTCTCCAATCCTGCCTTCTGGGTCTGGAGGCTTTCCAGCTGTCCTGCTCTCTTCCGGCTCTCTTCCACACATTTCCGGTAAGCTTCCTGCGCCCGGCGGAGGGATTCTCTCTCACGCTGCAGCTGTTGTTCCAGCTCCCGGATCTGCTTTCCTGCCTCTTCCTCTGTAAGCCGGCTCTCCCCGAGCGCCGCCTTTTCGGCCTCAAACCTGGCGCGGATCTCCTGGTACCGTTCCTGCGTCTTTGCCCTGCGCTGCTCCGCTTTCTCTCTTTGCTCTTTCGCCCGTTCTACATCTGCCTGATCGGGCACATCGTCAGAAAACTGCGCTTTCTGCGGATGGCTGACAGATCCGCATACCGGGCAGGGCTGTCCCTCTTCCAGTTCCCTTGCCATCAGCCCTGCCTGTCCGGCAAAGAACCTGCGGTATCTGTCCTCGTAATCTTCGGAAGCCTTTTTACATTCATCCATACACCGGGACATCTCTGCCGTACACCGCTCATACTCTGCCGTCAGCCTGCGGACTTCCGCATACCTCGGCAGCATTTCTTTCAGCCGGAGGAGTTTTTTCTGCCGACGGGGTTCCGACTCCTCAAAGGCGCGCTCCGTCTCACGCGCTTCCTGTTCCAGCCGTTTCTCCTCCGCCTTGTGTTCCTCTTTCCATGCCGTCTGGGCGCGGATCTCCTGATCTGTATGCTCCAGTTCCCGCTTCGTCCGGAGCGCCTGCGCTTCCAGACTGCCCGCGCGTTCGGCGCGCTCCCCTTTCTGTGCCTGGCGTTTCAGTTCTTCATAAGCTCCGCTTTCCGCTTCCAGCTTCTGAAATGACGCCGCAGCGGAATCAAGCAGGCCGAAGAGCCGGTTCGTCTCCTGCTTTTTCTCCATCAATGCGTGCAGCCGGTCCGACTGCTGCTGAAGTTCTTTCTCCTCCCCGGCAGTCCGGGCAGCCAGATCCTTTCCTCTTTTGATGATCCGCTCCAGCGCCGGGAGCACATCTTCCTGCCGCGGCATTTCCAGACTGAGCAATTCCTCCCAGCCGTTCTCATCCTCATTTCCGGGATCTCCGGCGAGTTCTCCGGATGCATCCACCCGGTTCATCTCACGCCTGATATCCGTTTCATTCTCCTTCAGACGGATATACAGCTCTTTGCCCTGTTCCTTTAGCTCCTCCTGCATCCGCCAGCACACCTGGGTCTGGAAGATCCGGGAGAAGATCTTTTTCCGGTCTTTTGACCCGGCATGCAGAAGTTTCAGAAAATCTCCCTGAGCGATCATTGCGATCTGGGTAAACTGCCCTGCGTCAAGCCCGATGATCTCCTCGATCTTCTGGTCTGTCTCCCGTTTCTTCCCCTGATATTCCCTGCCGTCAGGGAGGATCAGGCTCACCCTGGAAGTCTCCTTTACCAGACGGGTCGTGCCGTCCGAATTTTTCCGTTTTCCCGCACGCATATATTCAGGATTTCTCCGAATCGTATACTCTCCTCCGCGGTACGAAAAAACGTACTCCACGTAGGTGTCCGTATCCCCGGCAGCATACTGGCTGCGCATCATATTGCCGTCGCGCACGCCTCCGCTCGTCCTGTCATAGAGCGCATACGTGATGGCGTCAAAAATGGTCGTCTTTCCCGCTCCGGTATCTCCCGTGATCAGGAAAAGGCCTCCCTGCACCTGAGTAAAATCAATGACCTCCGTCCCGGAATACGAACCGAACGCCGACATCGTAAGCCTTACCGGTCTCATCGCGCATCCCCCTTTGCTCTGTCATATGCCTGATTCAGCACCGCCTCTTCCTCCTCCGACATCTGCCGTCCGTGCATTTCGTAATAAAAATCAGCGAACGCCTGCACCGGATCTTCCATCCGGATCTCTTCTTCCGCAAATTCCAGCTTCCGCCGCGTGCGGGTATTGTCCACGCGTACCTCCAGGATCCGGCTGTACGCCTTTTCGAGCTGTTCCCTCGGGCGGTACGGGTCTGCCTCGTCGGTCAGGGTCACGCTCACATAGTCGTCCCGGTGGTCTGCCGGGGCGTCTGCGATGATATCCTCCAGGTTCCCTCTCACGCGGCGGACGTCGCGCAGGGGATGGAGGGGCAGCTTTTCCACCTGCACCGGCGTTCCCTTTCCCCCGATCTCTACCATATGGAGCGCTTTCTCCTGTCCTGCTTCGCTGACCGAATATTTCAGGAGCGTCCCGCAATAGCGGATGTGCTCCGCCCCCGCACGCTGGGCTCCGTGAAGATGCCCCAGGGCGGCATAGTCGAAGTCTCTGATCACAGAAATATCCACGTTATCGATTCCTCCTACACTCAGAAGCTCCGAATCACATGTCTCGGGAACACATCCGTTCCCCGTGTAAAACTGATGTGTGACAAGGACGTTCCGCTCATTCCAGTCGATCGCTTCCCGCTCAAGCACAGTCCGAACCGCCGAAGTATAATCCGGCGCTGCTCCTGATTCCGACAGTCCCCGCACATACCCCGGCTTTAAAAACGGCAGGAGATAGAAGTTCACAGCTCCGTACCTGTCCTGAAGCGTCACTTTCTTCAGGTGTTCCTCTTCTGACTCCGGCGCCTTCCCCGCGATATAGATCTGACGGCTGCCGAGCAGCCGGCTCGCATAGTCGAGCCTCTGTGGAGAATCATGGTTGCCCGCGATGATCAGGACCGGCACCGCCGGTTTTATCTCAGACAGCCGGGTGAGGAAATCATCAAATATCGTGACCGCCTCCCCGGACGGCACTGATTTGTCATAGATGTCCCCCGCTATCACTACCGCGTCAGGATGAAGCGTTTCCACATAGGAAATAACCTCCCCGAGGATATGTTCCTGATCCTCGCGGAGGTTATAGTGATGCAGATGTTTTCCAATATGAAGATCTGATAAATGAAAAAATCTCATGTCAGCTCAGGCCTTTCTCTATGACCTCGGATTCTTCCAGATCCAAAGTCCTGCTATAATGGCAATGATATACAGGATATTGACCATCACCGTAGGGTTGTCCCGCAGAAGGAACATCACAACGATCACTGCTGCAAGTGATACTGTGAGCTGGAATGCGGAAAGCAGTCTCTTCTGCTTCGACTCTTTTGCCTTGCGGATCTCGTCTTCTTTCTTCTGCTCCATCCGCAGATATTCCATTATATTTTCATTTCCGATGTGTGTCAGGATCCACTGTTCTCTTGAAAACTCATCCCAGCCTGCGGCGCTCTCCGCATGGGAGCTCTCGCTTGCAGAACTCACCGTCTCCTCCGCAGACGCGCTCTCTTTTGCGTCCGTGGCTTCTTCTGCCGCGACGCTGCCTTCCGCAGATTCATTCGCCTCTGCTGCCTGGTTCTCTTCTGTAACCTTATTTTCTTCCAAACTCATATCATTCTCCTCTTCTGTACTTTGCTTTTCAGATACTGTTGATACTATCTATTATACAAAGAGCAAATTTCCAGTGCAAGACACACTTTGCCTGTCCCCCTTCTTTCCCTGTAACATCTTACAGCCTCACGGCCACAGGTTCATGTTCCAGAGCGGGGATGACTTTCTCCACCAGATCCGCCGTCTTAAACCTCAGGCTGGATGTATTGATGCACGGATGGCAGGCAAAATACTCCTCTTTCAGAACATCCTCGTCGATCAGGAGACGCACCTTCTTCTCCCGGTCATTCATCAGTCCCATCACGCTGACCGAGCCCGGCGTGATGTCCAGATATTTTTCCATGTATTCCGCCTTTGCAAAAGACAGGCGGGCGGATCCGATCTGGGCGGACAGATATTTGGTCTTAAACGGTTTGCTGCCCGGGATGAGCAGCAGGTAAAAATCCGTCTCCTGACGGTTGCAGAGAAACAGGTTCTTGCATATCGCCACACCTTTGTCCGCGCCTTCGCTCAGCGCCCGGTCGATCTCGCCGCACGCCTCCATCGTCATTGCCGCCTCGTGATCTACTCTCTGATAAGGCACTCCGAGAGAGTCGAGAAAATCATATACCCTGATTTCTTTTTCAAGCCTTCCCCCGGTATCTTCCGGTCTGCCGTTCACTAACTGCATTTCCCGTATCTCCTTTCTGTCCGTTCATCTTCAGGCTGCGGTATCGGTTAAAACATGCAAATATTTCCTGCCTGCGGGGCGCCGCCATACATGCTATGCCTGAAGCACTCTCGCACAGGGCCGAGAGCGATCCCTTTTCGATCACCTGCTCCAGTTCATCCACGATCCTCCGGATGTCCTTTTTCCCGTCCAGGATATGCCTCTGGGCGTACCTCATACAGTACCCGAGCGCCGTTACCTGCTCGCTGTCCGTGATCTGCTCCACGTACCGCAGATCGATCGTCTCCTTATTGATCATGACTGCCTCGCGGCCCATTGTCTTCATCTTGATCCGGTCATTTCCTCTAAATGCCTGTCCGGGCTGCGGGCAGCGTCTGAAGTCCGGCGTGGCTGCCGGAGTCTCCGGGCAGGTGACCGCCGGATAGCTCTCCGCCTCTTTTTTCGCGTATTCGGTAATATCTTTCGGCACATAGCGATCCATCTGGATGATCGTATCTGCGATGTGGAAATAGGAGCCCGAACTGCCCGCCACGATCACAGTGGAAATGCCGTAATCCTCATACAGTTCCCTGATCCGCTCGATAAACGGCGTGATCGGTTCCATGTCCCGGTGGATCACCCGCTGCATCAGTTCGTCGCGGATCATGAAATTCGTAGCGCTGGTGTCCTCATCTATGAGAAGAAGGGACGCTCCCGCCTCCATGCTCTCCACCACGTTCGCCGCCTGGGAGGTACTGCCGCTGGCGTCCTCCGTGCAGAATCCCACGGTATCCTTCCCGTTTGGCAGATCATTGATAAACATGGAAATATCTGTTTTCTGAATGCTCCGTCCGTCCTCGGCGCGTATCTTCATGGCAGTATTGTCTGTAATGACATACTCTCTTCCGTCCCCGGCGATATGGTCATACACACCGAGCTCCAGCGCTTTGAGCAGGGTGGATTTGCCATGGTATCCACCTCCGACGATGAGCGTGATCCCCTTTTTGATCCCCATGCCCGTGATCTTTCCCCTGTGGGGCAGATCCAGCGTCACTTCCAGTTCTTTCGGGGAGCGGAACTTCACGCCGCCCTTCATCGGGCGCGGAGAGATCCCCGATTCCCTCGGGAGCACGCTTCCGTCTGCCACGAACGCGCACAGCCCGAGTTTGGGAAGCATCCCGCGGATGTAGTGCTGATCCTCGGCAAGATCGGCAACTGCACGCAGGCGCGCGGCGTCCATATTTTTATAAAATAATGCGTTCTTTACACATTCCGGGACAAATTCAAACAGGATCTTCTCCAGTTCCCGGGCATTGATCGTCCGCCCGTTTGCAGGAAATCCGATCTCCATCCGAAGCACAACGTCCCCGCTCTTCGGATCGATCCTGCACGCCGTCCGCTCCAGTATCTCCTGCCCGCACCGGCTCACGGAGATAAGCCCGCTCTTTCCGGAACCTTTTGCCTTAAACGCAAACCGTTCCACTCGTTTCCCAAACTGCCTGGTCAGTTCGTCCTGCAGGGCAATGCGCTGGTAATCTTCCCGGTACAGCTCCCCGGGGAACCCTGCCGTACGCCCTGCCACATGCACGCTGACTTTGGACGGAGACGCAAAGGGGTCTCCCTGCACATGGTCGATCGACAATACATACCCCGGGAACTGATACGCTCCTCTTGTATCCTTGTAGGCAGGATAGCCCCTGTGGTCTATCCTGTTCAGTAAATTCCTCAAATCTGCTGATGACTGCATCACACTGTCTCCTTTTCGTTTCAACTGCATTTATGCTTCTGATCCTAAAGAGCATAGTATCACAAAAATCCGGCGGAGGAAAGAGAGAGAGGTATCTTTCCCCGCCGGAAGGTGTATGGCAATATTCTGGTTGTTTATCGTCTTTTAGACTTCAAAGATCAGATCTCCGTAGGACGGCATCGGCCACGCCTCTTTGTCCACGATCATTTCCAGTTTGTCAACCGGCGCGCGGAGCGCTTCCATTGCCGGGAACACATCGGAATGATAGAAGTTCGCCTGCACGGCGCCTTCCTCCTTCTGAGCAGCCTCGTCCGTCACTTTGACAAGGGCGTCAAGGGCTCCCTTTGTCTCCTTCATAAGCGCTGTAACTGCACCGAGAGATTCCTTCTGGACAGATGCGTCCGCACCTGCCGCCGTTACCGCATTGACTGTATCGGCAAGCGTCTTTGTATACTTGATGAACGCCGGCAGGAACTGCTTGCTCGCCATATCGATCATCGTGCGCGCCTCAATATTGATCGCTTTAGCGTATGTCTCATACTGGATCTCAGCACGGGATTCCAGCTCAGCTCTTGTAAACACTCCGAACCGCTCAAACAGCTCGACCGCTGAATCTGTCACCATAGCCGGGATCGCCTCTACCATGGAGCGGATATTCGGAAGGCCTCTTCTCTCAGCTTCCTTCACCCACTCTTCCGAGTAGCCGTCGCCGTTGAATACGATCCTCTGGTTTTCTGTCGCATATTTCTTGATCAGGTCATGTACTGCCAGGTCGAAGTCGTCTGCTTTCTCCAGCTCGTCGCACGCATCGGCGAACGCCTCTGCCACGATCGTATTCAGCACGATATTCGGGGATGCAACAGAATCTCTGGATCCCACCATACGGAACTCGAACTTATTTCCTGTAAATGCAAACGGCGAGGTACGGTTTCTGTCTGTCGCGTCTTTCGACAGCTCCGGAAGGGTGCGCACGCCCGTCTCCAGCTTGCCTCCCTTGATACTGTGGGTTGCTTCTCCCGTGCTGATGAGCTGCTCCAGTACATCTTCAAGCTGCTCGCCCAGGAATACGGAAATAATTGCCGGCGGAGCCTCATTTGCTCCGAGCCTGTGGTCATTTCCCGGATCTGCCGCCGATTCTCTCAAAAGATCCGCATGCATATTCACCGCTCTCAGGATACAGGTCAGAACGAGCAGGAACTGTGTATTCTCATGAGGAGTCTTGCCCGGATCAAGCATATTGATGCCGTCGTCTGTCGTGATAGACCAGTTATTATGCTTCCCGGAACCGTTGACGCCTGCAAACGGCTTCTCGTGGAGCAGGCATTTGAGTCCGTGCTGGCATGCCACTCTCTTTAATGTCTGCATTACGATCTGGTTGTGATCCACCGCTATATTCGCCTCGGAATAGATCGGAGCCAGCTCATGCTGTGCGGGAGCCACTTCGTTATGCTGTGTCTTCGCCGTAACTCCTACTTTCCACAGTTCTTCATTCACATCTTTCATAAATGCCGCAATCCTCTGGCGGATCGTTCCGAAGTAGTGGTCGTCGAGCTCCTGTCCCTTCGGAGGCATCGCTCCGAAAAGGGTACGCCCTGTGTAGATCAGATCCTTCCTCTGTTCAAACTTCTCTGCATCTACAAGGAAGTATTCCTGCTCAGGGCCTACAGACGGCGTCACTTTCTTTGACGTTGTATTTCCGAACAGTCTCAGGAGGCGCAGCGCCTGCTTATTGATCGCTTCCATGGACCGGAGGAGAGGAGTTTTCTGGTCCAGAGCCTCTCCTGTATAAGAACAGAAAGCCGTCGGAATACACAGGGTAGCTCCTGCCGCATCCTGTCTTACGAATGCCGGTGATGTGCAGTCCCATGCTGTATATCCTCTCGCCTCAAATGTGGCTCTCAACCCGCCTGACGGGAATGAGGAAGCATCCGGCTCGCCTTTGATCAGTTCTTTTCCCGAGAAGCTCATCAGCACCTTTCCGCTCGGCTGAGGTGCGGAGATAAATGAGTCATGCTTCTCGGCAGTCACGCCTGTCAGAGGCAGGAACCAATGAGTATAGTGTGTCGCGCCTTTCTCGATCGCCCATTCTTTCATCTCATGTGCGATAACGTCGGCAGTCTCAAGATCCAGCTCTTTCCCTTCTTCAATGGTCTTCTTCAGGTTCTTGTATACCTTTTTCGGAAGACGCTCCTGCATTACCGTGTCGTTAAAGACATTTTCGCCAAAGATCTCTGCTACATTGATCAGTTCTGTGCTCATATGAATTCCCTTCCTTCTCATGTTCTTTTATAGATCCCTATGAAAAAAGGGCACTCCAAGCTATCTTGGAACGCCCTTGTTCATGTCTACGTGTGACAGTATAACTCAATCACTCCAAAAAGGCAAGTGAAATTTGTCAAAAAATTATTCAGGTTCACCTGAAAATTTTTCAGGCTTTTCCTACAGAGCCGAATAACTCCATTTTTTCCTTCACTTTAGCCATGATTGCTTCTGTACCCGGTTTCAGGAGTTTTCTCGGATCAAATCCTTTACCCTGTTTGTCTTTTCCTGCCTCGATATACTCGCGTGTCGCCTCAGCGAATACGATCTGGCACTCTGTATTTACATTGATCTTAGCAACGCCCAAATCGATCGCTTTCCTGATCATATCGTCCGGGATACCTGTACCGCCGTGAAGTACGAGAGGCATATCTCCTGTCTTCTGCTGGATCGCATCGAGAGTCTCAAAGCTCAGGCCTTCCCAGTTGTCCGGGTATACGCCGTGGATGTTGCCGATACCTGCTGCCAGGAAGTCGATTCCCAGGTCAGCGATCATCTTGCACTCATCCGGATCCGCGCACTCGCCCTTGCCGACTACTCCGTCTTCCTCGCCGCCGATCGCGCCTACTTCTGCCTCAAGGGACATACCGTGGTCGTGAGCGATCTTAACGAGTTCTTTCGTCTTAGCTACGTTCTCGTCGATCGGATAGTGTGATCCGTCAAACATAATAGATGAGAATCCTGCTTCTACACATTTCAGGCATCCGTCGTAGCTGCCGTGATCCAGGTGAAGCGCAACCGGAACGGTGATGTTCAGTTCTTCGAGCATACCGTTTACCATGCCTACAACTGTTTTATAACCTGCCATATATTTTCCAGCGCCCTCAGATACGCCGAGGATAACCGGTGAATTACACTCCTGCGCTGTCAAAAGAATCGCTTTTGTCCACTCAAGGTTGTTAATGTTGAACTGACCAACTGCATAGTGGCCTGCTTTTGCTTTCTGAAGCATTTCTGTTGCTGATACTAACATTTTCTTCTCCTCCAATTCTACCTCCCCGCCGCAGCCCGTAAATACTGCACCGCCGGGGTCTGTCTGGTTTTATGAATCCTTTTCTATTATAGCTTACCAGAGCGAAAAATACAATCTAATTTTCTGTATGTCTGCCGCCGCGTTTCCCATCCGTGCCGCAGATCTCCTCATATGCCTTTTCCGCAGTGACCACACGTTCCTCTGTAATACAGCTCCGCAGGACAACCAGCGCCGCCTCGTGCTCTCTGAACCCGGACGTGGAGCCGCAGAGATCCTCGATCACCGCGCATTCCGCCAGATCATTATAGCAGTCCAGGACACTGTGCAGGACACAGCATCCGGTATTCACGCCTGCGAAATATATCTTTTTAATCCGTTTTTCCCGGATAAACGCTTTCATCTCCTCATTCCAGCAGCTGTACCTGTCTTTGTCAAACACTCTCTCCATGCACCCGCGAAGCTCCGGCACTATCTCAGCCTCCTCCGAGCCGGCCATACAGCTTTTCCACCCTTCAAATACATAGCACGCCGTCCGCTCATGGTTTACATAGCGGGTTCCCGCCGTAACCGCACGGTCGCCGATCCCCGCCTGGAACTCGCGGATCTTTTCCGGCAGATCCCGGGTAAATCCATTGATAAATCCATTCTGCATATCGATGATAAGAAAAAGTATGTTGCTCATATTCTGTCCTCCGAACTATTGATCGCTATATTATGTCTGATACGCGCACATATCATACCCCGCAGCCGCTATTCCTCTTCCTGGTACACAAACCTCGCCCCGTCTTTAAGGGTATTTTCCTCAAGCTGAGGGATTGCAGCTGACTGATCCGCCTGAAAGATCAGATCCTGCCCGTCGATCAGGAAGGTGTATTTCTTCTCGAACATGTCGTCGTTGAGGACCAGGCTGCCGTCCTCAATTGTAATCTCTCCCATCGGTTTGTCGCTGGATACCGACGAATAGGTAAGTGTCGCCGTTTCATCCGCATACAGGTCAAGGTACGGCTCCAGATACGGATCATACCCTTCCGCAACATAATGTCCCGGGAGCAGCATAGTGTCTTCTATGGGTTTCGTTGTCAGCCCGCACGGATCACCGGGCAGTTTACTTTCATGCACCGCAGCCGGCTCGCTGTCACATTTCTCCCAGAACGCTCCTATGTCCGCCGAAGTGACGCAGTCTTTTTCCTCGGTCAGGAAACGGATCGCCCCGTTTCTCCCGCCGCCATAGGTATAAATGATCTCGTAATCCGTACCATCGTTCAGGCAAAACCGAAAGCTGGTCGTCGTTCCTCCCGCCAGATCGCTCTCCTCTTCCTCCGGGCTTACAGACTTCCCGGAAAATGAATCATACAGCTCTTCTATATCTTCTGTTTCCAGTATGACCTTCGACTGGGCATCTGCGGGCACAGTGTAACGGTACATTTCTACAAAATATACATCTGATGCCGAAAAAGGAAATGTGATTTTTTCTCTGTCGGAACAGCCGGACAGGGCGCAGACCGAAACGGCTGCTGCAGCCAGCAGTTGCTTCTTTTTCATAGGAATACCTCCTTTTGCGGAAACAAAATCCGGGGAACCTCTTCGTTTTTCTTTTATTTTATCATACTCCGCTTAGGACTTCTATAAATTCCCAGACAACCTGGAGAAACGATTATCAGTGTAAAATATTTTCTATTCTGTTTTTCAGAGAAAAATCTTT
>DXEY01000091.1 GCA_019114745.1 Candidatus Mediterraneibacter colneyensis | reverse complement strand
GATCACCGTGATCCCCTGCACTGTTTTACTGAATGCGGGAACATCCTTCCACTTCCCTCTGAATGCGGCTGCTTTCCGTTTTATGTATCCTGAAAATTTTCCCATAGACATCCTCCTTTGTCATGATCTGTTAAATCTGTATAGAGAAAAATGCAGGTACGATCATAACTGCAAAGACAATGATCAGCATCAGGAACAAAGGTATCATCAGTTTCGTCCCTGCCTCTTCTCCAAGTTTTTTTGCCAGTTTTCTGCGATCCTCAAACGCCTCTTCTGCCTCTCTTTCCAGAAGGTCTGTAAGACCTCCTGAACCTTTTCTGAGATTCTGCGACAGCATCATCCCGAATTTGCGGTAGGACTGCTCTTTACAGCGGGCTCCGTAATTCTCATAGCATTCCCCCTCCGGCAGTCCTCCCCTGATCTGATACATGGCAGCAGCCATCTCCTCATACGCCTTTCTCTTCTTCCTGCTGCCGTTCCTTCTCTCATAATCCTGAACGATAAGGAACCATGCTTTCCGTACGGTCATCCCTGCTCTGATATAAAGGTTGAACTTATTAATGATCTGCGGATAATCGATCTGCATCTGGCGTGCCGTCCGCTTTTCCTCTTCCTTTTTCCTCTGTCTGTCCGATACGGCAAGCATACAGGATATGCCGATCCCCAGTATCAGGACGGCATACGCCCGTCTGTCTGCTGGAAAACTCCACCTGACCGTCTCTCCGCCGATCTCTCCGGGGAGTATCATGTACTCCTCTGTCTTTGTCGCCTCATCCGACTCCACTGTCTTTTCCTCAAGCTCCCGGATCAGCTTCTCACTCGGACTGATTACGGGAGGAAATACATGCGCATACAGTTCACAGTACTGCACCCTGCTTCCGTACTTCAGAGCCGCCGTCAGTTTTACCACGGCGCCTTCCTCTGTCAGATTCTCTTCCCTGATAGTTCCGTCGGCGCTGATCACGTCATGCGGATCGGTCTCCCAGGATACCGAGATCCCCGTATCCGGTATCTCAGTGATCAGATCGAGCGGCTCTCTCACTTCACTGAGATCTCCATTGTTCCCTGATATCAGAAGGGGCAGAGCTTCTTGTGCCTGCTGAAAAACCTCATCCAGTTCTTCCTCTCCATATGCTTTTCCCGATATCTCAACCTCCAGATTTTCCTCAATGCCTCCGATATCTGCTTCCAGCTCCTGCACCCGGTCGTCCCCGGCTTCCCCTCGTTTAAGGACTGCCTGGCCGGATTCATTTGTCATGAGCGCCCGGCTGTTGTCCCACATATAAATGCATGCAAAACATACGACAGATGCCGCCGCCAATATCCCGGATCTCAAAAAAACCGGATTCTTCTTTACCATCACAGATAATTGCCTGAGCTTCATATCCGCCTCTCTTTCTGTACTATGCAATCGCTATACTTCGATCCGTATGATCCTTCGCCCCATCCGGTACGCTGCGAGATAGACGATCAGACAGACAGTCATGATACAGATCCCCGCTGCCGTCCCATACAGTACGCTCAGAAATTCCCCAAAAGTCACTTTCATATACAGAATGATCAAAAATGGTACGGCACACATAATGTCAAACTCCAGTTTACGGGAAGCGATCATCGTACGGATCTCTTTTTCCGTATCGATCTTACCGCTGATCAGGCGCACCGAATTTCTGACAATAGCAATACTGTCTCCTCCGCTCTTTTTCGCCGCTGTGAATACATTTACAAAATCTTCCACATCCTCCTGCTCCACGCGCCGGGCAAACTGATCCAGCACGGTTCCCGCCGTCATATTCATATCAAGCTGATGCACCATCCGGCTGTACTCTTTTCTGATCCTCGTGTCCCTGCCATACATGGGAGCCATATCTTTCTCTGCCTCCCGTATCGCATTTTCCACCGAGTATCCCGCTTTCAGCGCGGATGCGAGCGCCTGTATGCTGTCCCGGAACTGCCCCCGGAACTCTTCCTCTTTCTTTTCTGATATGTCTGCCATCCAGTCCCTCATGTAAAAAATCCAGACCGGGATCAGAAGGGGCGCTGCCACAAGAGAATCGTAGAATACATATGCCATGAGCAGGATGACTGCAAATGACCTGACTACGGCAAAGGCATACTCAGATTTCCTGATATCCTGCCGCCAGCAGTTTTTCTTTGTTCCTGAGTTCCCCGGTTTTCATAAGGCGTCCTTCAATTTTTTCATTCTTCATCCCCTCCTCCCTGTATTCATAGATCGTCCCTGTCATGACTTTTCCGTCTTCATATCCGGTTATCTCCTCGATCTTAAGTACCTTCCTGCTTTTATCCCTGAGCCTTCCCAGATGGATAATGATATCCAAGGCAGACGCGATCTGCCGCTGGATCGCCTGCAAGGGCAGGTCGATCCCCATCATCATCATTGTCTCGAGACGGTGGATCATATCCGCAGGGCTATTCGCATGTCCGGTAGACATAGACCCGCTGTGTCCGTTCAGCATCGCCGATGATATCATATCCACAGTCTCTTCTCCACGCACTTCCCCGACGATGATCCGGTCAGGCCGCATTCTGAGCGCCGAACGGATCAGGTCGCGGATCGTCACGGCGCCTCCTCCTTCCAGGTTCGCGCCTCTCGCCTCCAGGCGAACCAGGTTCTCCACCCCCTGTATCTGCAGTTCCGCATTGTCTTCGATCGTGATGATCCGTTCCTCTTTCGGGATATAATCGGACATTGCATTTAGAAAGGTGGTCTTTCCCGCGCCCGTTCCTCCGCTGACAAATATGTTATATTTGGAGACGACCAGCCTGCGGATAAATTCCGCAGCCTCCTCTGTCAGACTTCCCCTCTCAGCAAGCTGATCCATCGTAATGGCTTCCGCCGGAAACTTTCGGATCGTCAGGATCGGACCGTTGACCGCCACCGGTCTGAGCACTACATTGACCCTGGATCCGTCTTCCAGCCGGGCGTCCACGATGGGCGACGCCTCATTGACGTACCGGTTTGCCTCTCCTGCGATCTGCTGTATCACATCATTCAGCCGTTCTTCCGAAATAAAACGTCGGTCTGACCGGTACAGCCGTCCTTCTCTTTCATAGAACACTGCCTCTGTCCCATTGACCATGATCTCCGTGATCGAGTCATCTTCCAGCAGATCCTGAAGGATATCAAGACGGCGGAAAGAATGAAACAGTTCCCGGCTGATACGAATCTTTTCCTGCAAGGGGAGAAATTCTTCTTTCTCCGCTTCTTCCAGCACATCAAGAATGATATCCTGAAGCTCCTCTTCTCCTGTGTCCTTTGTCATATCAAGGCGGCGCAGCACTTTTTCATACAACAGTTCGGTCTTTCTCAGGTCATCCACCGTCCTTTTCCGGCATCCGCCGTTTCTTTGACATCTGCTTTTTTACCGTATGCCTGAGGATCTCTT
Source organism: Candidatus Mediterraneibacter colneyensis (assembly GCA_019114745.1). Taxonomy (GTDB): domain Bacteria; phylum Bacillota; class Clostridia; order Lachnospirales; family Lachnospiraceae; genus Mediterraneibacter; species Mediterraneibacter colneyensis. Next base: position 3,765 of record DXEY01000091.1, on the reverse strand, counting down.
CATATCCTGCCTCCCGCATGTTTTCCTCAAATTGCCTGATCTTGGCGAGAGCAGCGCCGTCGCTGATGTATGGCATACAGACGCGGTCGCACATCTTGAGGATGTCATAGAGTCCGTCAATGCCGTCTCCCAGGTCAAGGATCACCGTCTCATAGATACATTTCTCAGAAATGAGTTCCAGCAGTTCCATCCATTCTTTCCCGCTGACTGCTCTCAGATCCAGTTCATTTTTCATCGGTCTTATGTAATCCATGCCGGCGCTCTGCCCTGCCATCGTACTGATCTTCAGCCCGTGGTCAGACCGTTCCTGTTTCAGGCAGTAAAGCAGATCTCCCATATCCTGTCCGCTCTCCTGCGGAAAATAGAAATCCCCTCCCGAATATCCTTCCAGATTCAGATAGAGCACCGGTACCTGCTCCGCAATCTTCTTTCCCAGACGGAGCGCATATCTCGTTTTTCCGATCCGGTGTACAGGGGAATAAATGCCGATCAGCCCCCTCAGCCCCCGGGTATGATATACAGATGTCTCACGTAGCACCGGGGTCTTCGTATCTCCCGTCATTCCCCGGACAGTCCGCGTCTTTTGGGCTGTATGGGCTGAGGGTCCGTCGCGGGACCGGCTGTTTTTACCCGGTTCCCCGATCCCCGCCCTGATCTCTTTTATGATGCTGTCCGCCGACTGATAACGGAATACCGGGAACAGACTTCCCTCTCTTTTCTCTGCATCCGGCAGCTCGGTAAGGATAAATCTCTTTCCGCCCCGGGATATCTCATCGATGCGGTCCTGATACTCCTCGCTGACCAGGAGGATCTCCGCGCCGGACTGCTCTGTAAATTCAAGCATTTTATCAATGTCCCTGAATAAATGGAACTGATAGTTTCCCGGAAAATGTTCTGTCAGGATCCGAAACAGGCACTCCGCATAGTCTTCCTGTATGTCGCAGACCACAAAATTTCCCGGTATTTTCTTTGATTTTTCTTCTGTCATATTCTGAATTTTGCCGCGAATCGCTGCAGCACGAATAAAGATAACGACCACCGGAACTCCCATACTCCGGCGCATTGACGCATACTGCTTTCCCTCAAAAACAGATGCCAAGCCAGGTGATATCCTGCTGTGTAAGACGCATTATAAACGGCGGAAATCATTTTGTCCACACCCAAAATGAAATCCGCCGTTTTTTGTAAAAAACTCACAAAATCTTATAGCACATAATGCCGTAAAGCAGTCCGACCCCGGGAATCCCAAGGGTTCCGGATGTCAAAAAGGAGACCGCATTAAGACCCACATTAATTGAAGAATCAGGCGGGATCACATACTGATTGATAAAAAAGATCAGCGCCATCCCGACAACCGCCCGTATAAAAAAATTGATCACAACTCCGGCAATTTTCTTTCTCAATTCTGCTGATCCTTTCCCGTATGTCCGACAGGTTTCTGATATATCTTATTCCCGGAATCAGGATTTTATTCTTTCTGTTCCGGATATCAGTTCCCAGTCCATTCCTCTGCCGCCTTCAGTGCCTCCGCCCTGGAGTAATTCCAGCTTCGGATCCCCATATCTTCGTTTACAAACCGGATATTTTCAAAATAAGTGTCCAGGCTCTGCGCTGTCTGGAAATCCATTTCTCCCGCATCGGCTAGGCGGGCGATCTGCGGCGCCGCATCCTGCGACAGTCCCCAGAGAAGATAATACAGGTCATTTTCGTTCAGTTCTTCGGTATTTTCAATATTGTATCCTGCGATCAGGGCGTCTGCATGGCTGAAGGAAAACAGGATGTAGCAGACAGATACCACGGCGGTGATATACCGGAACAGTCCGAAATTTTTCCTGTAGATACTGTAGATCACTCCGAAGAAAATAATCATCAGCACTCCGAGGAACCAGAGGACCAGCACCCGGAGAAATGTCAGGTTGTATTCATTCACATAGAGCATCATCCGGTACGCAGCCGACAGGATCATGATACAGGTACATGCCGAGATCACGCTGAGCAGTATTTTTAAAATCCGGCTGTCCTCAAATATCCGGGCGCAGATAAGCACCGCAGCAAAATTGATCAGGCTGACCGCCAGAAGCTGCCAGAATCCTTCATGCGCATACCGTGAATAGGTGACCCCTTCCGGAAGTCCCGAATCCAGGCGCAGGAAGAGAAACAGAATCTGTATCCCGGAATAAAAAACATACACCGCCGCAAGGATCCCGGCGAACGTAATGCCCGTGACAAAGCTGGCTTTTCCTGCGCTCTTTTCATCTTTTCCTCCCAGCCCCATTTTAAAAAGCCCTGCAAAAAATGCATACAGCGATATCACTCCGAAGCAGAAGGTAAAGAGTATGCCGAAAATATTTTCCAGATCAATGTTCCTGAAAACATTCACCGGGCTGAAAAACCGGAAAATCTCCGTAAAGATCCGGGAGAAGATCTGATCCGACATCATAAGAAGCGGTATCACGATCAAAAGCAGAATACCCGCCGCAAGGACTCCGTACAGGACAGCCCCGGCATATTTATACCTGCCGCTTTTTTTCTTCTTATCCACACACGTTTCGTCTGTCTTTTTCCCGATTTTATGAAACGGTTCCCCGACGGATGTGATCCAGGCTCCCACCATGATGAAAAATTTTTTCACATATTCGGTAAATCCCCACTCATCGTCCCGGTAAAGCTGATGCGCCATCGCCATCATAAAGAGCAGAATGATCCCAACGCAGTTGAAAAAATGGAAAAATCCGCTGTCTGTCAGCACTGTGGATATCCCAAGGAGCATGATCCCGGCAAAATACCTTACCGTTCCTTTTTGGAGAGGGATCTGTACTTTTTTCAGAAACAGCACCGAAACTGCCGGAAGGGCAGCCGTGATCAGCGGAAATGTGATGCCCGACATATTTTTATACAGGCAGAACGTGAATACTGCGCCATATATCAGGCTTATCTTCAGAAACCACTGCCGGTTTTTCCTCATCCTGTGAATAAAAATATTATCCATTTCCATCCTCCTCTACATATTCAAGAATATCCCCCGGCTGGCAGTCCAGCGCCCTGCATATTGCGTCCAGCGTTGTAAACCTTACAGCCTTCGCCTTATTATTCTTCAGTATCGACAGATTCGCCATGGTGATATCCACTTTATTTGCAAGCTCCGTCACGCTCATTTTCCTTTTTGCCATCATTACATCCAGATTTACTACGATCGCCATCTGTTCTTCCTCCTAAATCGTCAGGTCATTCTCTTCTTTGTAACGGACTGCCTCCGCAAACACCAGGCTCAGCACATGACTGAATACCCCGGCAATAAAAAATGTGAGAATGATGATAAATGTAGCAGGAGTGGGAAGGATAAACAGTTTTACGAGAAATAGCACGGCTATGATAAACGCGACTTTTCCCATCAGACGCAGGCTTCCCGTATTTTCCTCCACAAAGCAGTTCTTTTCGGCAACAGTGCGGATCATCTTTTTGAGCTGGTACACGATGACAAGCCCGCAGATACCGGCAAGAAGAAAAATGGCGAGCATCAGGATATAATGCTCCCCGATGTCCCGGGAATAATACCTTCCGGCAAGCTTCAGCGTATACGGCAGGGAAGCCACGACCGCAATGCCGCTGTAAAACATAATATTTAACAAATATCTGGTAAATGTAATGATCCTGTTCTGATCCATATTGTCAACTCCTTGCTTTTGAAAAATCTGGTATCTGTTCGTATTATATGTTTTAGAATATTATTTGTCAATATATTTTTATTGTTTTTCGATAAATAAT
>DXEY01000090.1 GCA_019114745.1 Candidatus Mediterraneibacter colneyensis | reverse complement strand
CTTTTTCTCCAAAGTGCAGGAGATAATATGATCAGGAACGGAATGATCTCCAGTCTCCCTACAAGCATGTCAAAACTGAACACCAGCTTCGACAGCGGTGAAAACATATGGAAGTTTTCCACCGGTCCGACCTTTGATATACCCGGCCCTACATTATTGATCGTCGTCAGGACGCCGCTGAATGACGTCGCAAAGTCAAAATTGTCGATGGACACAAGCAGCACGGATGCCACCATGATAAAGACATATGCGGCAAAGTAGACATTGATTCCCCGAATCGTATCCCGCCCCACTTTTTTCCCGTTTAATTTGATCACCGTCACGGCATTGGGATGGAGGATCTTCCGGATCTCCTGCCCGATCGACTTTCCGAGGATGACAAAACGGCAGACTTTGATACCGCCTCCGGTCGACCCGGCACACGCTCCGATAAACATGATCGCCAGCAGGATCGCTTTTGACAGCTCAGGCCACAGTTCGTAATCCGCAGTATAAAACCCGGTCGTCGTGATAACGGACGCGACCTGGAAAGATGCATAGCGGAACGCATGGAGCACATTTCCGTAAATATTCAGTATGTTTATTGTTATCACGGCGATCGCTCCGCCGATGATCCCCAGATAAGCGCGGAGCTCCTCATTTTTCAGCACACTCTTCCAGTCCTTCAGAAGAAGGAGAAAATACAGATTGAAATTTACGCCGAACAGGATCATAAACACTGTGATAACTCCGTCGATATAGGCACTGTCATAGAATGACACGCTTGTATTTCTGTTGGAGAACCCACCGGTTCCGGCGGTACTGAAAGAATGCACCAGCGCGTCGTAAAGATTCATGCCGCCCAGCATCAGAAGAATGACTTCTACGGCTGTAAGCACAAAATACATCCCATAGAGGATCGCCGCGGTATTCCTCGCCTTCGGCACAAGTTTATCCGCTTCCGGTCCCGGCATCTCCGCCCGCATCAGGGGCATGGAATTTTCATCGTCGAGAGAGGTGATCATGAGTACAAATACAAGCACTCCCATACCGCCGATCCAGTGAGTCAGGCAGCGCCAGAAATTGATCCCCATCGGAAGGCTTTCAATCTCGCTCAGGATCGTGGAACCGGTGGTCGTAAATCCGGACACAGTCTCAAAGAACGCGTCAATGTAGTTCGGGATACTTCCTGATATCACAAACGGAAGCGCGCCAAACAGCGACCAGAGGATCCAGGCAAGCGCAACGATAACAAAGCCCTCTTTCCCGTATATCCTGGTGCATTCAGGTTTTTTCCGCCCGAAAATGAGAAAGATGATACCGAGGACAGCGCCTACGATCAGGAATGAGAATCCGCTCTCTTCCCGGTAGATCAGGGAAACCAGCGCCGGAATCAGAAGCACAACGCCCTCGACGCCGAGCATTTTCCCCAATATGTATATGATCATTCTTTTATTCATTGTTTCTCACCTACACCAAAATGTCTTCTATATCTTCAATCCTCTTTTCCATCGTGACTACGATCACGCTGTCGCCCGCCATCATACAGTCATCTCCGCCCGGGATGATGATCTCCCGCTTTCTTGCAATACATGCGATCAGGTTATTGGATTTTATCTCCAGATTCTTCAAAGGTATTCCGGTGTAGTCCGTCTCGGATTTAATAATAAATTCCAGTGCCTCTACCTTATCGTCCACAAGCTGATAAAGCGTTTCCACATTTGCGCTTGCCTGGGAATTTTTTCTTGCGCGCACATAGCTCAGAATCGCATCAGCCGTAGCTGTCTTTGCTGAGACGATACTGTCGATCCCGAAATCTTTCACCATAAGCGCGCGCCGGTCCTCATTGATCTTTGTAATGATCTTTGCGCTGCCCTGGCTCTTTGCGAAAAGGGATGTAATGATATTTTCTTCGTCCATTCCGGTCAGGGCGACAAATGCATCCGCCGCCTCAATCCCTTCCTCGATCAGAAGATCATGATCCGTCGCGTCTCCGTTGATGATCGTTGCTTTCGGAAGCAGTTCGCACAGTTCCTCACAGCGCTCGACATCCCGCTCCACGATCTTCACCTGCATGCCAATGGCGCAGAGCTGTACGGCAAGATAATAAGCTACTCTTCCGCCTCCGCATATGATGACCTTCTTAACCTTTGCCTTGTGTTTCCCGAGCAGCCTGAAGAAGCGCTCCATCTCCTGATGGGATACCGCGATGTGAAGCTTATCTCCCTGGCGGATCACATAGTCGCCGTCCGGGATCAGCACATCTCCGCAGTGCTCCACTGCACAGACAAGCAGCTTGATCTGGAATTTCTCATACATATCCGCAAGGGACATTCCCACAAGCCTGCTTTCCTTCTGGATCATAAATTCTACAAGTTCTACTCTTCCTTTTACAAATGTCTCTATCTTGCTGGCATCCGGAAACAGAAGAAGCCTGCCGATCTCATCTGCTATGATATGCTCCGGGTTCACTGCCATACTCAGATGCAGGTCTTCCTTCAAAAGACCTATCTGATTAAAATAGATCGGATTACGCACACGGGCGATCGTGTGCTTTGCGCCAAGGCGCCTTGCGATCAGGCAGCTCAGCATATTACACTCGTCTGCGGACGTACAGGCGATCACCAGATCGGCATGGGGGACGTCTGCATCCCTCTGTACCCGGGCGTCCGCCGCATCGCCGGTCACACAGGCGATATCCAGCCGGTCCACAGCATATTTCAGTTTCTTTTCATTGCTGTCGATCATCACCACATCGTAGTTTTCAACAGAAAGCTGTTTCGCGAGTTTATACCCTACTTTTCCATCTCCGATGATAACAATCTTCATAGTTTTTTCCTCTGTTTTCAGCCAAAATTATTGCTGTTCACAGAACAGCAGAAAGATTATAGCACCTTTAATTATAAAGTACAACACTCTTAGCACTTTCTTGACACAATATGTATAAACTGTGCCGCATGCGTGC
>DXEY01000089.1 GCA_019114745.1 Candidatus Mediterraneibacter colneyensis | reverse complement strand
TTGAGAGCGCTGTACGGACAACCGCACGGATTGCCGCATTCATGCCCGGCGCATCGCCGCCGCTGGTGAGGACTCCGATCGTACGGATGCTGTCCTCGATCTCTTCCAAATATCTTTCCTTATCGATCGCATTATTCTCTGCCATGTTTTCTCCACCTTTCCTAAAAAATCAGATAACTGTAAATTCTCCCTAATGAAAAATTTTTAACAATTTTCCGAGAATATTCTACCGTATTTAGAAATGGTTTTCAATAGCTTTTTCTACCACTTTTATCCTGCTTTCACCGTAATGATTCATCAGTCTGCTCAAAATCCGTTCATTTATACTGATGTTCCTGTTTCTCGGGAGGCGCTTGACCGCCCGTTCCTTAGCGCAGTAGATGACCACTTCGTCTTCCCCTTCCGAGTCTGCGAGATATCCGAATACGATCTGCTCCTCTTCCAGGTATGTTTCTATATCCGGGAACCGGATCCACAGCTCCCGCTTCGTCTGATCGAAAGGAACCACTTTCTCACAGATCAGTTTGCTCGCCTTGTCGTCTTCCTCTGAGACACGTCCCCGGACAAATACTTTATTATCGATTTCCAGGTATTGGCGGTTTTTCTCATAGTCCCGCGGGAATACGACTACCTCTACCGTACCCACAAGATCTTCCACCGTGACAAACGCCATCATCTGGTTTGTCTTTGTATGCTTTACCGTCTTATCGGTGATCATTCCTCCGATGATCTCTTTCGCCCCGTCGCGTACTTTTGAACGTCCCTCCTCGCCGGGCTGGAAATCAAGCGACGAAGCGGATGTCACCTTCCGCCACTTCTCTTCATATGCCTCCAGCGGATGCCCGCTGATATAGACGCCGAGCACTTCCTTTTCAAAGGCGAGCAGATTTTCCTTTGTGTACTCTCCCACATCCGGCATGCGGATCTGGAACTCACTCTTCTGCTCGTCGCTGACGAGATCGAACAGACTCATCTGCCCGGACATGGAATATTTCTTCTCCTGGGCGACGTGCTCCACGATCTGTACATAGATACTCATAAACTGCTTGCGCGTACCGCCCAGCGCGTCCAGAGCGCCCGCCTTGATCAGATTTTCGATGGCGCGCTTGTTCAGCACGTCCTTTGCCGACATCCGGGTAATGAAGTCTTCCAGGTTTTTAAAGGGCCCGAAGGTTTTCCGCTCCTCGGTCACCGCCTGTATTACCGGACGTCCGATGCTCTTGATCGCCGCCAGGCCGTAGCGGATATCTCCGCCGTCGACAGAGAAGTCCGCCTCTCCCTTATTAATATCCGGCGGCAGGATCCTGATATTCATCTGCCGGCAGGCGTAGATATATTCTGCCACTTTCGACGGATTTTCGATCACAGACGTCATCAGCGCAGCCATAAACTCCACCGGATAGTAGTATTTCAGCCACGCAGTCTGGTATGTGACGACCGCATACGCGGCAGCATGGGATTTGTTGAATGCATAGTTTGCAAAGTCGAGCATCTCATCAAAGATCTTATTGGCAGTTTTCTCATCTATTCCGTTTTTAATACATCCCGGCACATTTGTCTCTTCGTCGCCGTACACGAAGATCTGCCGTTCCTTCAGCATGACGTCCGCTTTCTTCTTGGACATGGCGCGCCGCAGAAGGTCGCTCCTTCCGAGAGTATAGCCTGCCAGATCCCGCACGATCTGCATCACCTGCTCCTGATATACGATACACCCGTACGTCGATTCCAGGATCGGCTCAAGCTGGGGGCAGTCATAAGTGATCGATGAGACATCGTTTTTTCCCTTGATATACTGGGGGATGAAATCCATGGGACCCGGACGGTACAGCGCCACTCCGGCGATGACATCTTCCAGGCTGTGGGGTTTGAGCTCCTTCATAAAGTTCTTCATCCCCGCGCTCTCAAGCTGGAAGATCCCGTCCGTATTGCCGGTGCCGATATAGTCAAACACTTTCCCGTCTGCGTAATCCAGCTTATCCATATCCAGATCCGGATTCTTCTTTCTCGCCATGTTTGCCGCATTCTGGATCACGGTCAGCGTCCTCAGGCCCAGGAAATCCATTTTCAGAAGTCCCAGTTCTTCCAGGATCGTCATCGTAAACTGGGTCGTGACCGTACCGTCCGCCGCCCTGGAAAGCGGTACATATTCGTCCACCGGTTTCCCACTGATCACGACTCCCGCCGCATGCATGGAGCAGTGCCGGGGAAGTCCTTCCAGCCTCTTTGCCATATCGATCAGGTTCTTCGCCTGTTCGTCCGTCTCGTAGGCACGCCGAAATTCCGGATTTTCCACAAGCGCTTTATCAATGGTGATCTTCAGCTCCCGGGGTACCATCTTGGCAAGTGTATCCACATATGCATAAGGCAGATCCAGGACCCGCCCAACATCGCGCAGGGCATTTCTGGCAGCCATAGTTCCAAACGTGACGATCTGTACCACACACTCTTCGCCGTATTTTTTCACCACATAATCAATCACTTCCTGGCGGCGCTCAAAGCAGAAATCAACGTCGATATCCGGCATGGAGACGCGTTCCGGATTCAGAAAACGCTCAAACAGGAGCTGATAGCGCAGCGGATCGATCGTCGTGATCCCCAGACAGTAGGACACGATACTTCCCGCAGCAGACCCTCTTCCCGGACCCACTGCGATCCCGCGGTCTTTTGCATATTTGATAAAATCCCACACAATAAGGAAGTAATCTACATATCCCATATCCCGGATCGTGTCCAGCTCATATTCCAGTCTCTGTGTCAGTTCTTCCGAGGGCTCGCCGTACCGGCGCTCCAGCCCTTCATAACAGAGCTTCTGGAGATATTCCCAGGAAGTGTACCCCAGCGGGACGTCATACTTCGGAAGTTTTGTGACGCCAAACTCAATCTCTACCGTACAGCGGTCCGCGATCTTCTGCGTGTTGTCCAGCGCCTGGAGTGCATAAGGGAACAGCTTCTCCATCTCCTCAGGCGATTTGACATAATACTGTCCCCCCTCATAACGCATCCTGTTCTCGTCGGTGATCTTCTTTCCCGTCTGGATACACAGGAGTACATCGTGGGCAGCCGCATCCTCCGCGTACGTATAATGCACATCATTCGTAGCCACCAGCCCGATCCCCGTCTCCTCCGACATCTTCATGAGCTGCTGGTTTACCAGCGCCTGATCCGGTATGCCGTGATCCTGAAGTTCCAGGAAATAATTATCTTCACCGAAGATATCCCTGTACTCCAGGGCAGTCTTTTTCGCCTCGTCATACAGCCCCTTTACGATATAGCGCTGTACCTCTCCCGCGAGGCAGGCGCTCAGCGCTATGATCCCTTTGTGGTACGTCCTGAGAAGTTCTTTGTCCACACGGGGCCGGTAGTAATACCCCTCTACAAATCCTTTGGACACGATCTTTGTCAGGTTTGCGTACCCTTCATTGTTCTCCGCCAGAAGCACCAGATGATAATATCTGTCATCCCCCCCTGTCATCTCACGGTCAAACCGGGAATTGGGGGCCACGTACACCTCACATCCCAGGATTGGCTTCACCCCCTGGCTGAGGGCTTCCTTATAGAAATCGATCACCCCGTACATCACGCCGTGGTCTGTGATCGCCGCACTGTCCATGCCGAGTTCCTTTACGCGCGCGACATATTCTTTTATCTTATTTGAACCGTCCAGCAGGCTGTACTCCGTATGGACGTGTAAATGTACAAAACTCATGGTTCACCTCTGGTATACAAAAGGGCGGTTCCCTGCATGAGAACTGCCCCTGTGTCGTCTTCAATATTCACTGCCGTTTCAGGTTAAAAAGAAAATCTCTTATTGTCCGCCATCCAGCATGAACTTGATCAGTTTATCTGTATCTTCTTTCTCATAAGCGATCACTTCCAGCTCCGGAATCTCACCGTTAGAGAAAATATTCGCCATAGATACATACTGGGAAAGCTTTGACTTCAGGTTCAGTCTGTCGCCCTCGCCTGTCACAAGCTCCACCTTTCCTTTACATTCGTCAACAACTTTGAAAAAGCCTTCTATATCTGTGATGTTCTGCACCTTCATAGTACGTTCTCCTTCCTCATACATATGTTATCGGTAACTTCAGGAGCATCCGTTTATGCCTGTTACCAGCATGCACGCTCCTAATGAATATTATAACCGATTTGCATCGAATTGCAAGATTTTTCCCTGATCTTCATCTATTTTTATCTTCCGCTCTTTGAGCAGTTTCCCGACTGCACGCTTAAACGCAGCCTTGCTCATTCCAAATTCCGCGCGGATAAGCTCCGGATCCGCCTTATCGGTAAACAGGAGCTCTCCGCCGCTGCTCCCGATGCGCTCCATGATCTTCCGGGCGTCCTCGTCCATCTGCTCCGGGATCTTATGTTTTATGCTCAGATCCAGTTTTCCGTCCGCTTTGACCGCAGTGACCCGCGCCTCCACGCTCTGCCCGATCGTCATTTTCCCGTAGACGTCTTTTCTGGGGATCAGAGCCGAATATTGATTGTCCACCGCGACAAATACGCCGTACTCCCGGCTCACCCCATAGACCGTCCCTTTGACGACATCGTCTTTCTGGTACGGGGAATCTGTGCGCAGCATGGGGTATACTTTCATAGTCGCGCAGAGCCTGCCGCTCTTATCCACATACAGCCCCACCAGACACCTGTCCTTTTTTTCCACTTTCACCGTCTGCTCCCTGAAAGGAAGCAGGAGGTCTTTCTCCAGTCCCCAGTCGAGGAAAGCGCCGATCCTGCCCACGTCTGCCACTTCAAGCACCGCAAGCTTCCCCATTGTAATCTTCGGTTCATTGATTGTCGCGATCAGGCGGTCCGAAGAATCTTTGTAGAGGAACACCTCCACCGGATCCCCGGGCTCCAGCCCTTCAGGCACCTGCTTTTTCGGAAGAAGAACACGCTCCTCATCACTCCCGAGATATACGCCGAAATCAACCTTTTTCACAACCGTCAGGATCTGTTTTTCCCCTAATTTCATCATGCTGTTTTCTCCTTTTATTATAGAAAGAATGTTCATCCTTAACGCTTAGATTATCACAGATATCTTTCCTTTACAAGAAAAACCGTCCCGCTCCCGGGCGCCCCGGAAACAGAACGGTTCTCTTTTCATTATGTAATTCAGACGTTATGCCGGCTTGTCTTCCTATGCCATCCCGTGCCTTGCCAGAAGTTCTCTCTCAAATTCGAGCATATGCGCCGCTTCTGCATCCAGACAGTTCTCGCTTACGTCTTTTTCCAGATTTCTCCACACGCAAATATCTCTTCCGACTTCTCCGCCCTTTGCCACAAACAGCTCGGAAACAATCTGGTCTTTATAACCGATATCTTTCAGCGCCGCCGCGATTTCATCAAAGTCGATATGTCCTCTTCCCGGGCATCTTCTGTTGTTGTCCCCGAAATGGACTCCTTTCAGTTTATCGCCGGCTGTATGGATCGCGTCAGAGAAACTGTCCTCCTCAATATTCATGTGGTAGGTATCCAGCAGAATGCCGACATTATCCGCGCCGACCGCATCCACATAGTCCACTGCCTCAGCCGCTGTGTTCAGCACGCATCCCTCGTAGCGGTTTACTACTTCCACACAGTATGTCACTCCGTAGTCAGCAGCCGTCTTTGCGATCTTTTTCATAGAATCCACCGAGCGGGACACAATCGCGCTTTTATCACCTGAGAGATCTTCCTTCGGGACACATCCCCAGCCCGCATAGCTCACTCCGGATATGATCCTTCCGTCCATATAGCCGACCCGCTCTACGATATTTTTCAGATACTCAATGCCGCCGAGACGGGTACTCTCATCTGCGCTCGACACATCATACCGGGGATCGAGTCCCAGGCTGTAGGTCAGCTCCACATTCTCATCGGCAGATATCTTCTTTAGTTCGTCCATTTTCGCCTTGTCCATCTCAAGGAGCGCCTGTGCCTGAAATTCCAGGATATCATATCCGATCTTTCCGGCTTTCCTGATATATTTCCCCAGATCACAGGCCCAGTTTTTCTCCCAGAAATTCACAAATATACCAAGTTTGTTCATATGATCTGTTCCTTTCTTTTGTTCTTACCGCGGGAATAGTTTTTCATATTCATTACAGAGCGGATGGAGGATCGGTTCATCTTCCTCGATATCGGCAAACCGCGCTGTCGGCTCCGCGAAATAATTGTCCGTGTTGTCATCGTTTACTTTTGAGACTTCACCCGCGATCAACGGGCCGGATCCTGCTTTTGCGCCGAATGTATGGTTGACATACGGTACAAGGCGGATGCTGTTTCCACGTGTAATGATCACTTCCTCGCCTGCCTTGGCTTTACAGAGGATCCCGTCGCTGTAATACTCTACATCGCTCTCATAGTCCACGCTTCCATCCGGCAGGGAGCGGTAAAACTTCACCGCCATCTCACCCTCACCGCGGTTGATGATATCTTCCGTTTTCATCGCATGGTAATGGATCGGGAGTCTCTGCCCGTCCTTAAAGAGAAGATATTTTTCCGCATACGGGGATCCCACATCCGGTTTTCCCAGTTTGCCGTTTCTGACGGTAAAGAGCACTGATCCGATCTTGTCGAAGTCGCCGCTGCCATAATCTGTAATGTCCCATCCCATCATTACTTCGCGGATCGTGTCAATATTGTCCCGGTTTGCTTCCCACTCATCCATCGTCCAGTAAGCAAAACGGGGCAGTTTGATATTATTTTTATCCAGCAGGCCGATCGCCCACCGGATCGCCGCATTAATTTCTGATCTTTTCATTTCTGTTTTCCTCCAGACTTACTAAATATGAAATATATTCTCCATCGGCGCCCACCATACGCCTTCTTCCGCGCTGTCTACCGGCTCCTGGCACGGATCCGTGTGGGTAAGCCACTCAATGTTCTCTTCATCCGCCGCCAGTTTTGCCATGTCAGCCTCATAGTCGTCGCCGACATATTCAAAATACTTAAACAGGTATCCGTCCCTGTAAAAGATCGTGAAATTCTGCATTCCTGCCGCATGGATCTTCTCTACGATCCCCGGCCATACATTGTCGTGGAGTCTTCTGTACTCCTCATATTTTTCCGGCTTTACTTTTATTACCTCGCCGCAACGCATCATAATACCACCTGCTTTCCTGTGTATTCCCGTATCATGTCTTTTATAAATCAGATAAAGTATTCTCCGATCTTTGCGGAGATCGCAGACGTCTCCTGTGCGAAGAACTCTTCGCCTTTGAGTTCCGCCACGATCTTCTGGTCTTTGAATATAAGGATCCTCCGTGCAAGGGAGATGATCTCATTCATATCAGAAGAAATAAGCACTACCGCTTTGTTTTCCACTTTCGCCAGATCCCAGATCAGCTGATGGATGTACTCCTTGGCTCCGATATCCACACCTACCGTAGGCTCGTCGATGATGATAATATCGCACTCTGCCGACAGCCATTTTGCGATACTTACCTTCTGCTGGTTTCCTCCTGAAAGGCTTCCTGCCTTCGTTGTGAGCTTCGGCGTCTTGATCTCCAGCTTGTCGACATACGCTTCCGCATTTTTATTTTCTTCTTTTACCTTGATGAGCGGAAGTTTACTTGAAATGTAGAACTTATCGAGAGAGTTCATGCTGATATTCATCGCCACTGTATTCTCAAGGAAGAGTCCCTCTTCTTTTCTGTTCTCCGTTACGTAACCGATCTTGTATTTGTGGAGCGAAACCGACAGATTTTTGAGTTTTGCCTTTTTGCCGAATACATATGCCTCTCCGCTCTCTCTGGGATCTACGCCGAGCAGCGTTCTCACAAGCTCTGTCCTGCCCGATCCGACAAGCCCGTAAAATCCGAGGATCTCACCTCTTTTTACCTCAAAACTCAGATCGCGGAAACCATACAGTTTGGAACTGATATTGACCGCTTTTAATGCCACTTCGTTCTTTTCAGCATCCAGACGGCCTTTGTATGCAAGGATGGATTCCCGCCCGATCATCATTTTTACCATTTTATTTCTGTCTACATTTTCAATCTTCTCTGTTCCCACAAGACATCCGTCCCTGAATACCGTGATCTTATCACAGATCATCTGGACTTCTTCCAGCTTGTGCGACACAAAGATAAGAGCCACTCCCTGTTCTTTCAGTTTCCGCATAATATCAAACAGGATATCCGCTTCGTACTGTGTCAGGGAAGAGGTAGGCTCGTCGAGCATAAGAACTTTTGACTCAGAGCTGAGAGCTTTTGCGATCTGGATCTGCTGCTTGTGCGCGGCGCTCAGATGTCTGACCGGAATATTGGGATTCATGTCGAGCCCTACCATGTCCATGTATTTCTTTGCCGTCTCATTTACAGCTTTCCAGTCCACAAATCCCGCCTTTGTAAATCTCTCCAGCTTATCCAGACAGATGTTCTCCGCGATACTGCTGTTCGGGATCAGATTGATCTCCTGGTTTACGATACTGATGTGATGTTTGATCGCATCGTTATATCCGTGGAGGTGAAGCACTTCGCCATCAAGAATTACCTCGCCCTCGTCTGCAGTGTAGATACCACAAATTATTTTCATAAGGGTACTTTTCCCGGCTCCATTTTCTCCAAGGATCGCGTTGATCTCGCCTTCCTTAAATGTTACGGATATATTTTGAAGAGCCTTTACACCGGGGAAAGATTTAGAAATGTTTTTCAGTTCAAGCATATTCTTTCCTCCAAACGCCACAGAGAGAAGCCGTTTCCCTCTGTGGCTTACAGCTTATATTCTTTATGATTCCGGTGCTGTGAACCAGTCTGTCTCCAGCGTTTTGATCAGTTCCACTGCCTGTTCTTCGATATCTGTCTGCCAGGAATCAGCGTTTTCCTGATTGATGAAGATATATCCTGTGTCAATGAACTGTCCGAACTCATTCGGCTCCCAGCCGTCTTCCATCATACAGAGGATCAGCGGAGATACATAGCCCATCGCCCAGCCGTTCTGAGCAACTGTATAGTCAATATAACCGTTTTCGATCGCTGTCATTACCTCATCAGACTGATCCATAGACGCCGCGTAGATATGCTCTGCATCAGGAGTTGTTCCATAATAATCTGTCAGCGCATTCGCAAGACCGATAGAAGCTGTACCGCCGGTAGTAATAATTCCCGTCGCACCGGAGTTTGCAGAAATAGCATCTGATATCTTCTCATATCCCTGATCCGCTGTGGAAATATCAGCAACCGTCTGTACGATCGACACATTGTCATACTCTGCTACCGCATCCTCAACGCCCTGCTGCCTGAGCTGTGTATTAACATCTGACAACTGCTCCAGCACATTGATGATCTGGCCTTCCTCACCCATAAGAGAGATCAGCTCTTTTGTGGAATTATACGCCTGGCTGTATACATCCGATGCAAGCGTGCATGCCGATTCCTGAGGATCGTCCATAAGTCCCGCATAGTTCACAACTTTTCCGCCGGCGTCGTAAATTTCCTTATACAGCGCGTTTGCTCCCGTTGTATCAGCGCCGAAGATATAGAACAGATTATATCCCTCCGCCAGCTTCGCTTCGATTGTCTGGTTCTCGACATTCTGTGTCCACTCCGTACCGATCGAGTAATCTATCGTGACTCCGTAATCTTCTTCAAATGCTTTCAGGCCTTCTAATACGTAACTGTCAAAAAATGTATCCGGCCCCGGCCAGTAACAGCTCAGCTTATACTCAGACGGATCTTTAGCCATCTGCCACTGGCTGTCAGCCATAGCTGCTTTTGTGTCAACATTTACGGACGCTTCTGTCTCTGTTTCAGAACTGTCTTCCGTGGTGCTCCCTGAATCCGAACTGCATCCGATCAGAGAGAATAATACTGTCAGTGATAATCCCGCTGCCAACAACTTTTTCATTCTTTTGTTCATTTCAATTCCTCCATTTTTGATGTTTATTTCTTTATCTCATTCTCGAAGCAACTGCATTACGGATCGATTCGATCGCAACCGCCAGCAGTATGATCGCTCCCAGGAACGCCTGCTCATAATAGATATCAACATTGAGCATTGTAAGTCCGTTCCTTACCATTGTCAGGATCCATGCTCCACAGAAAAATCCAACCGCAGTAAAGTTACCGCCGTTCAGGCTGATACCGCCGATCGAACAGATGGCAAATGAATAGAGCATCCAGTCCTCGCCTGTAGATGATGTAGCCGATCCGGTTCTCGCTGACCAGAGAACTGCCGCCAGTGCCGCAAGAATACAAGAGAGCGTGTTACAGGCAATCGTTACAAAATCAGTCTTAATACCGGACAGTTTCGCTGCCGCCTCATTGCCGCCTGTCGCCAGGATGTCCCTGCCAAATTTTGTATTGCGGAAGAAAATCGCCAGGATGACTACAAATACCAGCATAATGATAAACAGCAGCGAAGTCGGTCCTATTCTCGTTCTTCCAAGGGACGCCAGCGAATCCGGCACTGCATATGGATATCCGTGAGAAATTCCCAGTGCAATTCCGTCATAGATAAAGCTCATTGCCAGTGTGATGATAAATCCTGACAATTTCAGTTTTACAACAAGAAAACCATTGATCAGTCCGCACACCGCGCCGCACAGTAAGGCAAGCAGTACAGCCACCGGCATGCTGAGTCCGGCGTTTTCCAGAGCCAGCCCCAGGACGATTGAGGACAGGGCGCCTACCGCCCCTACCGCCAGGTTCATTCCCCCGATCACTGCCACGAGCAGCTGGGCGCCGGCAATGAATGCGTAAATCGCGGCCGTTCTTGAAAGGTTAAACAGATTGTACTGAGTCAGAAATGAATCTGTCCCTATGGCAAAGATCAAAACCAATACGATGATCGCAACGATCGCACTGGAATAACTCTGCAAAAAGAAGTTTTTAAGTGCAGCGCCTGCACTGTTTTTTGTTTGTTTTTGTGTGTCCATGTTCTACTCCTTTTTTCCTCAGTTTTTTGATTGCGTTTTGTACCCCATTCCCTCCGTAAGGGAAAATCCCATTATATGAGAGATCACTCCCTCATATTTCCTACCCAACTCCAGTAATATCCCGTTTGCATCCCTCCTTTTTAATTACTTAAGTTAGATAAGTTAATTATTATGGTATGATTATATCTCCCGCTGTCACATA
>DXEY01000088.1 GCA_019114745.1 Candidatus Mediterraneibacter colneyensis | reverse complement strand
GTGATCGCCATGGGTCCGACTTCGGAACCGGAGGCTGGCTTTGATCCGGCATATGGCTGGGGCGCCGGGGAACATGTCCATGAGCCTCTGATCCAGAGCACGCTTACAGTGACTAACCCGGATCTGACGATCGGATATGACCTGGCGACAGATTATACGGTCAGCGAAGATGGATATACATGGACGGTCACGATCCGGGATGACGTATCATTTACAGACGGTGAACCGCTGACAGCCGGTGACGTGGCGTTTACTTATAATACCGTGAAGGAGTCAAATTCTGTAAATGACTTTACGATGCTTGATTATGCGGAAGCGGTGGATGATGTGACGGTAGTATTCCATATGAGCCGCCCGTTTTCCATCTGGCCGTACACGATGTCGGTCGTAGGGATCCTGCCGGAACATGCCTATGACAGTGCAACATATGGTTCACAGCCGATCGGCTCCGGGAGATATATCCTTAAACAGTGGGACAGAGGGCAGCAGGTGATCCTGGAGGCAAACCCGGATTATTACGGGGAAGAGCCCCAGATGAAACAGGTGACGATCCTGTTTATGGAAGAGGACGCTGCCTTTCTGGCGGCACAGGCGGGAGAGGCAGATCTGGCGTACACCTCGGCGACGTATTCCGGTGAGGAAATAGAGGGCTATACTCTGGCTGCTTATGCCAGCGTGGACAACCGTGGATTTAACCTTCCGGCAGTGCCGGAGGGGACGGACGCACAGGGACGGACAGTGGGGAACGACCTGACTGCCGACGTGCTGGTACGGCGGGCGATCAATGTCGGAATAGACCGGCAGGAGATGATCGACCATGTCCTGAACGGATACGGAAGTCCGGCATACAGTGTGTGCGACCAGCTTCCATGGTACAATGAGGCGTCGGAAGTGGAGCACGATCCTGAGGAGGCGGCAGCGCTCCTCGACGAAGCAGGATGGATCATGGGAGAAGACGGGATCCGGGAGAAGGACGGAGAGAAAGCGGAACTGAATCTGCTGTATTCTACCGGTGATACTGTGAGACAGGCGCTTGCCGCAGACTTTGCCGACCAGTTGAAAGAGCTGGGGATCTCCTGCACCCTGGAGGGCGTGGGCTGGGATACCGCTTATGACCGTGCTTTGTCGGATCCGCTGATCTGGGGCTGGGGAGCCCATACTCCTATGGAACTCTACAATATCTATCATACGATCGACGGAACAGGATCGGCAGAGTATTCCCCTTACTCCAATCCTGCCGTAGACAATTATATGGATCAGGCGCTTGCGAGCAGTGATCTAGAGGCATCCTATGAGCTGTGGCAGAAAGCCCAGTGGGACGGAACAACAGGCGTGACCCATGATGGAGATATTCCGTGGGTATGGCTGGTCAATATCGACCACCTCTACTGGGTGAGAGACGGGCTCCAGGTGGCGGAGCAGAAGATCCATCCCCACGGACACGGATGGTCTGTAGTAAATAATGTGGATCAGTGGAGCTGGTCATAAACAATGGAAACAGAAAGGAAGTAAGATTGTGAAACACCGCCTTCAATTTGCCGGGAAAAAATTAGTCCGGATGGCATTGCTGCTGCTCGGGGTCAGCATCGTCACATTTCTTCTGATGTGCGCGTCCCCTCTGGATCCGCTCCAGACAAATGTGGGGCAGACGGCGCTTGGATCCATGAGCCCGGAGCAGATCGAGCAGCTTGAGGCATACTGGGGCGTGGGAACCCCGCCTCTTGAACGGTATCTGGGATGGCTGGGAGATGTCCTGCACGGAGATATGGGAACGTCGCTGCTCTACCGGCAGCCTGTGCTCACCGTGATCGGGCAGAGGCTTGGAAGCTCTCTCTGGTTGATGCTGTGCGCGTGGCTGATCTCCGGCGTGCTGGGACTGGCGCTGGGCGTTATCTCCGGTGCGTTCCGGGGCAGATGGCCGGATAAGCTGATCCGGGGCTACTGCTTTCTGATCTCCAGTACGCCGGTATTCTGGCTGGCGATCCTCCTGCTCCTCGTGTTCTCAGTCTGGCTGGGATGGTTTCCGATCGGCTTCTCAGTTCCGGCAGGGATGGAGTCGGCGTCCGTAACGATGGCGGACCGCATCCATCATGCGGTACTGCCCGCCCTGACGCTCAGTATCACAGGGGTGGCGAATATCGCGCTTCATACAAGGGAAAAGATGGTGGATGTGATGGAGTCGGATTATGTCCTTTACGCCCGGGCGAGGGGCGAGTCCCGCCTTTCCATAGTTTTAAGACACGGACTGCGAAATGTGGCACTTCCGGCAATTACCCTGCAGTTTGCATCTGTCAGCGAGATCATAGGCGGTTCCGTTATGGTGGAGCAGGTATTTTCCTATCCGGGACTGGGACAGGCTGCCGTCACTGCCGGGCTTGGGAGCGATCTTCCGCTTCTGCTCGGGATCACGGTCGTGACAGCGGCGATTGTATTCGCGGGCAATCTGGCTGCGGATCTCCTTTACGGCGTGATAGATCCTAAGATACGGAGGAGGGCAGCGGGAAGATGAGAAAAAAAGCGTTTATGTTTATGGCAGCTGCTGTGCTGATCCTCGCCGCTGTGACAGCCGGGGGGATCTTTTTGGAACCGGCTGCCATGGAGACGGATTTCTCCAAAACGAACCTGGCGCCTTCAGGGGAAAATCTCTTTGGAACGGACTGGATGGGCAGGGATATGTTTGCCCGCACAATCGCCGGCCTGTCGCTGAGTATACGGCTGGGACTTCTGACGGCGGCAGCCAGCGCGGGGATCGCGCTTATATTGGGGACGGTCTCAGCAGTGTCTGGGAGAAAAGCGGATGCAGTGGTCTCCTGGTGTATCGATCTGGTGATGGGAATCCCGCATATTCTTCTGGTGATCCTGATCTCTCTGGCATGCGGCAGGGGATTTGCGGGGGTGGCGGCAGGGATCGCCCTGAGCCACTGGCCTTCTCTGGCGCGGGTGATCCGGGGAGAGATCATACAGCTTTGCCAGGCGCCGTATATCCTGACAGCAGAGAAGATGGGAGTACCCAGGATCCAAAATGCGGTGCGTCATATGATCCCTCATCTGATGCCCCAGTTTTTTACAGGGCTGGTACTTTTGTTCCCCCATGCGATCCTGCATGAGGCGAGCGTGACATTTCTCGGATTCGGCCTGTCCTCGGAACAGCCGGCGATTGGCGTGATCCTGTCGGAAAGTATGCAGTACCTGACAACAGGCAGGTGGTGGCTGGCAGTGTTCCCGGGGCTGTCCCTGGTTCTGGTCGTGATCCTGTTTGCCATGCTGGGGGAACAGATACGCCGCCTGACTGACCCGGCGAGCGTCCATGAATAGATGCAGAAAGAAGCATAGAAATAATGCAGGAGGTATGCAGGATGAAACCAATCCTGGAGATCAGACATCTGTCAATATATTTCACACAATATGAACGCGGATTCCGGAAACGCCGGCTTCCGGCAGTGCGGGATCTCTCGCTGGATGTCCGGCCGGGAAAGATCGTCTCGGTGGTCGGAGCCAGCGGGTCGGGGAAGAGCCTTCTTGCCCACAGTATCCTCGGCGTCCTGCCGTATAACAGCCATGTGGAAGGCGAGATCCTCTATGACGGCGTCCCACTGACAGAGGAGCGTCTCTCCGGACTCAGGGGCAGTGAGATCGCCCTGATCCCCCAGAGTGTTGCCTGCCTCGATCCCCTGATGAAAACCGGGGCGCAGCTCAGGAAAGGGAGAAAGGATCAGGAGACAAGAGAACGGTACCGCGCGGCGCTGGCAAGATACGGGCTTGGGGAG
Source organism: Candidatus Mediterraneibacter colneyensis (assembly GCA_019114745.1). GTDB lineage: Bacteria > Bacillota > Clostridia > Lachnospirales > Lachnospiraceae > Mediterraneibacter > Mediterraneibacter colneyensis. The sequence continues at coordinate 2,378 of DXEY01000088.1, read as the reverse complement.
GAGACGGAAGAGATGTATCCCTTTGAACTTTCAGGGGGGATGGCACGCCGTATCCTGATCGCCGCGGCAGTGGCGGAGCCGCCCCGGCTGATCATCGCGGACGAGCCGACGCCCGGTCTGGATGCGCGCTCGGCAAAACGGATCCTGGGACATTTCCGCGAACTGGCGGATGAAGGCGCGGGTATACTCTTTATCACTCATGACCTTGAACTGGCGCTTTCCGTCGCGGATGAGACGGTCGTATTTTATGCCGGTGAAACAATTGAAAAGGCGAAGGTAACGGACTTTGCTGATCCGGGGGGGCTGCGCCATCCATTTACAAAGGCGCTGTGGCACGCGATGCCGGAACACGGCTTTACCCCGGCGGGCGGCGCACAGCCTTATCCCGGTACTGTGAAATCCGGCTGCCCGTATGCCGGACAGTGCCCGAAGGGACGCGCGGACTGCCGGAGTACAGAGGAGATCCCCCTGCGGAACTTCCGGGGAGGAATGGTGCGGTGCCTCCATCCGGGAGACGGGGAGAAGGAGGAACTGGTATGAAGCTGGAAGTAAAAGATCTGACCTTTTATTATCCGGGAAGAAAAGAAAGACCTGTCCTGGAATACTTTGACCTCGAGATTTCTTCCGGGGAGCGGGTCGGGCTCAAGGGCCCGAGCGGATGTGGAAAAACAACGCTGTGCCAGGTGATGGCAGGATACAGGAAAGCCCCTGCCGGGCAGGTGCTGCTGGACGGGAATCCGGTCAGTTCCCTGCGGGGCGCGTGCCCTGTCCAGATGGTGTGGCAGCATCCGGAGACGGCGGTCGATCCGCTGCTGCGGCTGAGGAAAACAATGGAAGAAGCGGGGAATGTGGAGACGCGGATCCTGGAAGAACTTCATATAGAAGAAGCGTGGATGGAGAGATATCCGTCGGAACTTTCCGGGGGCGAGCTGCAGAGATTCTGTCTGGCGCGCGCCCTGCGCCCGGAGACGAAATTTCTCTTATGTGATGAGATTTCAGCCATGCTCGACCTGGTGACGCAGGCGCAGATCTGGGATTTCCTGATAAGAGAGGCGGACAGGAGGAAGCTGGGACTGCTGGTCGTGAGCCACAACGACGCCCTTCTGGAGAAGGTGTGTACAAGGATCGTCAGGATGGACGAAAAACTGTAACAGTTCAGCCCGCGCCATTCGTAAAACCGCACTTCGTGCTTATTGCGGCTGTCGCCGCTGTTTTACTCATTGGCAGGCGCTCAGCTCATCCGAAATGAGCAGAGCGAATCTTATGCAAGCATAAATCGCCCCGCTCATTTCTGATGGCTGAACTGTTACGGAAAATTCAAAAAAATACTTGAAAGATGCGGATTGTTGTGGTATCATGAATAACCGTGACATACTGTCGGATTTATCCGGACAGTTTCATAAATTCCTTGCTCCCGCAGGAAAGACGGGGGCCAGAGACCATAAGGAGGTGCAAGAACATGAACAAGTATGAATTAGCTGTTGTTGTGAGCGCAAAACTCGAAGACGAAGCTAGAGCAGACGTGATCGAGAGAGTAAAAGACCTGATCACACGTTTTGGCGGAAACGTCACAGACGTAGATGAGTGGGGCAAGAGAAGATTCGCTTACGAGATCCAGAAGATGACAGAAGGATATTACTACTTCGTACACTTCGAGGCTGAGGCATCAGTTCCGGGCGAAGTGGAGCAGCGTATCCGCATTATGGACAATGTGCTCAGATATTTATGCGTGAAACAGGAAGCATAAGCGGAAAGAGGTATATATGAATAAAGCAGTTTTAGTAGGACGGTTGACAAGGGATCCAGAAGTCAGATATTCACAGGGAGACAACGCGACGGCAGTTGCAAGGTATACTGTTGCCGTTGACCGCAGGTTCAAGAGAGATGGAGAGCCGACGGCGGACTTTATTCCGTGCGTAGTGTTCGGACGTTCCGCAGAGTTTGCGGAGAAGTATTTCCGCCAGGGAATGCGTGTTTCCATTTCCGGACGCATCCAGACCGGAAGCTATACGAACAGAGAGGGTGTAAAAGTCTACACCACGGAAGTGATCGTAGAAGAACAGGAATTTGCGGAGAGCAGAGCTGAGAGCGAGGCAAACAGAGCTCACCAGCAGTCCGCACCGGCGCCGGGCGCACCGGCAGGCGACGGATTTATGAATATCCCTGATGGCATTGATGAGGAGTTACCGTTTAACTAGGGAAAGGAGATAACCATCATGGCTTACGAAAAGGGAAGCAGACCAGAGGGCGGTTACAAGAGAAGAGGACCGGCTCGCAGAAGAAAAAAAGTCTGCGTATTCTGTGGTAAAGAGAATAACGAGATCGATTACAAGGACGTTGCAAAATTAAAGAAATATGTTTCCGAGAGAGGAAAGATC
>DXEY01000087.1 GCA_019114745.1 Candidatus Mediterraneibacter colneyensis | reverse complement strand
TATCGAACGAAACGGGATCCCTTATGGGCGGTTATCATAGCCGGAGGCATTATTGGTACGGTTGTAAGCCTGATCGGCTTTATTGTCCGGACATGGTAGCTGACGGTGTTCGTTTCAGGCCACACTGGTTTACATGATGGGATTGCCGTGCTAAAATATGACTGTATTGGATCATCGCAGCCAAAGGCACAATATGACAAATTTTAACGAAACTTGTGAAGGAGATTTTTTGATATGATCCGGGGAGTGATATTTGATGTGGACGGAGTACTGCTCAATTCCATGCCGGTATGGGAGAATCTGGGTGAACTCTATTTGAAGCGCCTGGGAATCGAAGCAGAGAAAGATATCAGAGAAAAGCTGTTCTCCATGAGTATTGAGGAGGCGGCAGGCTATCTGATCTCGCAGTACGGGCTGGATAAGACGCCGGAAGAGATTATCAGCGGGCTGAATCGCGAGGTAAAGGATTATTATGAACAGAGGGTGCCGCTGAAAGAGGGCGTGCGGCAGTATCTCCAGGAGTTTCGCGAGCGGAAGATCCCCATGGCGATCGCTACGTCCGGAGACCGTCAAAATGCGGAGGCGGCTCTGAAAAGACTGAAAGTTTACTCCTTTTTCAGCGGGATTTTTACATGCTCAGAGATCGGGAGCAGCAAGACCCAGCCGGATATCTACTATGCGGCGGCACTGCAGATCGATACAGAGCCGTCGGAGACCTGGGTGTTTGAAGATGCGCTCCATGCGATCCGCACAGCAAAACAGGCTGGATTCTGTACGGCGGCGGTATACGATAAGGCAAGCGACCGTGATCTGGCACAGATATGGAATACGGCGGATATCTATCTGCCGGAATGGAAAGATTTTGATATTTTCTGGAAAAGAGCGTCTTCTTAGAAAGAGGGCGCTCTTTTCTCAGTTACTCAGGAATATAGGGGAGTCCCGGAGCCTCCCGGATAAACTGTTTCGGAGTCATGCCGTATTTCTTTTTAAATTCCCTGTAAAAGTATGACAGATTGGAAAAACCGCACGACAGAGAAATATCGAGTACAGACTTGCCGCCTTTTGCGAGAAGCGAGGCGGCTTTTTCCAGCCTCAGGTTCTTAATATATTCGAGACAGGAGATGCCGGTGTACTTTTTAAAAAACCTCATAAAATGATATTCGCTGAAAAAACACAGCCGGGAAAGCTGGGGGATCGAGAGCTCCTCCGAATAGTGCTCGCCGATATATTCCAGCACGAGTTTCAGCTTTTCTGTGTGTTCATCTTCGAGCTGGGGACGCATGCTTTCTGTCTCTTTATATGGAAGGAGGACGGCTGTCACACAGAGCAGGAGCGCTTTGAGCACCATCTCATATCCAGGCGGCGTCTCTTTGTATACTCTGTCCATTTCCTGAAAAAGTTCCATGAGCCGGGGATATGCGGGATGCTCCTTTCTGATAATACAGGGCAGGACGATGGTGTGCCGGCTGATCGGCGTCAGATAGCGCAGCGCGCAGATGTCCGCTGAGTTTGTCCCGAGAAAGTCCATATGGAATACATAAGTCCTGGACTGCATATATCCGTTTGGCGCCACATTGATGGAATGAAGTTCGGCAGGCGGGATAAACAGAAGATCGCCTTCGCCGACATCATAAGTCTCAAGATGGACGTGATAGGTACAGCTCCCTTTTGTGATCAGCGTCAGTTCCGCTTCGTCGTGCCAGTGGGCGTTGACGGACGGATAGCGGTCTGACAGTGTTGTGATATACTGTTTTAGCGGAAATGTATGCTCTCCGTGCCTTGCCTGTTCCTTTTGGGCAGGCAGCAGGTTCATGCCGGAATCCATGAATGTTCCCTCCCTTTACAAAAAGCAGAATTGTGTTATAAATTCAAAAGATTGTGCAAGATTAATCACTTATACAGTTTTATAATAACAGCATCATACAACAAATACAACGTAAAGAGGTGAAGAGATATGAAAAAGAAATGGTGGCATGACAAAGTGGCGTACCAGATTTATCCGAAGAGTTTTTTTGATACAAACGGAGACGGGATCGGTGATCTCAGAGGCGTTCTGTCCAAACTGGATTATTTAAAAGAACTGGGGATCGATATCATATGGCTTTCTCCGATCTATCAGTCGCCTTTTGTGGATCAGGGATATGATATTTCCGATTACTACAAGATCGCAGAAGAGTTTGGGACGATGGAAGAGTTCGACGAGCTTCTTGCCGAGACGAAAAAACGAGGCATGTATGTCCTGATGGATCTCGTAATCAATCACTGTTCTGACAAACACGAGTGGTTCCGGAAGGCGCTGGCGGACCCTTACGGAAAGTATGCAGGCTATTTCCACTTCGTAAAAGGTAAAGACGGAAAGGCGCCGGCCAACTACCGCTCCTATTTCGGCGGAAGCGCGTGGGAGCCCGTGCCGGGAACAGATCTGTACTATCTTCATATGTTCGCGAAGGAACAGCCGGATCTCAACTGGGAGAATCCGGAGCTCAGGGCTGAGATCTATAAAATGATCAACTGGTGGCTGGACAAGGGGCTGGCAGGTTTCCGCATCGACGCGATCATCAATATCAGGAAAGACCTGAGTTTTCCGTCATTTGAGCCGGACGGGTCCGACGGACTTGCCTCCTGTGTGAAGATGGTGGAGGAAGTGGAAGGTGTCGGAGAGTATTTTGAGGATATTAAGCGCAATACATTTGCAAAATATGACGCGTTTACTGTGGCGGAAGTATTTAATATGAAAGACGATGAATTGTCCGAGTTCATTGGAGACGGCGGACATTTCTCAACAATGTTTGATTTC
>DXEY01000086.1 GCA_019114745.1 Candidatus Mediterraneibacter colneyensis | reverse complement strand
ATGTTAAAGGATAAGAAACTGAAAAGAGAGGAAATTGCTCAGTATTTTAACCTTACCTTAGAACAGGTTGAAATGCTAGAGGAGGAAGTACGGCAATCAGTCTAAAATAAGAATTTGATTTGTACCAATCCTGTACCAATTTTGTACCAAATGCCGTAGGATACCGTAGAATTATGTACAGAACATTAAAAATCTCAAAATAACGATAAGACAGAAAATAGGCTTTTGACGAGTGGTAAAGACTGGTGTAACAGTACATTGCAAGTCTCCCGACCATGAAGAGTATCGGCGGAGATAAGAGCGGAGCAAAGGCAACATTTTCCGCTTCAGCAAAGGACGCAGAGCCGGCTGTGAAGATTGATCTTTCCAAGGTGAAGATCGAGCCGCTGTTCGAGGATGCCGTTGATTTTGACACCTTCAGCAAGTCTGATTTCCGTGTTGTAAAGGTGGAAGCCTGCGAGGCAGTTCCGAAGTCCAAGAAGCTCCTGAAGTTCACACTGAACGACGGAACAGACCGGAAACGCACGATTTTAAGCGGTATTCACGAGTATTACGAGCCGGAAGAGCTGGTTGGAAAGACCTGTATCGCAATCGTAAATCTGCCGCCCAGAAAGATAATGGGCATTGATTCTGAGGGTATGCTGATCAGTGCGGTGTATGAGTATGACGGACATGAGGGACTGAATCTGCTGATGGTGGATGGCAGTATTCCGGCTGGGGCAAAGCTGTACTACAACGATAGCGGAAAGTGGTTTTGTACCAATTATTTATATAAGTGGACTTTAGAAAGCAGAAAAAGTGGACATTGAAAGAATTATTTGCTGAAAAAGCAAGTGCGGTTATGGAAAAGGGAAATCCACCGAGAAAATTGCGGAAAGTATACGAACCGATACAAAAAGGATATAATCATCTTGTACACTTACATCAGAAACAAAGAAATATACCGGAGAGGGGATACGGATATGGAACTTAAGCTTTTGATCGTGGAGGACGACAGGCTTTTAGCCGAAGCGGTGAGCGACTATTTTACCGGAAAGGGCTGGAAGACAGACGTTGTGTATAACGGCAACAGTGCACTGGAGAAGGCGGAGCGGAAAACTTATCAGATGATCCTTTTGGATGTGATGCTCCCCGGGCGGGACGGATTTTCTGTGTGCAGAAAGATCCGGGAGATGACGGGGACGCCGGTGTTCTTCATTACGGCGCGTGTGATGGAGGAGGACGAGCTCAAGGGTTATGCTGTGGGCGCGGATGACTACATCACTAAACCATTCTCCCTGCCTGTGCTCTATGCGAAGGTTATGGCTATGACCGGGCGGATTCGGGGCGGCGGTGAGAGTGAGATGCTTGTGCGCGGTGATGTGATGGTCAATGTGCGTACGCACAGCGTGAGGATCGGCAGTGAGGTATGTCCGCTTGCGCCGAAAGAATACGAACTGCTCGTCCTTTTCCTTGAGAATCCAAACCGCATTTTTACGAGGGATCAGCTCCTGATCCGGCTGTGGGGGTATGAGTTTGGAGGCAATGAACGTGTCGTGGACAACCACATCAAAAAGCTGAGAAAGGCGCTTGCGTCCAGCAGGTGCCGCATCCATACCGTACGGAAATCCGGTTACAGGATGGAGGTGTCGGTATGAAGAAGAAACAAAGTGCAGATGCACGGAAAAGAAGATGGAGGTTCGGCGGATATACAGGAGGAAAACTGAGGGCGCTGATAGTATGTGCCTTTGCTGTGGTATATGTACTCAGTATGCTCCTCGCCACCTGGGTCGATCAGACAGGAAGAACGCGTGAATATGGCGAGAGAGTAGAACGTATGCTGACGTTTGTCTCCGGTGAGATAGAGAAAGACAATGGCAGCAGTATGGAGCGGATTCTGAGCAGGTTTGCAGATTATTACAGTTATGAGGAAAACCAGATGGTTTCTTTTGCCGTATATAATGCGGACGGTATCCTGCAGACAAAAAACGAGAATGTATTTTACTACGAGTACAGAGAGAAAGAAAATTCTGAATGGCAGGCGGTAGACTGGAAATTAGAGGATTATCTGGCTGAGGAAGACATCGCGCTGCTTGCCGAATATGCAGCCAGTGTCAAGGATGACGGAAATCCGAAATATTATATAGAGGCGGAAAAGGCCGAAGCCGGAGAAGAACTGGCCGCTATCTATGTGAAGAGACTGTTCAACTCTACCGATGAACGAGAGGGCGCAGGAGATTCCGAGTATGAGTGGTCGTGGGTGAATCCGGATATAAGTTCGGAAAAGGATGAGTCAGGGGATACAAGCGTCCCGGCAGGCGTGCAGGATGGGATGATCGGGCCAGGCGGAAATGTTGTGGTACATTTCCCGAGGATAACGCAGGGACTGGAGGCATGGCGCGAGTGGAACGACAGTGATTACCTGCAGGACTTTCCTGAGGATTATCAGGAGGATCCGTCCATACATCGCGATCCCGTCATAATGGAGGATTTTGTGACGTACCGGACAAGTGCGACACCGATCTATCTGAATGAAAGGCCGAATTATTTAGAGCCCGAATTTTCATTGGTAGTCAGGTCAGTAGAACATCCCTGGCGGGCTGCAGTCAACTCTCTGAACCGAATCTATCTGTGGGGAGGCATCCTGACGGCGGCGTGTGTCCTTCTTGTACTCAGCATTGTGGAGATGACATTTCGGAAACGTGCCCGGATGGAGGAACAGCAGAGAGACTTTACCAATGCGGTTGCCCACGAGATGAAGACGCCTCTTGCCGTGATCCGCGGATTCGCAGAGAATCTGGAGGAAAATGCGAACGAGGAGAAAAGAAAGTATTATCTGGATCAGATCATCGGACAGACAGAGCAGATGGACGGCATGGTAAAGGAGATGGTATTTCTCTCCAGACTGGATTCCGGAGAGTACCGGCCGGTGAAGGAACCGGTATCTGTCAGAGAACTGATCGGGGAGCTTCAGTCGGCATATGACACACAGATTGAAGAAAAACGGATTGAGGTCAGGATAAGATGCGGGGAAGATTTTGTGATCAGCGGGGACAGAAGATTTCTTGAGAAAGCCTTCGGAAATCTGATTGCAAATGCAGTCGATCACAACCGGTATGAAGGGAAGATCCGTATAGACATAGAGAAGGATCGATGTGTAATCGAGAATACCGGGGAGAAGATATCCCCGGAGGATCTGCCGAGGATATGCGAGCTTTTCTACACGGGAGACAAGAGCCGCAGCGGACAGGAAAAGCATCTGGGCGTCGGGCTGTATCTGGCTGACCGGATCTTCCGTGCGCACAGGATAAAGCTTAAGATCGCCAATACGGAAGACGGCGTGCGGACGACGGCAGAAATGTAGAAAATATTTACAGAAAGGCGGCTGAGGGTGTGAAACTCTCAGCCGCTCTACATGTTTGCGCCTGTAATATCTCGGATAATCTGTTGGATGTGGGAAAGCTGAGCTTCGGTCAGTCCCGTGATTTCAAGATATCTCCTGTCGTCAAGTTCCAGAAGAAAATCTGTACTGACAGAGAAGAACTTAGAAATTTTAATCAGCATGTCTATGGATGGAAGAATATTATTATTTTCCGGTAGTGTAAAAAACTTTGTGGCTTTGGTAAAAAATGGCTCCTTTTTGGTAAGAATTACAGATATG
>DXEY01000085.1 GCA_019114745.1 Candidatus Mediterraneibacter colneyensis | reverse complement strand
TTAATTTCTTCCGGTCTTCTGTACTATATTTTAATTATCTTCCTCGGACATTTCTCTGCACACACTCCGCAGTTTGTACATTTCTCAGCGTCAATGTGGGCGAGGAAGTTCTTCACTGTGATCGCGCCTGCTTCGCAGCTTCTTTCGCAGAGACGACAGCCAATACATCCTGTCTCGCACGCTTCCATGAGAGCCTTCCCCTTTTCATTGGAATTGCACTGCACAAATGTTTTCTGTTTATACGGGATGAGCTCGATCAGATGTTTCGGACAGGCGGCAACACATTTTCCGCACGCCTTGCACGCTTCTTTGTCTACAACAGCGATCCCGTCTGAAATATGTATAGCGTCAAACGGACAGGCTTCCACACAGGAGCCGTATCCGAGGCATCCATATGCACATGCCTTCGGGCCTCCGTCCTGCATCTGGCTTGCCATAAGGCAGTCTTTGATCCCGTGATATTCATATTCAGTCTTTGCCTTTTCACATGTTCCGGCACATTTTACAAAAGCGGTCTTTCTCTCCCGGGCAGACGCATCTACGCCCATGATCGAGCCGATCTTTTCCGCTACAGGCGCGCCGCCGACGGGACATCCCCCGACTTCGGCTTCCCCTGCCACGATCGCAGCGGCGAGCCCGGAGCATCCGGCATACCCGCATCCGCCGCAGTTATTGCCCGGCAGGACATCCAGGATAGCAGCTTCCCGCTCGTCTGTCTCTACCGCAAATTTTTTATCGGAGACTCCAAGGAAGACGCCGATGAACAGCCCGGTGCCGCCCACGACGATCACCGCCAGGATAATTCCAGTAATACTCATATCATCTTCCCTCCTATATCAAGCCTGAGAATCCGAAAAATGCAATTGCCATGAGTCCGGCAGTCACGAGTACGATCGGAGTTCCCCTGAAAGATTCCGGTACATCATTGTGTTCTGTCTTTTCGCGGATCCCTGCCATGAGCACGATGGACACAAGGAATCCGAAAGCAGTCGCAAATCCATTGACAACTCCTGTGAGCAGTCCGTACCCTTCCTGCACATTTGTGAGCGCTACTCCGAGCACAGCACAGTTTGTTGTGATCAGCGGAAGGTAAACACCGAGCGCGTTATAAAGCGACGGCATAGCCTTCTTGAGGAACATCTCCACGAACTGCACCAGGGCGGCGATAACGAGGATGAATACGATCGTATTCAGATACTCCAGCTCCCCGCCCATTATGTTTGGATTTCCCAGAATAAACTGATAGATCAGTCCGGTTACGAATGAAGCGATTGTGATAACGAACACTACAGCGCCGCCCATTCCGGCAGCCGTTTTTACATTTTTTGAGACCCCGAGGAACGGGCAGATCCCGAGGAACTGGCTGAGTACGACATTATTTACAAATGCGCTGCCCACTGCGATCAAAAGTAATTCCTGCATTTATGCCCCCTCCTTTCCTGAGTCGTTCTTGTCTGTTGAGGCGGAAACTGATACGGTTTCCGACAGATGGCCTCCGCAGATGCCCTTGCTGGCACAGGAAGCACATCCTTCCCCGCATCCGGCTGAAGCAGGCACGCTCCTGCCCTGTTTTGCCAGGCGGTTCTTGATCTTATTCTGAAGGGCGACGAGACACGCAAGTACAAAAAACGCTCCCGGCGCCAGGATAAAGATCGTAAACGGTTCGTAGGAATCCGGCATAACCTGTATGCCGAAGATCTGTCCGGCTCCGATCAGCTCCCTTACGATACCGATGCATGTCAGACCGACTGTAAATCCAAGCCCCATGCCGATCCCGTCAAATATAGACGGGAGCACCGGATTTTTGGACGCGTAGCTCTCCGCACGCCCGAGGATGATACAGTTTACTACGATAAGCGGGATATAGAGACCGAGCGAATCATACAGGCTCGGAACAAATCCTTCCAGCAGAAAGTCCACGATGGTCACAAAGGATGCGACTACGACAATAAACGCCGGCATCCTGACGGAGTCGGGAATGATCTTTCTAAGCATGGAAATGAGCATGTTGGACATGATCAGCACGGCTGTCGTAGACAGTCCCATACCGATCCCGTTTGTTGCAGATGTGGTGACCGCCAGAGTCGGACACATCCCGAGCATCAGGACAAAGGTAGGGTTCTCTTTGACAAGCCCGTTATAAATCCGTTCAATACATTTATTCATTGACCTCGCCTCCTGACTCATTTGAACTCAATTCGCTCTGGTAATATACAAGTGCGGAGTCTACGGCATTGGTAACGGCATTGGTTGTGATCGTCGCGCCGCTGATGGCGTCGATCATACCATCGCCGTTCTCTCCGTTTTTCGTGTACGTAAAGCGATCTACATTCTGATCCTTGAACTGATCCTTAAAATCCGCCTCGTCCGCCTTCATTCCCAGTCCGGCAGTCTCGCTGATAGAAAGCATTTCTATGCCTTTTACCGTACCGTCAGAGGCGATGCCGACTGACAGTTCCAGATCTCCGTCGTAAGCCTCGTGGGACATTACGTTGATCACATAACCGATCGTACTGCCGCTTTTATCCAGTCCGCTCACGACTGTTGTGATCTCGTCAGAGTCATACCCGTTTTCCGCGAGGATGGACTGTGCGCTTTTTGTGTCAAAATCTTCCACTTCTTCAAAAGAATCCGCATCCGGGAGGACCGCACGGTATGCTTCCTGGCGGGTGTTTTCCTGTGCCTGCGCGATGGGCTCTTTTGTAATATCGTATACGATCCCGAGCAGGAGCCCCGCTACAACAGTGATCGCTGTCAGGATCAGAGTGTTCTTAACTATCTTGTTCATTATTTCTCTCCTCCTTTACCAAATGGTTTTGGAAGAGTAACCTTTTCGATAAGCGGAACTAAAAGGTTACTGATAATGATTGCATAGGAGACACCTTCTGCCGAACCGCCGAAGAGACGGAAAAGACCGGTCAGAAGTCCCATACAGATCCCGTATATGATCTTGCCGCTGCTGGTGATCGGCGAGGTAACATAATCTGTCGCCATAAACCATGCGCCAAGCATCAGTCCGCCGCCACACAGATGTGCTGTGATATACTGGGGATCCAGCCCGTGTCCGCCAAACAGAGTAATAAACACGACAAAAGAAATAATATAAGATCCCGGTATCCGAAGGTCGATCACGCCCATCAGGATCAGGAACATGGCTCCGATCATGATCGCGATCACCGAAGTCTCGCCGATCGTACCTCTGATATTACCCATCAGCATGTCCATTGTATTGACCGCCTCTCCCGCTTTTAAATTGGCGAGTGGAGTCGGCCCTGTCACACCGTCGTATACAAAATATGTCATACGCCCGGTAAAACAGATCAGAAGAAAGCATCTGGCTGCAAGAGCCGGATTCATAAAGTTCTGTCCAAGACCGCCAAACAACTGCTTTACGACAACGATCGCAAATACAGCTCCGACAACACCCATCCACCAGGGAAGAGTGGGCGGAAGGTTCAGCGCCAGAAGAAGTCCGGTGACAAGTGCGCTGCAGTCTTTGACCGTAACCGGTTTGTGCATGAGTAACTCGTAAATTAATTCTGACAGTACCGCCGCCGCTGTCGTTGTCACCACAAGGATCCAGGCGTCTTCATGGCGGAAATTCCAGATTCCGAAAATGGTTGCCGGGAGAAGTCCGATCACTACCATGAGCATAATATTGCTGGTTTTGGCTTTGTCCCGGATATGCGGCGAAGCTGATACATTATATTTCTCGTTCAATTCCCTTTCACCTCTCTTACTTTTTCCTCTTGTTTGCCAGGGCAGTCTTGCGCATTGAGCCGATCGCCTGCTTCAGCGGCCGCTTTGCCGGGCACACATAACTGCAGGAACCGCACTCCACACATTCCAGTCCGTTCATGGCAGTAAAAGATTCTTCATCATGGCGCTGTGCATAATCCGCAAGCCTGGACGGTATGATCCTGCTTGGACAGACTTCCACACATCTGCCGCAGTTGATGCAAGCCGTTTCCGGATTTCTGGATACCGCATCCTCTTTAAATGCAAGGATCGAGGATGACGTTTTGGTAACGGGCGCATCCGCTGTGACCATGGCAAAGCCCATCATCGGGCCGCCGGAAATGAGTTTCTCGGGCTCAGCCGAAAATCCGCCTGCCGCCTCGATCAGTTCCTCGTGGCTCGTGCCAAGAAGCACCTTGAAGTTGCCGGGAGAGGCGATGGCATCGCCGCTTACCGTTACGACTCTCTCTGTGAGAGGCTTTCCCTCGACGACTGCGGTATGTATTCCGATGAGCGTCTCAACATTATCTACGATGCACCCGGCGTCTGCCGGCAGCATCTCGGAATTGATCGCGCGTTTTGTGACAGCATAGATGAGCTGGCGCTCCGCTCCCTGGGGATATTTCGTCATCAGGAGCTTTACATCCATCCGGGGTTCGTCTGCGATCGCCGCCCGGATCTTCTCCGCGCAGTCTTTCTTGTTATCTTCCACCGCAAAATACCCTTTCGCGTTCGGGAACAGAGAGAGGACGACACGCATGCCGCTGACAAGCTCCTCTGTATTTTCGAGCATCCTTCTGTAGTCAGCAGTGATATACGGCTCACACTCGGCGCAGTTCGCGATAATATATTCAATCTTATCAGGCTCTTTCGGGGAGAGCTTGACCTTTGTCGGGAATCCCGCACCGCCCATTCCTACAATGCCGGCATTTCCGATCCGTTCCAGGATCTCTTCTTTCGTCATATCAGCCAGCGGTTTTACAGGTTCATACTCTGCTTCTCTGTACTCGTTATCGTTTTCGATCACGATACATTCCACTTTTGAGCCTGTCGGGTTGAACCGGTATTCCAGCCCCTTTACTGTACCTGATACTGAAGCGTACAGCGGAGCAGAAACAAAGCCGCCCGCCTCCGCGATCATCTGTCCTTTGAGGACATGGTCTCCTTTCTTCACAACAGGGTTGGCAGGTGCGCCTATATGCTGTGAGAGAGGATACACAAGATCATTTTTCGGCAGGATCGCCCGAATTTCCTGATCTTTTGAATAGCGTTTGCCATCATCCGGATGGATGCCGCCCTTAAATGTCAGAAGTCCCATAGTTTTCTTCCTTTCTTTCAAATTAGCACTATTGTACTAAAAAAAGTGTTGTTATTCCAGTACATGATACAGGAAAAATTGCATATTTATTCATACACCTTGTCGATGTTTTAACGAGGATGCCCGTCGCAGCCACAAAAAAGGAGCAGTATCTCTACTGCTCCGGATAATCTCTACAATCGTAAGATTACTCTTCTGATGCATCATCTGTATATGCAGTCTCCGACTCATCTTCTGCATGTTCAGGCTCCAGAACTTTCATGCTAAGACTGATCTTCTTTTCCTCCACATTGAGATCAACGATCTTCGCTGTGATCTCCTGTCCGATTGCAAGCACGTCGGACGGCTTGTCGACATGTGCTCTTGAAATCTGTGAAACATGGAGAAGCGCGTCTACGCCCGGTGCAAGTTCTACAAAAGCACCGAAATCTGTCATACGTGCTACTTTGCCTGTGATGACTGTTCCAACTGCAAAATCTTCCTCAGCATTTGCCCACGGATTTGTCTCCGGGAATTTCAGGCTGAGTGCGATCTTCGTATCATGGATATCCTTTACCAGCACTGTGAGCGGATCGCCTACATGGAAAAGTTTCTTCGGGTTGTCTACCCTGCCCCATGACATCTCTGAAATATGAAGAAGCCCGTCTACGCCGCCAAGATCGACAAAAGCGCCGAAATCAGTTACGTTCTTGACTGTTCCGTCAATCCTGTCGCCGACCTGGAGTTTTGCGAACAGTTCTTTCTGTTTTTCAGCGCGCTCTGCTACGAGAAGCTGCCTTCTGTCACCGATGACACGGTTTCTTCTCGGATTAAACTCGCTGATCACAAACTCGATCTCCTGTCCCTCGTATTTGCTGAGGTCTTTCTCATAGGAATCGGATACAAGGCTTGCAGGGATAAACACTCTCACTTCATCAACAGTTGCGCAGATTCCGCCTCCCAGGATCTGAGTCACTGTAGCCTTGAGAACCTCTTTATTCTCGTATGCCTCGCGAAGCCTCTCGTTCCCTTTTTCTGCGGCAAGTCTCTTATATGTAAGAAGCACCTGGCCTTCTCCGTCATTTACTTTCAGAACTTTGACTGTCATCTTGTCGCCAACAGCAACGACAGTTGTAAGGTCGATGGACTGGTCATTGGAATACTCATTTTTCGTAATGATACCGTCAGCTTTATAACCGATGTTCAGAATGATTTCATCCGGTTTTACATCGATTACTGTACCTTCAACCACCTCACCGTTGTGAATTGTTTTAAATGACTCGTCTAACATCTGTTCAAAAGATAATTCTGACATTAGTTTGAACCTCCTCAATTATATTGTTGG
>DXEY01000084.1 GCA_019114745.1 Candidatus Mediterraneibacter colneyensis | reverse complement strand
GAAAAACAATTGAACTTTTTTGATTATATTAAGAATGATGCATTCTTTAAACCACTGACATCAAAATACCGGAGAGTCTATTACGACTGCATCCAGATCCTGATCGACAGGGCGAAGGAACTGCCTGTGCTCTATGAGGCGGATGCAAGAGACAGTATCACGCTTTATTTGAAAAATTCGGGGATCAGGAGAGCTGTGGAAGAGAAGCCAGATCAGCCGGAGGAGCAGGAGAGCGAACTTCAGGCGTCAGAGATCCTGGCGCTGTTCCGGGAGTGCGGGTGGCTTCTGCCCCGCGAGATCGGACGAAACGGCGAGTATGTGGCGAATATTGCCGTTGACTGCCGGAGAGTGATGGATTTCCTCCGGAAAATGACGGAGCGGACCGGGCAGGGAACGATGTCAAACCGCATATTCTCTATGTATGAGATCATGAAATCGGCATTTGACGAGGATTCTGTGCGCAGGGAAAGGCCGTACAGCAATATACTGCTCCCGATGATCGACAACGAAACAGAGCTGAAAAATGAACTGACCGATTTAAAGGACAGTATCTCTACGATCATGAAAGCTGTCATTGTATTTCAGGATATGAATAGTTTCGGACAGTTTATTATGAAAGACGAGATGCTGGACCGCTTTTTCAACGAGTACTTTTTTATCAAAAATAACGGACTGATCCCCACCCAGCTTTCTTTTATCAAGAGCAGGCTTCGTATGCTCAGGGATGGCGGGCTCTTTGAGAAAATGGTGTTCGAGTGCGCGGAGAAGCTCGAACTTTCCTATGAGGAGGCGGAGCAGCGTGTAGAACAGTATTTTTCAGAACTCGACTATTTCCTGAAGGTGGAATACGAGGATAATATGGAACTGATTGATACCAGGATCAACAATTATTATAATCTGGCAAATACGAGGATCATGCTCATGGCGAGCAATAGCATGCGTCTGGAAGCAGTGATCAATGATTTCCTGAACACGGTGAAGGACTTTGACGAAGAGCGGCAGCAGGAGGCAATGGAACGGGTGTCGGACTGTGCCCGGATCACCAGCCAGAAATATGTGGGATACAAATCTTTTGAAAAGAGACAGAGATTGAAAAATGAAGGATTGAACATCGGGCTTTTAAACGAGGAACTCTCCGAGGAGGAAAAGAGTCTTCAGACAGAGGAACTGTTCCGCAGCGCGCCCAACCGTTACTCTGTGGAACGAGTCGGCGATTTCCTTGATGTTAAGCTTGGAAGTGCACGGCAGTTCAGCCTCAGAGAGAAAAAGATCCGCACAAAGGAAGAGGCGCTTATGTATGCGGCGGCAATGCTTTACGCGGGAAATGAAGAATTTCCATATCAGGTTTCCATGTCGGACGGCGTTGTGAGGACGGAGATTGCCGATATCAATGATCTGGTCATTTCCAGAAAGTGAGAGGTACATAAAATGAGTGATTTTAGTTTCATGAATAAGATGAGTGAGGACGACGCATACCTGTTTAAGCGCTGTATCCGAAAGATGCTGGACGCCACCTTTATTATAGCGGATAAAGACGAACGCCTTTATGATTACATTTCCGCTGAATCCAATCAATACGATGTAAATACATATCTGGCGGCGATCGGCTATAAAGTGGTGGTGGAAGACAAGCTGAAAGTGGCGATGCTCCAGCAGAGCGACGATGATATGGAGACGGTCGGCATCAGAAGGAGCAGCCTGTACCGTTTTGATGCAAAAGAGATCCGGCTTCTGATCGTGCTGTGGCTTTTGTTCCTGGAGCGGATGGGATATGCGGAGCAGGTTTATGTGACGGTGGGAGATATTATCGATAAATGTAAGATCTATCAGATTACCCTGTCTCCGGCAGAATTTAAAAATGCCTACAGGATATTCAAACGGTTCAGCCTGATAGACTACGGGGATGACATTGCAACGGAGGACGGAAAAGTCAGGCTGTATCCGTCCCTGCAGTTCTGTATGGATATCGGACAGTTAAAACAGGTCATGGCAGAGTATATAGCGGACGATATGACAGAGGACATGGAAGAAAATGAAGAAATGCCGGAAAGCGGGGATACAGATGAGTAAAACAATACTGCGCAATATACGTCTGGTAAACTGGTACGGATTTACAGATACGACGATACCGGTCTCTGAAGATCTGACGCTGATTTCCGGAGAAAACGAATGTGGAAAGTCTACCATACTGGATGCTGTCAAGTATGCCTATACCGGAGACACCCAGTTTAACAAGGCGACCAGCGGATATAATACCGGAGTGGGCAGGAGAAATCTCGTCTCTTACACGAGATGCCTTGTAGATGCCAGCGCAGGTATTTATGCAAGACCGGCAGATAAGATCCCTGTCGTGTATACCCACATTGCGCTGGAATACTACGACCAGATCAACGACAATCCCTTTGTGCTCGGGGTGATCATCGAGACTGCGGTGACGGATGTCAGGGGTACCCACTGGTATGCTGTGGACGGGAAACGCCTGAGCGACCTGTCCTTTGTATATGAGGATCATTCGGTGCGCAAGCCCTACGACGCTTCGGGATTCCAGAAAAAATACGGGATCCAGATGAAGAATAAGAAAGACGGGATCGCGCTGTTCATGCAGATGACAGGGCTGAAGCTGCCCTATCAGGAAGTCCCGAAATATCAGAGGAAGCTGCGCAATATTATGGCGTACAACCCGGCGGCAAAGATCCAGGAGTTTATCAGGGAATCCGTGCTTGAAGAGCACGATGTAAACTTTGACAAGCTGAAAAATGCGAAAAAGAATATCGAAAAGATCAATAGCAGCCTGGAGCAGATCGAACAGGAGCTAAAAGACCTGGATGCGATTTTAAAGGATTATGACGAGCATGACAAAAAAGCGCTGCGTCTTAAGATCGACGACATCAAACACATCTACAGGGGCATTGTCCAGGTAAGGGAAAAATACAAGGAAGCACAGGATAAGATCGCCGAAAATCAGACGTCCTGCCAGATATTGGAGAAGACGCTCCGCGAGGAAAATCACTCGATCGATGAACTGGAAAATTACTATGCAGATGCCAAAAGCGCGCTTCGGGAGATGGACGGCTCAAAGGCGATCCTTGCGTCTGAGCAGCTGATCCGCGGATATGAGAACCAGATGGATGTCCTCAGAAAAGAAAAGGAAGCTCTGGAAGCGTTTCAGTCGCAGGTGGTGCGGCTTGCGGATAAGCTGGAAGAACTGGGGAGGGCGCCGGAGAACCGCCAGATGGCGGCTGATCTGATCTCAGAGACAGCAGATGCCGCGGAGAAACAATTGTTTGTAGACAATATGAAACTTCTCGTACAGCAGGCGAGAGACGCTCTGATCGGGAAAAACGGCGTGCTGGACGCAGAGCTTGCCCAGATCAGAAAAGATTGTATCGAACAGAATAATATCATCGAACTGTGCAGCAAGAACAGAGCAGACTATTCTTCTGCCCGGGAACAGACGGCACTGATCCGTGAGATCAACCGTGAATTTCAGAAAAGAGGGATTCGGGAAGAGGCGCGGATGGCGTGTGAATATGTTGTGGGGCTGAAAGATGAAGCGTGGAGAGACGCGATCGAGACATTTCTGGGCGTGCACCGGTATGCGGTCATCGTACCGCCGTCAGTATTTGATCTGGCAAATGAGGTGATGGATCGCTCCAGCCACCGCTATGTGGAGTTAGTAAACACAAAGCGGCTGATGGCGGGAGAAATCCGCTGTGAGGAAGATTCGGTATTTCATTTTCTGGAAGTGCAGAATCAGACGGCGGCAGAGTATTTCCGTTTCTGGCTGGGCAGGATCCATGCGGTAAGGTTAAAGGAAGTTCCGGATTACGACAATGCTATGTCAAAAGAAGGAAAACTCAGCCGCAATATGGCAGTGACCTATATGAACACGAAGCGGATCAGGAGCTACTGCCTGGGCGGGGAAGCGATCGAACTGAACCGCCGTAATGCGCAGCGGAGGCTGAATGAGCTGGAAGAGCGCGAAAAGGAGCTCTTAAGAGAACAGGCGCTCCTTGCGGAAGACGCAGAATTTCTCGGGAATGGAATCAATTGTTTCAGAGAGTATAACCTGGACGCCCACCAGGAGGCGGCGAGGTTGTCCGATAAGATGGCGGCAGAGAAAGAACATTACGAAGAACTTTTGGAAGCGCAGAAGAATAATGCTGAGTTTATGGCTCTGTCCGACCGCGTTGCCGATCT
Organism: Candidatus Mediterraneibacter colneyensis; assembly: GCA_019114745.1. Classification (GTDB taxonomy): domain Bacteria; phylum Bacillota; class Clostridia; order Lachnospirales; family Lachnospiraceae; genus Mediterraneibacter; species Mediterraneibacter colneyensis. The sequence goes on along the minus strand of DXEY01000084.1, from coordinate 4,121 downwards.
GTCCCGGCAGTTGGAAAGCCTGCGGAAACTTCGCAATGAGCATCTCAGCCAGATGACTGTATTGACTGCGGAGACAGAGACGAAACAAAAAGAGATCAAGGAACTGAAGCGAAGAGAACAGGAATATAAGAGAGAAATGGATGCGGAGAGCGCTCTGTCAAAATCTGCGGCAGAGGCTGCCGTCAGAGAATATGAAGGCTGGCTGGATGGGACAAACAAGGAGGGCGGCCTGATGCAGCCGGACACCAAGAAGCGGAATGACAGGCGTGTCCGGGAGCTGGAGGCAAGGATAAGCGGACTACAGCAGACATATAACAACCGCAAGCAGGAATCAGACCGCCTGCCTGTCGGCATGCAGTATGAGAGCAGTTATCAGAAGAGAAGGAGCAGGATCTGGATTGATGACCTTCAGGGAATCCAGCAGAAATTGAAAGACCAGACGGTAAAATATGAACGGATCTTTAAGCGTGAGTTTGTCCTGAATATTTATGAAGCGGCAAAAAGTGCGCGGAGCGATATTACAGATATTAATAAAGAACTGCGAAAACTCCAGTTTTCCACAAGATATCAGTTTGATGTGAGGATGCTCAACGATAATTCCGATTATGCCCGCATACTCAGATATGCCGAGTATCTCCAGGAGACAAATGACATGGGCGACGGCCAGATGTCATTCGCGGCTGTGACCGGGTATGATAACGATGAAGTGGAGACAAGGGAGCGGGAGATCAAAGAGATCATTAACAGGATCATTGACAAAAACGATCTTTCGGAAATGAAGAAATTCGCGGACTACCGCAACTATATGAGCTATGAGATCATCATAAACAACGATGAAGTAAAAGACGGGAAACTGTCAAAACAAGTGGGGTACAATTCCGGAGCCGGTACCCAGATCCCTTATACGCTCATACTCTCAGCCGCTCTGTCCATGCTGTACAATGCAAGGGTAAATTCGGTGCGGCTGATCTTTATCGACGAACCGTTTGAGAAAATGAGCGACCACAATATTAAACTTATGCTGGAATTTTTCAAGAACCAGGATTTCCAGGTGATTTTCTGCGCACCTCCGAATAAACTGGAATCCATCGGAAATGAATGCGGAGTGATCATACCCGTTCTCAAAATAAGCAATGACAATATGCAGATTGGAAAGGTAAAGTTCCATGAAAAGCAGAGAGTATGAAAAAGTAATTCTGGAACGGCTGCTCAGGAAGTATTACAACCGTACAGGCACAAAGGTAAAAAGGCGGGTATCATTGAAGCCGTCTGATCTTTATAAAAAATATGGGGATAATAATGCCGATATTGCGGAAAAACAGAAAATCGGAGAAGCGGTGAACCGTTTGTCCGTTTTGGGGTATATCGTCTCTGACCGGCTGAAATTCAGTGAGGATATCGAAAAGATCTATTTGTGTGAGGGAAAACTGGAAGAGATCACGCAGTATATGGAGCGGGTATACGGGGTGAAGTCCTGTCAGGCAGTGAGGACGCGCGTTGAAAAACTGCTGGAGCAGTACAGGAGTACGCCGGACACCAGCAAGACTGGCAGCGGCTGCACCAGCGGGCTTGTATCCGCCTACTGTCATAAAATGGAAGAACTCCTTGAAGCCGCCTCCGCTTCGGCAGATCCTGCTCAGGCGTTTGATCCGGAACGGCTGGAGGCAAACCTGAAAGTTCTGGATTTTATCGAACACAATAAAGAAACGCTCTATCTGCGGGAACTGTCCATGCTCGTGTACGGAGATTCCAAGTGGTTTGAAATCAATAACTGTGATGAAATCTGTACGTTTATCAGGGAAACACGGAACTGCCCGAGAGAGGAAGATGAAAAGAATGATGCGGTGCTGGCAGTGTATCATATCCTTCCGCCGGATCAGGAGATTTTTATAAAAGGAGGATGGATCCTGGAATGGCCCGACGATACACTCGATATCCGGAACAGGAAGGGAGGCATCGCTCTTTCTACAAAGGATATCCTGTCTGCCTGCCGGATCATCCTGACCTCCCCGGATCTTCTGACTGTCGAGAATAAAACGTCTTATCAACGGCTGAACAGTGAGGGACGGGCCCTGATGTATCTGGGAGGCTATGCGTCTTCCGGGCAGATCGCATTTCTCAGAAAGGTATTTCATGACAACCCGGATGTCAGGGCTGCCCATTTCGGCGATATTGATGTAGGCGGTTTCCTCATCCATCGACATCTGTGCCGGATGACGGGCAGGAAATTTCAATTCTATCAGATGGGGACAGAACAGTTACAAGATACACGCTACCAAAACTGCCTGAAAGGGCTCACCGAAAACGACAGGGCGCGGATGAAAGGGCTGATGGAGGAAGAGCCTTACTGCCGGGTGATGAAATATATGGAGGACTACGGGGTAAAATTAGAACAGGAAATCATCAGTTATTATGACGGGAAGGCGTAGAAAAATGACAGGAAAACGACAGTGCGGTAACATCAGTGGAACAGCTTGACAGATAAAAATTATGATAGTATGATTTTATTGGAGTAGACTGCTGTTCAAATAGCAGATACATATTGAGAGAGAGGAACATATCAATGGCAAATGATCATGGAGAACAAATAAGAATCGTACAGGAGACTGTTGCGGGAAAAGAAATCACGTTCGCACATGTAATGGGCGGACCGGCGCCGATCATATATCAGAAGCTGGGACTCAATCCCCAGCTTGATTATCGTTCATCAGCAATCGGCATTATGAATATGACTCCCCCGGAGTCGGCGGTGATCGCATCGGATATCGCAGTTAAGAGCGGAAATGTCTATCTCGGTTTCGCAGACCGTTTTACCGGGACTCTGATCATCACAGGGGAAATCTCAGATGTTACGACGGCGATGACTGAGATCGTGGAATATTTCCGTGATTCACTGGGATATGTAGTCTGCAATATTACAAAAAGGTAGGAAGTGCAGCCATGGCTCGAATAACAAAGGAGGAACTGTTAGAAAAACTGTTCCATGATGATTATGAACATCTCAAAGGGAAAAAGCTGCGCATGACCCGTGTCCGCGTGCCGGGAAAAGAAGTCTGCCTTGCTCATATCATAAGTCCGTCAGATACCCGTATCTATCAGAATCTGGCGCTTCATATCGGCGTGCATGAGGGAGAAGACCATACCGGGGAGTCTATCGGACTGATCCGCTTCACCCCCTGGGAGGCTGTCGTAGTGGCGGCGGACGTTGCGATGAAAAGCGCCCATATCGAGATCGGATTTATGGATCGTTTCTGCGGATCTCTGATCATCCTCGGCGGACTGGCTGAGGTACAGACAGCGGTAGAGGGCGTGGTCAGATTTTTTGACGAAGTGCTGGGATTCAAGACCTGTGAGATCCACAGGAGTTAGAGATTCCGGGCTCTCAGAACATAACACAGAAGCAGGCAGGGTGTAAGAATGAAGAAACTATTTCTGATGGGCAGGAGTGAAGCCGGGAAAACATCGCTGACGCAGGCGCTGAAAGGCGAAGAACTCCACTATATAAAAACGCAGTATACGAATACAGAAGATGATACGATCGATTCTCCGGGCGAGTATGCGGAGTCCAAGCGGTTCAGCGTTGGACTGGCATGCTTTTCGTTTGAGGCGGATGTCGTAGCTATCGTTCAGGCGGCTGACGAACCGTTCAATCTGTTCGGCGACAGCAGCCGTTCTTTTATCCAGCGCCCGCTGATCGGCATCATCACGAAGATTGATTCCCCCTATGCAAATATCCCGATGGTCAGGCAGTGGCTGATCAACGCCGGGTGCGAGCGGATCTTCCTCGTGAATAACGTGACAAGGGAGGGCGTTGATGAGCTGATGGCTTATCTGGAAGAGGATGAGCCGCATCTCACGCTGGAACAGGCGATGTTTAAACAGCAGCTGGGGTTGAATGAGTGGGATCCGCTTCCTGAGGGAGTGGAATATCCGGAGGGGATATGAAGACCTGAGATGCATTCTGATTACAGTGTAATTTGATAAAAATCAGAAAATAAAGAGTACAGATGTTCACCCGAACATTTGTACTCTTTTTGCTGTTCTTCCTATATACTTTTATCATTATCTTTGTTATAATGTCCGAAAAGGGCAGGAAGTGTCTGGAGAGAGGATGCTGTGTG
>DXEY01000083.1 GCA_019114745.1 Candidatus Mediterraneibacter colneyensis | reverse complement strand
TTTTGCTTTTATGATAGAATAGAATCGTTGACATTTGTCTATTCATTCACAATCTCAGCGATACGAATTTGAAGGAGGAATTATTACATGCACTGCTTTAGAAAAGTTACGGACGACCTGTACTGGGTGGGCGGGAACGACCGCAGGATCGAATTGTTTGAGAATATCTTTCCGCTTTCCGACGGAGTCTCTTACAACTCTTATCTTCTCCTGGATGAGAAAACGGTTCTTTTTGACTCCGCCGACTACAGCGTTGGACGGCAGTTCCTGGAAAATGTCCAGGCAGCGCTGGATGGCAGATCTTTAGATTACCTGATCGTCGATCACATGGAGCCCGACCACTGCGCCATGATCGACGAGCTCGTGCTCCGCTATCCTGAAATGCAGATTATCGGAAACGCGAAAACATTCCCCATGATCGAACAGTTCTTTGACTTTGATCTGGAAGGAAAGAAAGTCATCGTAAAAGAGGGGGATACGTTCTGCACAGGAAAACACAACCTTCATTTTGTAATGGCGCCGATGGTACACTGGCCGGAAGTAATGATGACCTACGATGAGACAGACAGGATCCTGTTCTGTGCGGACGCCTTCGGCACATTCAAAGCCTTAAACGGAAATCTCTTCAATGATGAAGTTGACTTTGACAGAGACTGGCTGGACGAAGCCCGCCGCTATTACACAAACATCGTAGGAAAATACGGCATGCAGGTACAGAATGTACTGAAAAAAGCGTCCACTCTCGATATCCGGATGCTCTGCCCGCTGCACGGTCCCGTCTGGAGAACAGATCTGGACTACATCATCGGAAAATATGATAAGTGGAGCAGATACGAGCCGGAAGAGAAAGGCGTAATGATCGCATACGCATCCATGTACGGCAATACGGAAAATATGGCGGAGATCCTCGCCATGATGCTGGCAGAAAAAGGCGTAAAAAACATCTGTATGCACAACATCTCAAAAACACATGTGTCTGAGCTGATCGCGGACAGCTTTAAGTACAGCCATATCGTACTGGCAGCGCCTACCTACAACAACGGGATCTACCCGCTGATGGATAATTATCTGGAAGACATGAAAGCACTCGCCCTGAAAAACCGTACCGTCGCTGTCCTCGGTAACGGAAGCTGGGCGCCGCAGAGCACAAAGCTCATCAGCACAAAGATCAGCGGAATGAAAGACATGTCTCTGATGGTTGCCAATGTTACCATCAAGTCCGCTGTCAAAGACGCACAGATGGAAGAATTAGAATCTCTTAGCAGACAAATCGCGGAAGAAGTGCTATAATAGAAGTCACGATATTTTTATGTTTACGAAGGAGGAGTTCTTATGAAATTAGTTATCACAATGAGCCGCCGTTTCGGAACCGGTGCAAGTGTCATCGCAAAAGAACTATCCGAACAGCTTCAGATCCCCGTATATGATAAGGCGTACATCGAGCAGAAGCTCCATGACCATATGTACGAAAGCGAGGCAGAAGCGATCCGTAAGCTGGCAGAAAAGCCCTGTATCATCCTCGGACGCTGCGCTTCGGATATTCTGAAAGATAAGATGAATGTCCTGAATATCTTCGTATGCGCTGACAAAGAAGACCGGATCCACCGGATCATGGAGAAGGAAAACCTTACATATGAAGAGGCAAAGGAAAAGGTCGAAACGACAGATGAAGAGCGCGCCTCCTATTATTATGAGCACACAGGGAAAACATGGGGAGACGTCAACGATTATCATATGATCCTTGACACCTCCGAGCTCGGCGTAGAGAACTGCGCGGGCATCCTGATGCACTATTTTGAAAAATGTGAATATATCTGACAAGTTCTAACGCTGTCTAAGCATAAAAGGAGCGCCTGCAAGCCAATGATGAGGTGACCCCAAAAAGTTAGACTTTTAAGCGTAGCAGTTTATTGGCTGCTACGCTGTTTTTATTTTTATTAATGCGTTCAGATCGCTCATATTATTGCCTCCTTACTCTCAGCACTGTTTTAATATTTACCGATTGGCTGTCCGATATATCTGACGCTTTGATCGTATCACGGATACATCCGGGAGATAACTTACATAACTGTAAGTGCCGGCACGGCGGCCGTGAGAGTCTCCGGCAGGTTCGGACCTGGCTCGCCGCCAGCGCAAAAAAACAGACCGGTCACCCGGTCTGCATCTGAAACGGCGGAAAAGCCGTCCTCTTTTTATATCACTGTTTTTGTATCACTGCTTTTACTCGGCTGCTGTATCTGACGTACTGCCATCCTCACCCGCTGTATCGGAGGAAGTCCCGCTTTCATCCGTCGTTTCCTCTTCTGCCGTGCTGTCTTCCGAAGCGGAGTCGTCTGTGGTATCTGTTTCTGATGTGATGATCGTGACTCCCACATCCTCAAAATCTACTTTGCCCCACACCTTTTCATCTACTGTGATGTCCGTCTCGTTTCTCCACTCTTCCAGAAGCGAATCATACTGTGCCTGTCTGCGCTCGTCCACAATATTGGCCTTTTCCTGGTCTGTGGCTTCGCGGTCGAAAAGGCTGGTAAGCTGCGCTACATAGATGCCTCCGTCCGTCTCGATCGGATCGGTAACCTCTCCTTCTGTCTCAAACGCATCTACCGCTGCGATCAGCTCTTCCGCAGGTCCCGTGCTCTCAGAATCAAATGTAAGGTCATATGCTGTCTGGCCCAGTTCCTCAGCCACAGTTGAGATATCCTCGCCTGCTGCCACCCGGTCAGCCAGGTTCTGTGCATCTGTCCTTAAACTCTCCTGCTCTTCTTCCGTCAATGTTGTTGAGGCGCCTGACTCATCTGTAGAAGTAAAGGAGAAATACACATACATCATTGCCTTCTGAGCAGCTTCCTCATCGGAAACTTCCTCGTCCACGCCTTCCTCCATCTTTGTCTGCATCTTCGACTGTATGGTAGCGCGTTCCAGATATTCCTCGATATATTTCCGGTAGCCGGATACATTTTCTTTTACTTCATCACTGTTTGCCTCGTCAAACTGCTTTGCCGCCTCTTTGATCGCATCCTTCTCTTCCTCTGTCAGCGACACCTCGTATTCATCTGCGTGCTGGGAGATAAGATACATATTCTGAAGCTCTTCCATCGTACTGTCTTTTACCGACTGCTCATACGTTGTATCTTCCTCTATCTCCTGTGCCCACATATCCTCTCCGGTCATTCCCATCATCCCGGCATAATAAGTCTCATACTGCCCCTGGGTCATCCTGGCATAGAAATTGGCAACTCCAAGGGGAATCTCCTCATCTCCCACGGTCGCCACTACAGCATCTGTATCAATCGATCCGCTGCACCCTGTCACCGCCATGGCAGAAAGCACTCCCGCCGCGGTCAGTACTACAGCTCTTTTTCCAAATCGTAACATAACAGCCTCCTCTTTCTAACGCTATACTGATACATTATAACGTGTTTTCACGGAAGTAACAAGTATCAAACACAAATAAATCATGAAATAGACAGCCCGCGGATATCCTCCAGCACGCGCCTTACTGTCTCCAGGAGATGCTCTCCCGTATCCTTGCCGCTCCTTCCCTTTTTCTGATACAGGAAATACGGCGGCGCTTCCGTCCTGAATACCAGATCCCTGCCGTAAGACTGGAGCATTGCCGGTATTTTCTGCGGATCGATCTTCGCCTTCTCGTACATGGTAAAGCGGATGGATTCTCCCTTCTGCTCCACAGCCGTCACATAGGCGGAGTGCGCCAGGCTCTTCAGCGCGGCTATGTGAAGGAGCTGCTGTACCTTTTTCGGGATATCGCCGAACCGGTCGATCAGTTCTTCCGTCATATCATCCAGATCCTCTTCATTTTCAATGGCGGCAATACGCTTGTAGATGTCCAGCTTCTGATGTTCGTTCCGAATGTAGGATTCCGGGATATAAGCGTCCGTATCCAGATCGATCAGTGTCTGGAATACTTCCTCCTCTTCCCCGCCTTTGAGCTGGCGCACCGCCTCATTAAGCATTTTGCAGTACAGATCGTAACCGACTGCTTCCATGTGTCCGCTCTGCGCCTCGCCCAGCAGATTTCCCGCTCCCCTGATCTCCAGGTCGCGCATGGCGATCTTAATGCCGGATCCGAGGTCGGTGAACTCCCGGATCGCAGACAGCCTCTTCTCTGCCACTTCCCGCAGGAGCTTATCTCTCCGGTAGAGAAGGAATGCATATGCCATCCGGTTTGAACGTCCCACGCGTCCGCGGAGCTGGTAAAGCTGGGAAAGGCCGAACCGGTCGGCATCCTGGATGATCATCGTATTTGCATTCGGGATATCCAGTCCTGTCTCGATGATCGTCGTAGAGACAAGCACGTCGATATCCCCGTTGATGAAATCATACATGATATCCTCCAGCTCCCCCTCGCGCATCTGCCCGTGGGCATAGGAGACCGATGCTCCCGGAAGAAGCCTCTGCAGTCTTCCCGCCACATCCGCGATGTCGCTGACACGGTTATAGACGTAATATACCTGTCCGCCGCGTGCCAGTTCTCTCTCGATTGCTTCCCGGACCACCTCGTCGCTGTACTCGATCACGTACGTCTGGATCGGCATACGGTCCTGGGGCGCCTCCTCGAGCACGCTCATATCCCGTATCCCGATCAGGCTCATATGGAGGGTACGCGGGATCGGAGTCGCAGTCAGCGTAAGTACATCCACATTTTCCCTCAGTTTTTTGATCTTTTCCTTGTGAGCAACGCCAAAGCGCTGCTCCTCATCTATGATCAGGAGGCCCAGATCCTTAAATCCCACATCTTTCGACAATACCCTGTGGGTCCCGATGACAATATCGACCAGACCCCTTTTCAGATCCTCCACTGTCTTTTTCTGCTGATAAGACGAGCGGAACCGGCACAGAAGATCAATGCGCACCGGAAAGTCTTTCAGCCGCTGCACGAACGTATTATAATGCTGCTGTGCCAGAATCGTGGTCGGCACCAGGTAAACAACCTGTTTCCCTTCCTGGACTGCCTTGAAAGCCGCCCGGATCGCAATCTCCGTCTTCCCGTATCCCACGTCTCCGCAGACAAGCCGGTCCATGATCTTCGTGCTCTCCATATCATGTTTCGTGTCTTCGATCGCCTGGAGCTGGTCTTCCGTCTCTTCAAAGGGAAACATCTCCTCAAACTCTTTCTGCCAGACCGTGTCAGGTCCGTACACAAAGCCGTCTGACTGCTGCCGTGCGGCGTAGAGTTCCACCAGATCCTCCGCCACTTCCCGCACAGCTTTTTTCACCTGGTTCTTTGTTTTTCCCCACTGGACGGTCCCCAGCTTGTTGAGCCGGGGCTTCTTTGCGTCGGCTCCGGCATATTTCTGGATCAGGTCCATCTGAGCCACCGGGATATAAAGCACCCCGCTGTCTGCATAGGAGATCTTCATGTAGTCCTTGACGACTTTCTCCACTTCGATCTTCTCGATTCCCTCGTAAATACCGATCCCGTGGTTTTCATGGACAACATAATCTCCGGGTTTGAGCTCCGCAAAATCCCGGATCTTCTGCCCTTCGTACCGTTTCCTGCGCTTTTTCTTTTTCCGGCGGCCGAAAATGTCGCTCTCCGAGATGACCATGAATTTCAGCATGGGATACTCATACCCTTCCGCAGCATACCCGCAGCAGACCATGATCTCCCCCGGCTGCACAAGGCGCTCCGGATCGTCACTGTAATAGCTACTCAGGTCATAATCCCTCAGATCTTCCGCAAGGCGCTTCGCCCTGGTGCGGGATCCCGACAGCAGCACGACTCGGAAGCCGTTTCTCTTCAGCCGCTTCAAATCCCGGGTAAGGAGTTCAAAACTGTTGTTATACGGGTTTACTCCCTTTGTCTGGATACTGTATACTTTTCGCACATGGAACAGCCCGCACTTTGATTCCAGCGTCGTCATCCCGATTCCGCTGTAGCTGTTCATCCTGCCGATAATATCCTGTGTCTGGTATACCGTCAGAGATTCTTCTTCCTCTGCTTCTCCGGCCTGCGCCCTGCTTTTCCTGCTGTGGAAGTATTCCTGCTCTGCCGCCTCGGACATTTCCTGCAGTCGTTTCGGCTCATCAAGGAACAGCAGAGTTTTTCCGACCGGGAAATAAGAGAGAAAAGAAACCGTCTCCACAGCGTCGTTCCAGTTCTCCGAAGCCGGATAGATACGGATCTCCTCCAGGTTTTCTATCGAACGCTGGCTTTCCACATCAAAACTGCGTATAGAATCTATCTCATCTCCCCACAGTTCAATCCGCACCGGAAGTTTCTCTGTCAGCGGAAAGATATCAATAATTCCTCCCCTCACGGCAAACTGGCCCGGCCCTTCGATCTGGACCGCATACTCATAGCCCATGGCTGACAGGCGGGATTCCAGTTCTGTCAGGTCGACAATACTGCCGCCCGAGAGCGTAAGCCTCTGCTTTCTGATCTCATCCGGCCGTGCCAGCCCGTCGAGAAAAGCATCCATCGTCGTGATCACTGTGACCGGATCCTGAAATCCCTTCCCACTGTCCTCCTTTTCGATCAGCGTGCGAAGCACCTCCATGCGCCGGTGGGTGAGAAGTTTCCCCTTAATGTCCGCATAATAGAACAACAGGTCTCTTGCGGGATAAAGATATACATTTTCCGTAAAGAGACGGTATTCCTCATATGCCTTTTTCGCTTTTTCTTCACTGGAAAAAGCGATGACTCTGTATTCACAGCCATCGCCAAGCGCATACATCAGATGCGTTTTCTGGGAATTTACACAGCCTGCGATCTGTATGAATCCCCTGTCTTTTCTTCTCTCCCTCAATATCTCCTGATAATCCGCCAGTTCCATAAGCGGAGCCAGTAAAGCGTTCATAGTCTGTCCCCTCTTCAGATGATCCTCCAACGTCTATGCCTCTTCCTTTTTCTTCCGGTTATACCGGCTCATGGCATCCCCGATGTGACCGGATACGATCAGTCCGGCGGCATCCACCGCATTCTCGTACCCCTCGTCCATTACGATTTTCTCCTCCCTGGAAAAATGTCCGAGCACGTAATCTGCCAGGTCGTATTTTGCCGGCTTTTCCCCCACGCCCACACGGATTCTGGGGAACACCTGGGTTCCCAGATGGGCGATGATGTTTTTGATCCCGTTATGGCCTCCTGCGCTGCCCTTTTCCCGGATGCGGAGCTGTCCCGGCGCCAGGTTGATATCGTCATAGACGACCAGCAGCTCATGTTCCTCATCAATCTTGTAATAATCCACCATACTGCGGATGCTCTCACCGCTCAGATTCATATAAGTCTGGGGTTTTGCCAGAATGACTTTCTGGCCTTCTATAACGCCTTTCCCGATATACGCCCTGTGCTTTTTCCCATCTACCGCTATATTGTATTTCTCCGCGATTCTGTCTATTACTTCAAATCCGGCATTGTGCCTGGTTCCCTCATACTGTCTGTCCGGATTTCCGAGTCCCGCTATTATAAACATTTCCATACATCCTTCCTGTTTCTGTCGTAACCGCAAAGCTATTTTACAGTATCGGCGCTGTTTTGTCACGTACTGCGCAATGAATATTTTCCTTTTTTCATTCATACACTTATAAAAAAGCAGACCGCCGTAAAACCGGCAGCCAATACAATCGGGAGGTAACTCTATGGGTTCCAGAACTAAAATCATTGTCCTGCACATGAAGGAGATCATATATACAGCTATCTTTGCGGCGCTTGGGATCATCCTGATCGTCCTTCTGTTTATCATGTTCCGCCCCGAAGCGGGCAGTTCTGCGTCAGATACCGGCAGGCAGTATACGCCGGGAATCTATACTTCCTCGCTCACCCTCAACAACACAAACCTGGAGGTGGAAGTCGCTGTAGACGAAACGCACATCACCTCCATCCGTTTTTCCAACCTTGACGAGACAGTGACAGCCATGTTTCCTCTCATCCAGCCCGCCATCGAGGATATCGCCGAACAGGTCTATGAGACACAGTCTCTCGATGACATCTCACTGCCGGAGGATACCCCATACACTTCGCAGATCATATTGGACGCGATCCGTGAAGCCGTTGAAAAAGCCGCAGTCAAATGACCTGCGGCTTCCGGCATGTTACCCTTCTACGATCAGATATCTGCCATCGGGAAGGGCAAATACTTCTGACGCCTCTTCCAGCTCATCCGGCCCGAGACCGTCCACATCCACGCCTTCCTCTTCAAAATACTCTCTCACTTCATCCAGAGAATCGACGACCACCGCCATACAGTCCTCGAGGAACGCTTCCGCCTCCTCAAGAGTCCCGGCAACAGGTTCGTCAAACAATTTCTGCTGATCCTTTAAAAATGTTCTCAGACATTCTTCGCTGTATTCACTCATGTTCATTCCTCCTGCTTCTGATGATCTCCAGGATCTCTTCTGTCGTATCTGCAAGTTTCACCGCGCCCGCATCTTTTAATTGCTGATACGTGCGGAATCCCCACAATACCAGGATGGTATCCGTCTGCGCTGCTTTCCCGGTCGCTGCGTCCACCTCGGAATCTCCGATATAGAGTGTCTCCGCCGGAAGGGCGTCAAAGTGCTCCTCTATGTTGAGAAGCGCTGTGGGATCCGGCTTTCTCGGGATCCCCTCTTTCTGTCCCTGCACATAGTCAAAGAGATCTTTTCCGAAAATGTCCTCCACCACGTGAACAGCCTGACGGTCGGGCTTGTTGGACAGCACTCCCAGCCTCAGCCCCATTGCTTTGAGTTCTCCGAGCATCCGGACAATCCCCGGATACGGCTTTACACGGTACATGCAGTTTGCGTCAAAAATACGCTGATAGGCTTCAAACGCCTCGTCAAAGCGGGACAGTTCTTTATCCCCGGACGCCAGAAGCGCCTTCTCGATCAGAACCTTTGCCCCGTTCCCCACAAATTCCCTGCACTGTTCCTTTGTGATCGGGGAAAGTCCGATCTCCTTCATTGTCTCGCTTACCGAATAAGTCAGAGAATCCAATGTGTCTGTCAGTGTCCCGTCCAGATCAAATACACATGCCTTATACACGACTTCCTCCATCCTCTCTTGTATAATCTTTTTATATGATAGTATGAAGTCAGGAAAAATTCAATTCTTTTCTTTCATTCTCCGAGAAGATATCTTCGCATTGTCCTGAGCGCGTTTTTCTCCAGCCGGCTGACCT
>DXEY01000008.1 GCA_019114745.1 Candidatus Mediterraneibacter colneyensis | reverse complement strand
TGAGGCATCAGACTGCCGGATTTTAGTTTTTTTATTATTTTTGCCTTCTTTTTTTTCAGACATTCACTGATATACAGATCACAGTATAGTTTTATTTGCATAGTCGTGCCGCCCGCATTAATTATAATATGAATCCAGGATCTCTCCGGCTATGGAGACAGCTCTTCCGCCGGAACTTCCGTCCGATCCTTCCGTGATCACGGTGATCACGAGTTCCGGATTGTCTACATTTGTAAATCCTGTAAACCATGAATGGCTTCTGTCCCTCTCGCTCGTACTGTACTGGGCGGTACCTGTTTTTCCCGCGACAGTATAGGATCTTCCACTCAATGTGGAGCCCGTTCCTTCGCTGACTACCGCCTGCATATATTCCTTAAGCTGTGCCGCCTCGTCTGAAGTCATGAGACGTGCATAACTCTGCGGCACATTCCGGCGCACTTCTGTGCCGGTATAATTTGTGACGGAATCCACAAGATATGGTTCCATGAGTGTACCGCCGTTGGCGATCGCCTGTGTGATCAGCGCCATCTGGTACGGGCTGACCATAGTTTCTCCCTGTCCCATTGCCGTCATCATAACCTCGGATTCGCTTGAATCCTCGTCCAGGACAAACGAACCTTTTGAGTATCCGAGAACACTGGGCAGGCTGGAATTAAAGAGCAGATCTTCCGCAGTTTCTCTGTATCCATCCAGGTCGAGTTTCAGGCCGATATCGATAAACGCCGAATTACATGAATTTGCAAAAGCGCTGCGGAAGTCCTGATGTCCGTGTGCTGTTCCCCCGGCACAGGAAATTGTTGTTCCTCCGGCAGTGATAGAACCGGTGCAGTCATACGTATAGTTGCTGTATCCGCTGTCCTGTCTCATATATGCAAGCGCTGTTACAATCTTGAATACAGATCCCGGGGCATAAGAGCCGTTTGTCGCACGGTTCAGCAGAGGGCTGTTTTCCTCATCGGTATTGAGAGTATCCCAGTTAGCGGAGATTTCGTTTGGATCAAAATCCGGTTTTGATACCATAGCGAGTATCTTTCCGGTATCTGCCTCCATAATGATGACCGCACCCTTATAATCTCCCATCGCATCGCTTGCCGCCTGCTGAAGATCCGCATCAAGTGTCGTGACTACAGTATCGCCCTGGTTTTTGGCGTCATTAAATTCGTTTTGGATCTTCTCGACAAAGAACGCATTTGAAGTCAGAAGTTCAAAATTTTCCACCGACTCAAGCCCGGTCTTTCCAAGTTCGGAATCGCTGTAACCCACTACGTGAGAGAAAAGCGATCCGTAAGGGTAATATCTCGTCTCACTTCCATCTTCCGCAACATTTGTCTGTGCCAGTACATTACCGTTGCGGTCTGTGATCGCTCCTCTTACCACATCTTTTGCAAAGGCGTCCTGACGCTGGTTATACGGGCTGTTTACAAAACTGCCCGCCCTGGCGACAGTAAAGTATACGAGATACCCCATGAGCGCGATAAAGAGGATCACAAAGAAATAGGTAATCCATGCAAATTCTCTATTTCGTACGCGGTCTTTGCTTTTTGCGCGTCCTTTGTTTTGGGACTTCTTCAAATTTCGGGGCGCCTTTTTGCGCCTTTCCGGCCGCTGCTCTTCCCAAGCCATTTTTCGACTCCCTTTCTTTTTCTTTTTCGATCTTTTCCACTTCATCCTCCCGCAGGATATACAGGCCCTGAATGATGCCGAACATGATCATCGTACTCATCATTGAACTTCCTCCGTAGCTGACGAAAGGAAGCGTCATCCCTGTAGAAGGAATAAACTTCGTCACGCCGCCGATCTGTAAGAATACCTGAAAAATATAGCAGGTACCAAGGCCGAGGGCGACATATTTATAAAACCGGTTGTGCAGTTCCATTGCGATATTCAGGAACATGACATAACAGCTCACACAGATCAGTATGATACAGAGTCCGAAAATGACTCCCATCTCCTCTGTGATCGACGAAAAGATAAAATCTGTCTCGGCAACAGGGATCGTATTCGGCTGCCCCTGAAAAAGCCCGGTACCGAACCATCCTCCCGTGCCGATGGCAAACAGCGACTGGGCAACCTGGTATCCGCTGCCGCTGTACGTTGCGATCGGATCCTGCCATGCTTCCACACGCACCTGTATATGACCGAACAGATGGTAGCCCACCACCGCCGCAAGCACACCTGCACCAAGCCCTGCCACCGCATAGAGCGGCTGGCGCGTCGCCACATACAGCATCACGAGATAGACGACAAAGAAAATGAGCGCGGCGCCCAGATCCGTGGATAATACAAGGATGAGGACGTGTGCAGCAGCGATTGCAGTCGTCACTACAACATTTTTAAACTCCCGCGATTTGTTTAAACTGGCGGCGACAAAAAATACAAAAATGATTTTTACAAATTCGGAAGGCTGGATGTTGATGCCGAAAATTTCAAAGCCCAGCTTCGCGCCGCCCGACCTGGGAGCGAACAGCGCAACTGCCAGCAGCGCGGCGCCGCCGACGCCGGCATAGATATACGTCCACCGGTCCAGAAATGTAAGTTTCCTGATCAGGACCGGAACGACCAGTCCGAACGCAACTCCCAGTGCGGCAAAGACAAGCTGCCGGATCGCAGATCCATACGGGGATTCGTTGTCCGAAGACAGCCTCGTGATCATGATCATCCCTACCGTGATCAGCATGCACATGTTATTTACTACAAGGCGGGATACATTCGGGTAGATCAGATTATACAGCAGAATCACCGCAAGCATAACGATGGCAAGCGCAGCGTACAGAAAAAGGATCCGCATGTCATCCGTCGAAAGATACATGACCGCAAACGCAATAAACTGCAACAAAAACAGAAGCACATCCTGACGGATCAGAACCCGCTTTTCATCATCCTCGTAATTCCGGGTAAAAATGGAAAAACAGGAAAATGTATATGCCGCCATCAGGGCGATCATCACATATTTTGATAATTGTATTACTATATTAACCATATTTTCACCTGTCTACAGGACTCCTCTGTCAAAATGTCCCTGTGTATGTGGAGATAAAAATACAGGGGTGTTTTTTCCTGTGCCAAAAACATCAAGTGCGAGGCGAAGCACCGTCTCTGTCTCTTCCCTGCCTTCTGTCGTGAACTGCAGGCGCAGATACCGGGGCGCCAGCCCTGTGATCTCCTCAGAATTTTCCCCCAGCCAGACCGGACGGTCGCTATAGATCACATTGTAACAGAAATCACAGCAATTCTCCACCAGATACTGATTTCCATACCGGTCCTTCAATGGATGGATTCCGGGTGTTTTCCGGCATCTGCCTGTCGTCTTTAAAATGCACTGCGCTGAGATCATAACAGGCATATACCCATAGACTGCCAGCTCGCAGTCATGCAGTCCTAACTGAGACAACTCCTTCCGGTTCAGCTCCAGAGGAGCAGTAAACTCATCCACCCCGTTCTTTCTCCAGAAATTTTTTGCAAAATCATTGAACACATATAGATTATGGTCCAGAATCACCTTTTTGTCAAATCCACGCTCTTTTAAGAGTTGATATTCTCCGCAGTTTCGGATCAGGACTCCTGAAAAATCTCTGCTTTTTGCCGCCGTTATCAGCTTATCTTCCAATTCTCTTCCTGCGCGGCGCAAGGTGTGGGGAAGAGCCAGGATGACTTCCGTTCCTCTCGCAGCGAAATGATCCAGGATCCCGGGCACCCGATCCCGCCTGTTCCCGATGCTGCCTGTGATCATCTGGGAATCAATGTAGACGCGTTGAACAAAGCCCCCTCTTTCCGAAACAAAGGCCTCAAGGGTTTCGAGTTGTTCCTCTGTATGGACGGACACAGAACATGACGGCTTCCATGCCCGGGAATCAGCGCTTTTCTCTGCCATAACATCAGCTTTCGCAGGTTGTGTCTGTGGTTGGAGCCTGCGCTCGTATTTTGTGGTTATTTTTTCCCTCATTTTGTCAAAGGCTGTCCGGCGGAGTAAATTGAGATGCTGGATCGGAAGAAAGACACCTTCCTCCGTGTCGATATCAAGTGTCTCAAAATAAAAATCTGAATTGCCGGTCTTTTCAAGCTGCCTGCGTATCCTCGCTTCATCCAGCGGTCTTGTCTCCGCTTTCTGCACCGGTTCTTCTGTGCGGACTTCACATTCCATACCACCGGCAGAAAGTTTCAGGACGGCAGGGCTGCCCGCCCTCAGGGTCAGACGCCCTTTTGCTGCTCTCTGAAGCTTCCTGTTGACCACTTCCTCATCGAGCCGGCGGATCAGAGATTCGTTTCTGACCCGGTTTAATACGGTTCCCCGGCTGAGACGGGTCTGTTTCCGGACAAGGAATGTGAGATCGCTGCCCTTTTCCACAGGCTTTCCAAGAGTATAATTATCCTTTCTTCCGGTGATTTCCAGCACGTCGCCGGCGTCAAGGTATGTGAGCGCCTGCGCCCGCACTTCCCTCCCCTTCTGTCCTGTGATCTTAACAGCAGGGACTCCGCTGTGATTGGGGCGGTCCAGGGCAATCATAGAACGACCGTTGTGCTGCTTATAATATCCCTCCGAAAATCCCCCGCGGTTATAAAGATCCAGGAGCATCTCCCGGTCTTCCGGAATGATCCGGTAACCTTTCCTGCCATTTTTGAGGTACAGGTCAGTGTATTTGCGGTACACGGAAGTAACCGCAGCGACATATTCCGGCTTTTTCATACGCCCTTCGATCTTGAAGGAGTCGATCCCCGCATCCACCATATCGGGAATCAGATCAAGGGTGCAGATATCTTTCGAGCTGAGATAATAATGAGTCTCACCATCCGACTGATAAGGAAGCCGGCAGGGCTGCGCGCACTGCCCGCGGTTCCCGCTCCTGCCCCCGATCATGCTGCTCATCAGGCACTGGCCCGAATAGCAGTAACACAGGGCGCCGTGGACAAAACATTCGATCTCCAGACTGGTCTGACGGCGGATACGGCTGATCTCTTTCAGCGAGAGTTCCCTTGCCGGAACGACCCGGGTCACCCCCTGTAATTCCACAAATTCTGCACCCTCCGCGTCTGTGACCGTCATCTGGGTACTGGCATGGATATCCAGTCCGGGGAAATGCTGCCGGATATATTCTACAGCTCCCATGTCCTGTACGATCACCGCGTCCAGCCCGCACTCATAATAAGGCGCAAGGTACTCACCGAGTGTTTCGATCTCTTCGTTTTTCATCAGTGTATTAACAGTAAGATAGACTTTTCGGCCATAAAAATGGGCTTCGCGGATTGCCCGGATCAATTCCTCCTCAGTAAAGTTCTCCGCAAAAGCCCTTGCGCCAAATCTCGTGCCGCCGAGATATACTGCATCCGCGCCGGCATTGACCGCGGCGGTAAACGCCCGGTAAGAACCTGCCGGCGAAAGGATCTCGATTTTCCTGTCAGTCATTTTTACGAATCTTCCCTTTCTCCCTCGCATTGAAATTGAGCATCTTTCTGAAATGAAACAGGCTGTCGGTCAGGACAGCCTTTGCGATCACCTTCTGCGGTTTTTCATCTCAGTTTCCAGTTTTACGATCTGCATCTGAAGATCATTGTTCTCCTCTTTCATCTTCGCCAGTTCTTTCTCGGCATTCTCCAGCTTGATCTGCGCTGAGATCAGCTCATGCTTCAGATCGTACATCTCCTTGTCTTTCAGTTCGATGTCGTTTTCCAGGGAATCTCCCTGTTTCTTTGCCTTAAAATAATCATCTGCAATATTCAGAGCCAGCAGGACATTTCTTGTATCTGCGCTCTGCTTTCTGTATCCTTCGCTGTTTGCGCATTCGGTTATCTTGTGGTTCAGATAGGAAGATACTTTCTGCAGATATTCTTCGCCCTCAAATCCACTCAGGGTATACACTTTTCCCCCTATTAATACTTCTGTAAAATGTTTTGCTGAACTCATAGCATCCTCCTCGTGTTTCCTAACGCCTATTATAAACTATTTGTCGACAAAAACCAACTGTTTTTTACTCATCTTCCGGTATCATCGGGATTCCGAGATGGCGATAGGCTGCTTCCGTGACGATACGCCCCCTGGGGGTGCGCTGAATGAAGCCGTTTTTCAGCAGGTATGGCTCGTAGACATCTTCGAGGGTGCCTGCGTCCTCGGAAATGGCAGCGGCAAGGGTGTCAAGCCCTACAGGGCCGCCCTGGAACTTCTCGATCATCGTAAGCAGGATGCTCCGGTCGATGTGATCCAGTCCGAATTTATCTACATCGAGAAGATCCAGCACATAGTCTGCCACTTTTTTCGTGATCCTCCCGTCATATTTTACCTGGGCAAAATCACGCACGCGTTTCAGCAGCCGGTTTGCAAGCCTGGGGGTTCCTCTCGAACGTCTGGCAAGCTCAAGAGCTCCTTCCTCCTCAATCTCAACCTGCAGTACCTGGGCTGAACGCAGGATGATCGTCTTCAATTCTTCGTCCGTATAAAATTCCAGACGGCTGACCACGCCAAAACGGTCTCTTAACGGCGCCGTCAGCATTCCCGCCCGTGTCGTCGCGCCCACAAGTGTAAATTGGGGGAGATTCAGGCGGATCGAGCGCGCCCCGGCGCCTTTCCCGATCATAATGTCTATGGCGTAATCTTCCATTGCCGGGTAAAGCACCTCTTCTACCTGCCGGTTGAGACGGTGGATCTCGTCTACGAAAAGCACGTCATGTTCCTGAAGGCTGTTCAAAATAGCCGCCATCTCCCCCGGTTTTTCAATGGCAGGCCCGGAGGTGACTTTGAGATGGACGCCCATCTCATTTGCTATTATGCCGGCGAGCGTCGTCTTTCCAAGACCGGGAGGCCCGTAAAAGAGAACGTGATCCAGCGCCTCCCCTCTGGCTTTTGCGGCTTCGATATAGACTGAAAGCGTCTGTTTTGCCTTCTCCTGCCCGATATAGTCTGTCAGGCGCTGAGGTCTCAGCTCCCCCTCGATCTTAATATCCTCTTCCAGATTTTCTGTCGTAATGATTCGTTTTCCCATGATACTTCTGTCTCTCCCCTGTATTTGTCACACTAAAAGAGATATTTTAAAGCCTCCTTCAATATATCCTCTACCGTAGCGCAGCCGTCAGACGTCTGTTTCACTGCGCGCAGACTCTCAGCATTGCCGTAGCCGAGCGCGACAAGAGCCTGCACAGCCTCTGCCTGCATACTGCTCTCGACGCCTCCATCCTGAAGCGAAGGTCTTTCCTCCCCGTGGGCGGCGTGGTTGAGCATTTCCTCGATATCGACCTTGTCCCTGAGTTCCAGGATCAGTTTTTCCGCAGTCTTTTTCCCGATGCCGGGAGCGGCTGAGATCGCCTTTGCATCCCCCGACATGATCGCAAACCGGAGTTCATCCGGAGAAAGGCAGGACAAAATATTGAGCCCGCCTTTCGGGCCGATGCCGCTGACCCCGATCACAAGTTTAAAGATCTCAAGATCGTCTTTCGTGAGAAAACCAAAGAGCTGCATGGCATCCTCTTTGACATTGAGATAAGTGTACAGCTTTATTTCGGTTCCCAGGGGCGGGAGTACCGAAAGTGCCTGCTGGGGCATATAGACTCCATACCCCACTCCTCCTACATCTATGATTGCTTTATCTGCCTCGACCGAGGCAAGTTCTCCTCTGACATATGAGATCATATTTCTCTACATTCCTTTACCAAATATTTTTTGTCCGTTTCATTACCTCACCGGCTGTAATACCGATCAGAGCCCCGGTGATCACTCCCGAGATCAGGAGGACAGGGAGATAAAAGCCGACCTGATAGGTCTCCACGGCGAGCATGGCAACAATGAGCTGGCCGATATTATGGCACACTCCTCCCGCGATGCTGATGCCCACCGTACTGAAACGGCTGATTTTTACCATCAGCGCCATGACCAGGAGGCTCAGCATTCCCCCGGCAAAGCTGTACAGGATACTGAAAAGATTCCCAAATATAAAACCGGAAAGCACGATCCGCACGACAGACAGCAAAAGCGCCTCTTTCCAGCCTCTCTTACAGAGCACCATTACAATGATCAGATTGGCGAGTCCCAGTTTGATCCCCGGAACCCCGAACTGGATCGGGATCAGTGATTCTACATAGCCAAGGATCAGCGCCAGCGCTGTAAATACGCCAAAGTATGCCGCTCTGTTTCTCACATTTATGTACCTGTCCCTTTCTGAAACCGTATCTGCCGGCTGCGGCGGCTGTTACTGTACCATACCGTCAAGTCCGCTTTCCTCTGAACTCTCAATGGATACAACGACACGGTTCGGAAGGCAGATGATGCTCTCTCCGTCCCGTTCGACTGCCCTGTGCCGGACACAGATCTGATCCGGGCAGTCTGCCCACTCCATCTGCGCCCTTCCGCCGCTGATCACAATTGTATTTCCAGTACCGGCATCTATGACCTGATCTTCTGTCAGGTCGTAAGTCCCGTAAACCTCTCCGTCAACAGTGATGGAAACATCCTTTCTCCGCTCATCCCGGCGGAGCATCTGATATGCGATCAGGCTTCCGGCAATGATGAGGATGACTGCTGCAAGGATCAGATCATTCTTTTTCATAATCACATTACCTCGAGATACCGTAAAATAGCTCTCTGTCTAAAACATCATATCACACGGACTTTTATTATGCAATCACATGTTCGATTGT
>DXEY01000082.1 GCA_019114745.1 Candidatus Mediterraneibacter colneyensis | reverse complement strand
GTTATGAAGGTGATCGGGTGCAGTCTGAAGAATATCCGTCAGCTGTTCCTTCTGGAAGCGGCGTTTATCGGTCTGGCAGGCGGCGTTGCCGGAAATGTCCTGAGTCTTATCATTTCGGGGATCATCAACGTACTTGTCCCGGGCGAGAGCCTGTGGGGGACGGCAGGCAGTATTTCCTGTATTCCGGTCTGGCTGATGCTCCTGTCAATGGGCTTCGCCGTTCTGGTCGGCATGGCGGCAGGATATTTTCCCGCAGTGCGGGCGATGAAGCTCAGCCCGCTGGCGGCGATCCGAAATGAATAGAGGAAAAGAGATGATAAAGTTGTATTGCTTATATAATTAAAAAGCAATACAACTTTTGATTTTGTGCCAAAATCAAGTCATTTTATTTGGAAATATTGCGAATTGTATTGAAAGTTGTTATGCTGTATGATTGTCTTAACGAATATGGCAGAGGGAGTGATTCCCTGGAACGGCGATGAGCTGGAAGGAGGCTGATGGATGGGGAAAAAGTACGAACGGATCACCGGCTGGGTGCAGGAGGAGATTGAAAGCGGGAGGCTCAGACGCGGAGCGAGACTTCCCTCGGAAAACGAACTGGCGGAGGAATTTCAGGTGAGCCGTCAGACTGTCCGCCGTGCGCTGGAAGAACTGGCGGAAAACGGGATCGTCGAAGGCAGGAGGGGAAGCGGGACTTATGTGACTGTGAACACCCGCAGATACAGTGAAAAAGAGATCCGCATCGCGGTAATGCTCACTTCTGTGGACACATATATTTTCCCGGCGATGATAAAAGGCATGGAATCAGTGCTGTCGCGGGAAGGCTGCGCGCTGCAGATCACAGTGACGGATAACTCGGTGGAGAAAGAGAGAATGCTCCTGAAAGATTTCCTCAGGACGCAGTCCGTGGATGGTTTGATCGCCGAGACGGTAAAAAGCGCGCTTCCCAATCCAAATGCAGGATTGTACAGGGAACTGGAACAGCTCGGGATCCCGGTGCTGTTTGTCAACAGCTATTACCCGGAGCTTGAGATCCCCCATGTGAGTATGGATGACAGGCAGGCGGGATATCTGGCGGCAAAGCATCTCATTGAATGCGGACATACCCGGATCGGCGGAATATTCAAATCAGACGACGGACAGGGCCGCCTGAGATATGCCGGGTATATGCAGGCTTTGATGGAAAGTGACATTAAAATCCGGAGCAGCCAGATCGTCTGGATCGATACCGGGGAACTCGCTGAAATGCGGGAGGACGGCGGAAGATTTCTCAAACGTCTGAAAGACTGTACGGCATGTGTCTGCTACAATGACGATACAGCCCATAAGCTGACAGAGATCTTCCGGAATGCGGGAAGGGGCGTCCCGGATCAGATGTCGGTGGTTGGGATCGATGATTCGGCGCTGGCAAAGCTGTGCCCGGTGCCGCTGACCTCTGTGAAAAATCCGGTAGAGGATCTGGGAATATCTGCCGCAGAGAAAATGGTCGGCGCGGTCTGCCGGAAGGAGAAGATGGAGACGGCAGAGTTTGAGCCGGAACTGGTGATGCGCAGTTCCGTGAAGGTACTCCGTGAGATTTGAAAGAAACAGTGAATTTATCAGTCAGGAAGGAGAAATACAATGCTGGAAGAACTGAAACAAAAAGTGTACGAGGCAAACATGCAGCTTCCCAGATACGGCCTGGTGACATTCACCTGGGGAAATGTGAGCGGGATCGACAGGGAGAGCGGTCTGTTTGTCATCAAACCGAGCGGCGTGGAGTATGACAGGCTGAGCCCGGAGGATATGGTTGTCGTAAATCTGGAGGGAAATAAGGTGGAGGGAAGGTACAATCCTTCTTCCGATACGCCGACTCATGTTGTGCTGTACAACCGTTTCCCGAAGATCGGGGGGATCGTACACACCCATTCCTCATGGGCGACGGGCTGGGCGCAGGCAGGAAGGGCGATCCCATGTTACGGCACGACCCATGCAGATTATATTTACGGGGAGATCCCATGCGTCAGAAATCTGACAAAACAGGAGATCGAGGAGGCATATGAGAAAAATACAGGCGTCCTGATCGCAGATGAATTTGAGCGCAGGAAGAAAGATTATATCGCAGTGCCCGTGGTGCTCTGCAAAAATCACGGTGTATTTACCTGGGGAAAAGACGCCGGCGAAGCGGTACACAATGCGGTGGTGGCAGAGGAAGTGGCGAAGATGGCTGCCAGATGCGAGATGATCAATCCCCAGGTAATGCCGGCTCCACAGGAACTCCAGGACAAACATTATTTCAGGAAACACGGTGAAAACGCATATTATGGACAAAAGGAGGAAATGTAAGATGTTAAAAAGAAAAGAGTACAAATTCTGGTTCTGCACAGGTTCCCAGGATCTTTACGGAGACGAGTGCCTCGCCCATGTGGCAGAGCATTCCCGGATTATCGTGGAGAAGCTCAACGAATCGGGAAATCTTCCATGCGAAGTGGTACTGAAACCGACCCTGATCACCAATGAAGTGATCCGAAAGACATTCAACGAGGCGAATACGGATGAGAACTGCGCGGGAGTCATTACCTGGATGCACACGTTTTCCCCGGCGAAATCCTGGATCCTGGGGCTTCAGGAGTACCGGAAACCGCTGCTCCACCTGCACACCCAGTTTAACCGGGAGATCCCTTACGGCAGCATTGATATGGACTTCATGAATGAGAACCAGTCCGCCCACGGGGGACGAGAGTATGGACATATCTTCACCCGCATGGGAATCGAGCGCAAGGTGATCGCAGGGTACTGGGGAGATGAGGCGGTTCAGAAGAGGATCGCTTCCTGGATGCGCACGGCAATCGGGGTGATCGAGAGCAGCCATGTGCGCGTTATGCGTGTCGCTGACAACATGAGAAACGTAGCAGTGACGGACGGCGATAAGGTGGAAGCGCAGATCCGGTTTGGCTGGGAAGTGGACGCTTATCCGGTCAATGAGATCGCCGAGGCTGTCCGGGCAGTGCCGGAGAGTGATGTAAAGGCTCTTACCGACGAGTATTACGATACATACGATATCATTCTTGAGGGGAGGGACCCGGAGGAATTTCGCCGTCATGTGGCAGTCCAGGCTCAGATTGAGATCGGGTTTGAACGTTTTCTTGAAGAGAACAACTATCAGGCGATCGTCACCCACTTCGGAGATCTTGGAAGCCTGAAACAGCTTCCGGGACTGGCGATCCAGAGACTGATGCAGAAAGGATACGGTTTCGGAGCAGAGGGAGACTGGAAGACGGCTGCTATGGTCCGGATCATGAAGATCATGACAGAGGGGATGAAAGACGCGAAGGGTACTTCCTTTATGGAAGACTATACCTATAATCTGGTGCCGGGAAAAGAAGGGATCCTGCAGGCGCATATGCTTGAAGTTTGCCCGACTATCTCCGACGGTCCGGCAGGCATCAAAGTACAGCCGCTCTCCATGGGCGACAGAGAAGATCCGGCAAGGCTCGTATTTACAGCTAAGACAGGGCCGGCAGTTGCCACATCCCTGATCGATCTGGGCGACAGGTTCCGCCTGATCATTAACGATGTAAACTGCAAGAAAACAGAGAAACCGATGCCGAAACTTCCGGTAGCGACTGCCTTCTGGACGCCCGAGCCTGACCTCCTGACAGGAGCGGAAGCATGGATCCTCTGCGGAGGGGCGCACCATACAGCGTTTTCCTATGACCTGACAAGCGAGCAGATGTGCGACTGGGCTGCCGCTATGGGTATCGAAGCAGTCTGTATTGACAAAGACACGACGATCAGAAATCTCAAAAACGAGCTGAGATGGAATGATGCCGTATACAGAAAATAATGAATTGAAAACTGTTCCTTCCGACTGTATAATAACAACAGAGCATTATTACAAGAAGCAGCAAAGGAGCAAAGAATATGAGTATTAAAATCGGTATTTTAGGTTATGGCAACCTTGGTAAAGGAGTAGAATGCGGGATCAGGCAGAACCCGGATATGGAGCTGGCAGCAGTGTTCACCAGGCGGGATCCCTCCGGCGTCAGTATACTGACGGAGGGAGTGCCTGTGTGCCGGATCGATGACGCGGAGCAGTGGGCGGACAAGATCGACGTTATGATCCTCTGCGGCGGAAGCGCTACGGATCTTCCGGAGCAGACCCCGAAGTTTGCCCGGATGTTCAATGTGATCGACAGTTTTGACACACATGCCAGGATCCCGGAGCATTTTGCAAACGTGGACGCCGCGGCAAAAGAAGGCGGGAAAGTCGGCATTATCTCAGTAGGCTGGGACCCGGGAATGTTCTCTCTGAACCGTCTCTATGCAAACGCGATCCTTCCGGACGGAAAAGATTACACGTTCTGGGGGAAGGGCGTCAGCCAGGGGCATTCTGACGCTGTCCGCAGGATTGAGGGCGTCAAAGACGCAAAACAGTATACAATCCCGGTGGAGGCGGCTCTTGAGGCTGTCAGAAACGGGGAGAATCCTGAGCTTACTACACGCCAGAAGCACACGAGAGAGTGCTTTGTCGTTCTCGAAGAAGGAGCGGATGCGGCGAAAGTAGAGAAAGAGATCAAGGAGATGCCGAACTATTTCTCCGACTACGATACGACTGTGCATTTCATCAGCGAGGAGGAACTCAGAAGAGATCACAGCGGCATCCCGCACGGCGGATTTGTATTGAGAAGCGGAAAGACGGGCTTAAACGGTGAGAACAGCCATCTGATCGAGTACAGCCTGAAGCTGGATTCCAACCCGGAATTTACTTCATCTGTACTGCTGGCGTACGCCCGCGCTGCGTACAGGCTGTCTCAGGAGGGACAGAGCGGCTGTAAGACGGTATTCGATATCGCTCCGGCATATCTGATCTCAAAGAGCGGCGAAGAAATCAGAAAGACAATGTTATAAGAATATGGATCGGCAGGCAGGCATACTCTGCCTGCTGATTGCTGTAAAAAACTAAAAATAAAAGAGATAAGGAGGAGTGCAGTAATGCGGAGTAAAGAAGAGATCAGGGAGATGATCAGCGCCGGGAGAGCCGTGCTCGGAATGGAGCTTGGTTCTACCAGGATCAAGGCGGTTCTGATCGACGAGGATAAATCCCCCGTGGCATCCGGCAGCTATGACTGGGAGAACCAGTATGTGGATCATATCTGGACGTATGATATTGACGAGGTGTGGCGCGGCGTACAGGGATGCTATGCGGACCTTGTAAAAAATGTGCAGGAAGAGTATGGCGTCCGGCTTAACGGCTTTGCGGCAATCGGCATCAGCGCCATGATGCACGGCTATCTTGCGTTTGATGAAAAAGATGAACTTCTTGTGCCTTTCCGTACCTGGAGAAATACGATCACTGGAGAGGCGTCGGAGAAGCTTTCAGAACTGTTTGCCTATCATATTCCCCAGCGCTGGAGCATTGCCCATCTGTATCAGGCGATCCTGAACGGAGAGGACCATGTGGGTAAAGTGAGATATATTACAACTCTGTCGGGATATATCCACTGGAAGCTGACCGGGCGGAAAGTGCTTGGAAGCGGCGATGCGGCAGGCATGTTCCCGATCAATATCGAATCGAAAGATTTTGACGGCAGGATGCTGGATCAGTTCGACGAACTTGTGGCAGAGAAAGGATTTCCGTGGAAGATACGGGAACTTCTTCCGAAAGTGCTCCTGGCAGGAGAGGACGCGGGAAACCTGACAGAAGAGGGCGCAGAACTTCTGGATCCATCCGGGGCGCTTTCCGCCGGAATCCCCATGTGTCCGCCTGAGGGCGACGCCGGTACGGGCATGACTGCGACCAACAGCGTGGCGGTGAGAACAGGAAATGTATCTGCCGGAACGAGTGTGTTCGCGATGGCTGTGCTGGAAAAGGATCTGACAAAACCGTATGAAGAGATCGATCTTGTAACCACTCCGGCAGGCGACCTGGTGGCAATGGTGCACTGTAACAACTGTACCTCCGATTTAAATGCATGGGTAGGGCTGTTCAGAGAATTTGCTGAAAGCTTCGGCATTGACGTGGATATGAACAGGCTGTTCGGAACACTCTACAACAAAGCGCTTGAGGGGGATCCGGACTGCGGCGGCCTGCTTGCGTACAATTATTTCTCAGGCGAACACATTACGGGATTTGACGAGGGGCGCCCGCTGTTCGTGCGTTCCCCTGAGAGCAAATTTAACCTTGCAAACTTCATGAGAGTTCATCTGTATACCTCGCTTGGCGCTTTAAAGACCGGGATGGATATCCTTCTGAAAAAGGAAGATGTCAAGCTCGACCGCATGATGGGCCACGGCGGGCTTTTCAAGACAAAAGGCGTGGGCCAGAGGATCCTGGCAGGCGCGATCGACACTCCTGTCTATGTCATGGAGACGGCGGGAGAAGGCGGCGCATGGGGGATCGCGCTTCTGGCAGACTATCTCGTGCGCAAAGAAGAGGACGAGAGCCTGACCGATTATCTCAACAATAAAGTATTCCAGGATGCAGAAGGAACAGGCATGGATCCGGTTCCGGAAGACGTGGCGGGATACGAGAAATTTATGGAACTCTACACCGAAGGGCTCAAAATTGAGAGAGCAGCAGTAGAGTGCAAGTTTTAAATCCTTATTGGAATATCTTTCCCTATTGCTAATAAGGGCAAATCATCCAGGCATAAGTGCAGGCGGCAGCGAGAAATCGTTGCCGCCTGTTGACTTTTCTATGATTTGAATGATTGGACTATGCAAAATAAAAGGATATTTCCTTACGGCAGGGAAAGCTGTTTGTACTGGAAAAGAAACCAGCGGGCAGTATGTGTTGAGACTGCACCGTAGAGCAGCGCCGGTATTTGGAGCGCGTTTTGTGCGCTCCTATGTACCGCTGCGCTGTGGCCCGAGCGAAAGCGTGTGCGGGAGCAATACATACTGCCTGCGGCTTGTTTGCGTTACCTCTGAAATCCTTTTTATATAATCACAACAATTCCTCAAAGGTATCATAAAACGCAGGATACGACACATCCACGCATCTGCTGTCCAGTATCTTTGTATTCCCCTCCGCAACCAGTGCGGCAATGCTGAACGCCATGGCGATGCGGTGATCCAGCAGTGTGTGAATGGAGGCTCCGGCGAGCTTCCCGCCGGTGATGATCATGCCGTCGGGGGTGGGTGTTACTTTACAGCCCATCGACTTCAGGTTGTCGCAGACCGTCTCGATACGGTCTGTCTCTTTTACTTTGAGCTCGGCGGCGTCTTTGATGACTGTCGTCCCTTCCGCCACAGCAGCCATAACGGCGATGACGGGGATCTCGTCGATCAGTGTGGGGATGATGTCGCCCTGGATGGTGATGCCGTGCAGCCGGCTTGTACGGACGAGGATATCCGCGATTTTTTCCCCGCCTTCTGTCCGTTCATTCAGCAGGGAGATATCCCCGCCCATATCCTCGCACACTTTTAAGATGCCTGCCCGTGTGGGATTGATGCCGACATTTTCGATCAGAATTTCTGAGTCCGGCACGATCAGACCTGCCGCAATAAAATATGCGGCGGAGGAGATATCGCCGGGTACGGTGAGTTTCTGCCCGTACAGCTCTCGCCCCGGGGTGATGCTCACGGTGGATTCTGTGCTGTCCAGTGCGTGTGAGGAGCGGATATCCGCGCCAAATTCCCGAAGCATCAGCTCTGTGTGGTTGCGTGACAGAGAAGGCTCGGTGACGGAAGTTTCGCCTTCGGCATACAGTCCTGCCAGAAGGATACAGGATTTGACCTGTGCCGACGCCACCGGGGAGTCGTAGTGGATGCCGTGGAGTGTTCCGGGTGTGATGTACAGCGGAGCACATCCGTTTCTTAAGATACTGGAGATATTTGCCCCCATTTTTGTCAGAGGGTCAATGATCCGTTTCATCGGACGGGAATTAAGGGAGTCGTCCCCGGACAGTTTCGATTCAAAAGGCTGTCCGGCGAGAATGCCTGAGATCAGGCGGGTGGTCGTCCCGCTGTTCCCCACATCGAGGATGTCTGAGGGCTTTGACAGGCCGTGGATCCCCTTTCCGTGTATGATAACGGTATCCTTTTCTTTTTCAATGTCTATGCCAAGCGTGCGGAAGCAGCGTATCGTTGCGAGACAGTCGGCACCTTCCAAAAAGTTGTGTATCTCGGTCGTCCCGTTTGCGACAGCGCCGAACATTACGCCCCGGTGGGAGATGGATTTATCTCCCGGCACTGTGATCTTTCCTTTCAGTCCTGTGATACTGCATAATTCCATGTGTATTCCTCTCTATCTCTCATATACGATATAGTGATATTTCTGCAGAAGTTCCGCCGCCCTGGTACAGGAGGACTCGTCGTAAAACTCCATCCGCAGAACACCTTCTTCAAATTCCCGGTTGTGGACGATGCCGATGTTTTTGATGCTGATATTATTGCTGGCGAGGATCGTCGCGATGGTTGCGATACCTCCGGCCTCGTCGATAATATCGCAGTAGACGGCGAACTGCTTTTTGATCGGGCCTGCCGAGCTGTCCGGCATGGAGTTCCGGTAGTCTCTGGATGTCTCAAACATAGTGTACAGCCTGTTCTCGTCCCCGGCGTCTACGCAGTTCTTTGCCTGTTGGAGGGCGCAGATATAGCCGTCAAGGATCTGCGAGATATTCTTCCTGTTTTTCAGGCAGATCTGCTGCCACATGACGGGGGAAGAGGAGGCGATCCTTGTGATATCTTTAAAACCTCCTGCCGCCAGAGCCTTCATCAGCTCGTCTTTTGTATCGTGGTCTCTGACATAATTGACCAGTGTCGATGCGATGATGTGGGGCAGATGGCTGATCGTCCCGGTGATGCTGTCGTGTTCCTTATAGTCCAGTATGACCGGGATCGCTTTTAACGATGACACAAAATCCCGGTAAGCCTCTACCTTTTCCCGGGAGACTTTCCCGGAGGGGGTGAGGATATAGTATGCATTTTCGATCAGGTGTGCTTTTGCGTTGGTGAAACCGCTCTTTTCTGAT
>DXEY01000081.1 GCA_019114745.1 Candidatus Mediterraneibacter colneyensis | reverse complement strand
CAGTCTCCTCCTTTTCTCTGTATGACATTTACAAATTTACTTATAAACTTGTCAAAACAGGGTTGTTTAAATAATCATAAACTCATGCGTATACCTCCCTTTTTTTCATTGACCAGATCTAATTAAACTGACGGAACCACCGCCCTGCCCGGCTCTTTCTTACCAGAAACGGGACTGTAAAAAGTGCCGCTTTGCACACATCCGTATCCTTTCAAAAATCCGGGGAGAGCGTCATTTCTGCCTGACGCCAGTCTCTCCCCTGTTTTTATTCTGTCACAAAACCGGCAGTTCTTCCAATACTTAGAATTTATTGTTCACAATGCTTCCGGAGCATATCTGTGAAAAATATTGCTCTTTCTGTAAACTAAGCTTATAATACAGATACTTATGCTTTTTTACTTGAGAGGGATATCTTATGGAAACAGTACGTCAGAAAAAAAATGAGATCACAGAAGGAATTATCTGGAAACAGCTTCTGCTGTTCTTTTTTCCGATCCTGCTCGGGACATTTTTCCAGCAGCTCTACAATACGATCGACAGTGTGATCGTGGGACAGTTTGTAGGAAAAGAAGCTCTCGCCAGCGTAGGCGGCTCTTCCGCTCAAATCGTAGCTCTGGTAGTGGGATTCTTCACCGGGCTTTCCTCAGGTGCCGCCGTAACGATCGCCCAGTTCACCGGCGCGCGTAAAGAAGAGACCGCCAATGACGGTCTCCACAATGCATACGCGATCGCCGCTGCCGGAGGGATCGCGCTCACGTTTATCGGAATACTGGGAGCGCCTTTCATGCTCCGCCTCATGAACACGCCGTCGGAGATCATGGCAGACTCTCTGATCTATCTGCGGATCTATTTTGCCGGGATCCTGTTTGTACTCGTCTACAACATGGGGTCCGCGATCCTGAGAGCCACCGGGGATTCCAAAAGCCCCCTTTATATTCTGATCATCTGCTGCGTCATCAATATCGTGCTCGACACCGTATTTGTGCTCGTATTCCATATGGGCGTCACCGGCGTTGCGGTCGCCACGCTGATCGCCCAGGCGGCAAGCGCCGTTATCGTAACATACAAACTGATACGTTCCGGCGGGCTGCTCCATCTCTCCCTGCGTAAGATCCGGTTTCACGGCACGCTCCTGAAAATGCAGTTAAAGCTGGGACTTCCCACCGGGTTTGAATCCATCCTGTTTGCGATCACAAATATCGCCATCCAGGCCGCCATCAATACATTCGGAACCGATACCGCTGCCGCATGGTCTGCGTTCGGCAAGCTGGATGCCATTTTCTGGATGGTCAGCACAGCCTTCGGAATTTCCATCACGACATTTGTCGGTCAGAACTACGGCGCCGGAAAAATGGATCGCGTCCGCAGGAGCACCCGTGTCTGCCTGTGCATGGATCTTGTCGTATCTGTCCTCCTCGTCGCAGCGCTGATCGGGGCAAGGAGCGTCCTCTTCCGTCTCTTCACCTCGGATGAGACGGTAGCGCAGATCGGATGCGACATGCTCCTTTTCATCACTCCGTGGTACATTGTCTATGTATTCATCGAGATTCTCGCCGGTTCCCTGAGAGGCCGCGGAAATGTCGTCGTCCCCGTAGTGATCACCCTGCTTGGAGTCTGCGTCCTGAGGATCATATGGCTGGCAGGCGTGCTCAGGGTATCGCCTACGATCCACGCTATTATCTTCAGTTATCCTGTGACATGGGTCATCACCGCCCTGGCATTTATCGGATATTACCTGTGGCATGATCGGCGTCACACTGCAGCGCATTCCGGTCAGGCGCGCTCCTGACCGGCACATTCCTGACAGGCACGCTCCCGCCAGGGCGCCGTCGGTTTTTCCGGAATATCTCCAGCTCTCCCAGACCTTTCCTGAGGCGGATGATATCCCACGGAAGGAACTCCGCGATCCCCAGAGCGATCACGTCAAACTCCGCCGATACATCACGGATCAGGCGGAGTACCTGGTCAAGCGTCATCTTCCCTACCGCATATTCCACAGGCGGGATGTGGGGTTTCGCACACAGCAGGGAACGGAAATCATCCGGGGACATCACGTCCAGATCCCAGTGGATCATCACATGCCGGAATCCGTTTTCCCGAAGCCACGCAAGGAGCGGCTCACTGTTTTCGGCGAGCTGTTCCGGCGAAAGGAACTTCATCCGGTATTTGCTCTGATACTCTTCCTCCCATGTCTCCAGATGATCCTCAATGATTCCGGCATATACTACGTCTTTTTTGTCAAACGGATGCTTCACTTCAGCCGCAAAATCCGGCGCGCCCTCCCCGATCAGATTTCCCAGCACCATGGCGTGCTCATGGGAAGAATCTTTCGGCTTTGTAAAATCCGGGTGGGCGTCGATCCAGATGATCGCGGTATCTTCCGGGTACTTCCCGTGAAGATAGTCAAACGGCGCCTGCTCCACAGAGCAGTCCCCGCCAAGGATAATGATCCTGTCCGGATCTTTCTCCTCGCAGAGCGCATATGCCGCTCTCTGCTGCTCCAGAAGCTCCTCCTTCCAGGCGACTCCGTCCACGACCGGCACCTCATCGGTAAAATTCATCCTGACAGGCACTTCGGCGCACTCCATGCCTTCCCCTGCCGGCGCGATCAGATCCAGAATGCGGCTTCCTTCATAGTACGGCGGGTTCACGCCTCCCTGCCACTGTGGGAATGTTAGCCTCAGCGTTTTCTTTTTCATGACTGGTTCCTCCTGTCTCAGATATCTGTTATCTGTCCTTCCACGGTAATACATTTCTATTATATTGGCTTTGGCTTTATCTTTCCAGCTTTTCATCTTTTCCGTCCGCCCAGGGAAACAGGACTGTAATTTCAAACCGCTCTCCCGCCTCCTCTGCCCGGCACGATCCGCCCATGTTTTTCATCATCTTTTCTATATTGTGCAGCCCGATGTTTGTACTGCCCTCTGTCCTTTTCTTATCTTCATTTTTCCGGGCAATCCCGTTTCGGAAGGTGAGCCCGCCGTATCCTTCTGTATACACGGCGTCGATCTCCACCGACGTGCTCCTGTCAGCGTACTTCACGATATTTGAGACAATATTGTCCATGATCCTGTTGATGTATTCCTCATTCGCCCGGATCTGACGGCTGTCTTTCCCCGGCTTCATCTTGACGGCAAATCCCTGCTCTTCCAGATAGGCGGTCATCTCAGAGAGCGGATCGTAAAAGAGCTCCCGCAGCGTCTGCGGCTCCCCGAGCTCTGCCTCCGACTCCTCCGTGATCAGTGCATACTCAAAAATATTGTCGGAGAGCTGCTTGATCTGGCGCGCCTTTTTCTCGATCTTTTCTACATATTCCGCAAGTTTCTCAGGGTCTTTCACCGCCTTTTTCCCCAGGATCTCCGTATAGATCAAAAGCGAGGTGAGGGGCGTGCGAAGATCATGGGACATCTCTGTGATCATCCTCCGGTTGGCTGCCGTAAGTTCCGCTTCTTTTTCATTGCTCGCCCTGAGCGCCGTCCGCATATTATCGAGTCCTCTGGCGAGAAGGGCAAGCTCATCCCTCCCCTGCACCGTGACCTGATAATCGAGGTCTCCGTTTCCCAGGATCTCGCACTCGGCTTTCAGCCTTCCGATGTACCTGACCCGTTTCCGGATCCCCAGTATCACGATCAGGATCAGAAGCAACACGGACAGCAGGATCTCTGCGATCAGGGCATACCCGTATAACGGATAGGAAAAGAACCCATACAGAAATACATCTGCCGTTCCATCCTCAAATCTGATGGTATAGTAATACTCCCACTCGTAATAGTCGCCTTCCACTGCCGCATCCTCAAACGCCGCATCCGGGTAATTGGAATCATAGGTCAGGATCTCGTCTTTATAGACCTGGATGGATACAATCTTCTGCTTTTTGACCCATTCTGTCAGCTTCGCGGAATCGCCGGATGCCACCTGTTCTTCATTGACATAATCCTGAAGGTCGTCCAGATACCCCGCGCACAGTTCCTCAAGATAGTCCCCGTCCGAAAAGCGCTCCGTAATGATCCAGCTTCCGATCCGGTTGATCACTGCGAAAAAAATACCGGATATGATAACGGCGGCGAGAAGCAGGGCTGCCAGCTCAAAATACAGGGAACTCCGTCTCTTCCTAACGCTCTCCAAACCGATACCCCTTTCCCCAGACTGTCAGGATCAGCCGCGGATTCTTCGGATCTTCCTCGATCTTTACACGAAGCCTCCGGATATGTACCATCACAGTGGAATTACAGTTATAAAAATAAGGTTCTTCCCACACGCTCTCATACAGGTTTTGTGCGGAAAATACTTTTGCCGGATACTTCATCAGCAGCCGGAGGATCTTGTACTCAATATCTGAAAATTCCACGTTTTCGCCGTTTATCTGCACTTCATTGAACTCCTCGTTGAGCCGGATGCCTGCCAGCTCCACAAATTTTCCAGGCTGTTCCTCTTCGGGTTCTTCCTTGCCGCGGTATATCTTCCAGCGCCTGACCAGCGCTTTCACCCTGCCCAGGAGCTCGGAGTATGAGAACGGTTTTGCCAGATAGTCGTCCCCGCCCGCCATCAGTCCGATCAGCTTGTCGGATTCCTGGGAGCGCGCCGTCAGGAACAGCACCGGAACATAGGATGTCCTTCGGA
Organism: Candidatus Mediterraneibacter colneyensis; assembly: GCA_019114745.1. Lineage (GTDB taxonomy): Bacteria > Bacillota > Clostridia > Lachnospirales > Lachnospiraceae > Mediterraneibacter > Mediterraneibacter colneyensis. Next base: position 7,989 of record DXEY01000081.1, on the reverse strand, counting down.
TTTCCTCGCATGTTTTGAGCCCTGACATTCCCGGCATCATCACATCAAGGATGACAAGATCAGGATCCTGCTCCAAAAGAGACAGCCCTGCTCTCCCGTTTTCTGCCTCTATCACAGAATAGCCCTCTCCTTCTAACAGGATCCGCACTCCTTCCCTGATATCCGCATCATCTTCTACGATCAATATTTTTTCCATAGCTCACCCCGCCTGTATCTTTCCACAGCAGAGCAGGGCGTAGTCCCCCTTCGGGAAATACACCCTATTGATGTCCTGCTGTAACTTTTTACTGTGCTTTCTTATTAGAATTTTTAGAATTTGCGCCTGTCGAAGTCCTGTTCGCAGACTTTTTGTCTGTGCTCTTTTTTGTATTCTTTTTCGAGCTGCTTTTCTTATTCTTATCCGCACTCTTTCCGGCGTTCTTGTCTGTATTCCTGCCTGCGTTGTTATCTGTACTTTTGCCGGTATTCTTGTCTGTACTCTTACCTGCTTTTTTGTCTGTGCTCTTCGAGGCATTCTTGTCTTTGCTCTTATCTGTGCTCTTTTCTGTATTCGGTTTTGCTGTGCTCCTGCCGGAACTTGTACTTGTCGGGTTCTTCATATTAGAAGTTTTTCCGTCTTTTCCTCCACAGGCGGTAGCCGAAACTGCCATGACCGCCACCATAGCCAGGATCAGCCCTCTCTTCACAAAACTTTTTTTCTTCTTATTGTCTGTTTCTTTTGTCTGCATATTTTTATCCTCTCTTTCTCTGATCAAGATTTCAAAGGTGTTTGCCTTTGATGGTTCTTATTATCAGGGAAAGACCTTAACCAATCCTGAACAAATTCTTAATAAATCTAAAATCATGCAGACAAATGTAATGATCTCCAGATCATTGCGATGATGTGTCCTCCGATGGTCGTATATGATCCCCCTGGAGGGGCACCTGCTTCCGCGCGCCGCTTACTCGGTTTCACGCAACAGCTTCGCAAGAGCAGGCACGATCTCTTTGATCACCGTCCTCGAAGTGTTGATACACAGATCAAAATTCAACTTATCTCCCCACTTGTGCCCTGTATAGAACTGATAATATTTCGCCCGCTTCCTGTCGATGCCGAGGATATGCTGTTTCAGTTCTTTGTCCTCCATCTTTTCTTCCTCGGAGGCTTTCTGCCGGCACCGTGCCATCTTGCTCTCCATATCCGCATAGACGAACATGCGGAACGGCTCATATTCTCTTAAAATATAATCCGCGCACCGCCCTACGATCACGCAGTCGGACTTCTGCGCCATCTCGGTGATGATCTCCTGGTCATAGTATGCAATCTTAAGCTCCTCGGACAGCCTGCGCCCGAGTTCTCTTCCGCCGCTTCCAAATTCGCGTCCGATCGTAATGATCCTGTTCATACTTATCCACCCTTTCTGTACTGAGTTGTTTTGTATATTTTATCATCTCATGGACGACATAGGCCGCCACGATAAGCTCTGTGACCGGCATTGCAAACCAGATCGCATTTCCGGTAAATACTGCGGGCAGCAGATAGATCAGTATCCCGCTGACCACAAGCCCCCTCGCTACTGATGCGACAAACGCCGTCTTTGGCTTCATCAGCGCCTGGAAATAATAGGTCGAAAAGATATTGAGCGGCAGCAGCAGGAAGGAAAGCCCGTAACACCGGAAGATCGTCGGCGCGATCTCCCTTAATTTTCTCACAAGTCCTTCCGGCTTCACAAGACGGAGTGTATTTTTCTTCGTAAAGAAATGGGACATCATCGCAAGGAAGCTGATCGTGGATCCGATCGCCGTCGCCAGTCCGGCTCCAAATGCTCCCATGTCGCACGTAAACACAAAGAAGTAGTCTCCGAATATATTAAAGATACCTCCGGCGAGCACAGCCCCTGTCGCCAGCGCCGGATTTTTGTCGTTTCTCAGGTACGCCGCCAGCATCTGGTTAAACAAGAAAAACGGGATCGCAAACTTGATCGGAAGCACATATTCCCTTGCCAGGGTAAGGGTATTATCCTGGGCGCCGAATACGATCAGCAGTTGTCTGTCAAACAAAATAATGATGATCCAGATGACCGCCGCAAGGATGACAGATCCGATCACAGACGCCGTGAAATATTCGTTTGATTTCCTTGTATCTCCGTCCGCTTTTCCCCGGATCGTGCTGAAAAGGACGGAGCCTCCGATCCCCATCAGCAGGCCGAAACTGTAAATGATGTTCCATACCGGAGCCACCACCGCCAGCGCCGCAGAACCTTCCGGCCCGTGATACTGTCCCACCATCGCCATATCCACGATGGAATAGATCGAAGTGATCAGCGCACTTCCAAACGCAGCCGACAGGTACCTGAAGTAGATTGTTTTAATCCTGCCATTCAAAAAATCCATGTTCTCAACCTCCTGTAACAAGAAAACCGGATAAGGAATAAGTATCACAACTTATCTCTTATCCGGTCCGTCATTTCTTCTGTATGACTTACCCTCCGAGGATCAGGCATCTCAGCCTGCCTCTTATCCGGCCGGGACTGTTTCCATGAACAGGCGGCCCTCCGAGCAGCTTTAGGTAGTTTAGCACACTGATTTCTGATTGTCAAACGTTTCATCCGTCTTCATTTCCACCTGCTATGGCAGTTCTCTTCGCACATGCGCGATAAATTTTTCTGCCGCGATCCCGAACGGCTGCTGCCTCTTCCACGCGAGCGCACATGTTGCAGTCAGTTCCGGCATCAACGGACGGTAGGTCAGCTTCGACTGATCCCAGAAGTCGATCGAACCGCATGTGTTGATGGAATAAGCGAGCTGCTGGTTCGCCATTACCGCACTGCCGGCAGGAAGGTTGCTTGTAAACAGCACCTGGATCTTATCATAGTACTCCCCGAACCAGTTTGCGATCTCGCTCTGTATGCCCGGCCTTTTCGGCATGATCAGCGGAACTCCCGCCAGATCCTCCGGGGTAATGTATTCTTTCGCCGCAAGCGGCGCGTCCGGATGCATAGTGACTACGCACCGCTCTTTCCCCGCCAGCCGGATAAAGTCGTACTTCTCCAGATCCACCGGTTCCAGGAGCAGTCCGATGTCTGTCAGCCCCCGATCCATCCGGTCTGTCACCTGATCCGCTGTCGCCGTGTAAAGGTCAAACGTCACAAGCGGATATTTCTCGTGGAACGAGCGGATCAGATCCGGCAGCTTCTGCACCGCCCTCAGATCCCCGCATCCGATCGAGACGACTCCTTCCACCTGTTCTTCCTGCTCGGCGAGTTCCCGTTCTGTCTTGTCCACCAGCTCCAGGATTTCCTCTGCCCTCCGCCGGAGCAGGATTCCCTCGTTCGTCAGCGCGATCTTCCGCGTCCCTCTGGTGAACAGCTTCACTCCCATCTGCTCCTCCAGCTGGGAGAGCTGACGGCTCAGCGTAGGCTGTGTGATATGGAGCACCTGTGCCGCTCTGGTGATGCTTTCCTCTCTCACTACGGTCAGAAAATACCTCAGCACTCTTATCTCCATAACTCAACCTCCTTACCGCCACCCGACAGTGTTCCTGCGATCTCCTCTAAAACCCGTCTCTCCAGATCCGGAAGCGGGATAAACTCCCCCGGATCGCCCTGATGCACCCCGATCAGCTTCTCCATCCAGATCATGTGATACCACCGTCCGAATTTGTACCCGCAGTTATGAAATATCCCGACTGTCTGGTATCCGAGATGTTCATGGAACTGCGCGCTGTTTCTGGTCAGATATTCGTCTTCCTCCCCGGGATATCCGACGCAGGCATACAGGTTTAAAATATGCTGTGCCTTCGAGATTTCTTCGAGCACCTGATACAGCAGTTTCCCCAGCCCCTGCCTTTTCCTGTCCTCTCTCAGATAGATCGTCACTTCTGCCGCATGTTCATATGCCTTGCGCCCCACGAACGCTTTTGTACATGCATAGCCGCATAATTCCCCGTTCTTTTCTGCCACGAGATAGGGATATTTCCTAATCGTATCCTCTATCCTCTCCCTGAATCCTGCTGCAGACGGCACCTGATATTCAAACGAAACCGCTGTTTTCTCCACATATGTAGCGTATATCTTACACAGTTCTTCCGCATCGCCGGGAACTGCCAGCCGGATCTTCACAGTATTCTGCATAATGTCCCTCCTGCTCTTATTCTGCCGGATCTTAAATCACCTGATATACAGCATCTCTATTTTACTACAGTTTCCGGCAAAGGCAAACAGAGAAAATCCAGCCCCTGCATTATCCGATCACCCGGAATTTCTTCCATGTCCCCTTTCGGAAACGCGCCCAGAAAAACGCCGACCGGATCATCCAGTCCAGACACATGGCAAGGGCGACCCCGGTCACGCCCATGCTCATCCGGATGCCAAGCAGGATCGAGAACACCACCCGGCATACAATCGTGGAAAAGATGCTGACATACATTGTAAATCTCACATCCCCCGCTGCCCGCAGCCCATTTGCCAGAGCTCCCGAAAACGGGTACAACAGCGCATTGAAAATATTGTGGATCATGACCAGCACTACTACCAGTTTTGCCGCCTCATCCGAGAGCGCATATTCCTGCAGCACAAGGGGCGCCGCCAGCAGGATCATCCCGTTCCACACTACCGATGCGAAAACGGTGATCCGCAGGAGCTTTCTCATATAGTACTCCGCCGCCTCCGTATCCCCTGCGCCCATACACTGTCCGATCACCGTCACAAAAGCAAGCCCCAGGGAAGTCCCCATCAGGGCGGCTACAGACCAGAAGCTCTGGGCAACGCCGTTGGCTGCGATCTGGACAGTGCCGAAAAGAGCTGTGATACTGCTGAGCGCAACTTTCGTGAGCTGGAAAAGCCCGTTCTCGATGCCATTTGGCACCGCAATTCCGAGGATGCGCCTCACCATGCCTCCGTCCACGCAGAAGAGATTTTTCCCTCTCAGGCAGACTTCATTCTGCCGTTTGAAACAGAGGATAAGGATCACCACCGCAGAGAAAGATCGGGCGATCAGTGACGGGTACGCGACGCCTGCCACGCCTGCATGGAACAGGAACACCCCGGCGGCATTTCCCGCGATATTAATGCCGTTGGCTGCCAGAGATATCTTCATCGTCACTCCGGTCTTTCCCATGCTCCGGTAAATAGCAGCCCCCGCATTGTAGATTGCGATCGCCGGATAAGAACAGGCGGAGAGCCGAAGATAGGTCACGCACGCTTCCATCACGTCTCCATCCACTTCCCCGAACAGCAGTCTCAGAAGCTGGCGCTCCAGCACGAGGCAAAACACCATCACCGCAACGGAAAATACGGCCGCAGCCATCACAAGCTGTCCGGCAGACCGGCCGCCTCCCCCGCATAGCTTACCATAAATGTATCCGATACTCCCACCAGCACCTCCAGGAGCTGCTCGAGAAAAAGCGGAACGATCAGGAGTTTCAGGTCGTGATCCGTAAAGAGCTTCCGCTCATCCGGTATCGTCCGCGCCGGCTCTGCCAGCCTGCTGAGCATTTGTTTCATTCGATTCACCTGCCAGATATGATTTCTTACAGGTAAACTATAATTCTCGGAGGCTGATATATCAAATGCTTTGTTTTTATGGGGTTATATGCCTGATAAGCATGATCTTGGTCTTTCTTGATTGGAATACCTTTTTCCGCTATACTGGATTTATATCGAACTGACAAGGAGAACTGATTATGGAAATCCGTGTGCTGCGCTATTTTCTGGAGATTGCACGGGCAGGCAACATGACGCGGGCGGCTGAGACGCTCCACGTATCACAGCCCACTCTCTCCAAACAGATAAAAGATCTGGAACAGGAACTGGGGAAGAAACTTTTCCGCAGGAGCAGCTCCGCCATGACTCTGACGGACGAGGGGATGCTCCTCAGAAAAAGAGCGGAAGACATTGTCGCTATGGTAGATAAGACATCCGACGAGTTCAAGTCGATGAACGATATCACCGGCGGGGAAGTGCACATCGGCTGCGCCGAATCGCACCAGGTCAAATATCTGGCACAGACAATCAAAGAATTTAAAGTAAAATATCCCATGTTCCGCTTCCATCTTACCAGCGGGAACACGGAACAGGTAACGGAGCGCCTGGACAGAGGGCTGATCGACTTCGCCGTCATCGTGGAACCGCCGAATCTCTCCAAATATAACTATCTGGAACTGCCCGAGGCGGATGTATGGGGACTTGTAATGAAAAAAGAGGATCCCCTCGCCCAAAACGAGACCATCTGCTTTGAGGATCTCATTGGTCTGGAACTGATCTGCTCAGCCCAGGGGATGAAGTTCGACATTTCCAGGTGGTGCGGGGAAAAGGCAGACATGCTGGATCTCTCCGGCACGATCAACCTCGCCTACAACGGCTCGGTCTTTGTCAGAGAAGGGCTTGGATATATGCTCACGTTCGACCGGTTAATAAATACGGGCCCCGGAAGCGGACTGTGTTTCCGCCCGCTGGAGCCCCTGCTTGAAACAAAGATGTATGTGATCTGGAAAAAGTATCAGGTATTTACGCCGATCGCACAATTACTGCTCGATGAACTAAAAGAACGGCTGTCCTAATCTTCCATTTTCTCGAATGCATAGAGTGCAGCCCCGGCGGCACCGACGATCTCAGGCTCTTCACAGATATAGAGCTTTGAGCCGATCTTTTCTTCCACCGCGCGCACGACGCCCGGATTTTTTGCCACGCCTCCGGTCATCATGAACTCCGGTTCCATGCCCACCCGGCGCAGCAGCCCGGACGCTTTGTTTGCGATCGCATGGCAGACTCCGTCCGCGATGTCTGCCTTTTCTTTATTATTTGCGATCAGGGAGATGACTTCCGACTCCGCAAATACCGAGCACATGCTGGTGATCTCGATCTTCTCGCCGGAATTCAGCGCGATAGCGCCCAGCTCGTCCAGCGACACTTCCAGCGTGCGGAGCTTATTCAGTTTAAATCCAAGCAGCATCTGATCCCAGCTCTCACCGGGATGCGCCGCCGTCTGTTCTTTTACATGGTCAATATATTTATCTGCGATCCACATTGTAATCCCTCCAGGATAAATGTATATCACATTTTCGCGGAAATTTCCAGAGCCGACACGCAGATGTCAGATATCGACCTGCCCCGTCATCAGCCCCAGAATCTCGCTGTCTGTGTCCTTCATCCCGACTCTTCCAACATATCCCATTGCCTTCACGGTCTCTTCATTTCCATCCATTACGATGCCGTCTCCGCCTTCAAAACGGATCCCTTCCATTGCCATGCTGTGTCCGAGGAACGCCGCCTGCAGCGCGGACGATACTTTTGCCGCGCAGCTCGCCTTCGCCCCGTCGCAGACCATTCCCCCTATATTGGCAATGGTATTCACCACGGTATTTTCGATCTGCTCGTCGCTGCCCCCGCACAGATATGTGATCGCAGCTCCTGCTCCCGCAGCGGCACAGACTACGCCGCAGTAAGCGGACAGCGCGCCGATATATTTCTTCTGATCCTGGGCGATCAGATTGGATACACACAGCGCCCGGAGCAGTTCTTCCTCCGTTTTCCCGGTCTGCCGGGCATACTCGATGACAGGCAGGGAACAGGTCATTCCCTGGTTGCCGCTGCCGGAATTGATCACTGCGGGCAGGGAACAGCCGCCCATCCTCGCGTCTGATCCTGCTGCCGCCCGGGCGATCGCCTGGTTCTTAATGTCATCCGTACCACCGCTGCTGAGGATCCTGCCGATCCCGGCTCCCCACATGTGGGAGAGCCCCTCCTCTGAGAGCGCATAGTTATACCGGATCTGGCGGTTCAGCACGTCCCGCACATCGTCGAGATCTACCTCTCTGGCAAATGTAATGATATCCTTCATATTCAGCAGAGACTTGTCCGGCCCGCTCTTCCGGCATACATCCCCGCCTTCATACTCTGTCCTGCCGTTGTGAGAGATCAGCGTGATATTCGTATGGGTATGTTCGATCCGTACGGCGGCCTTTTCTTCCCCGCATGTCACCCGCACCTCGACAAAGAGATTGTCTGTCCC
>DXEY01000080.1 GCA_019114745.1 Candidatus Mediterraneibacter colneyensis | reverse complement strand
CGGACAGAGACAGGTTCTGCGGAATGAACCGGAAGCAGTCCCGTACCGGCAGAGTGCAGAGAGTTTTCTCTGAATACAGGTGGTAACACGGATGAAAGATTCGCCCTGAGCATACGATGCTCAGGGTTTTTCTTTTGGAAAACTCATCCCTTGTGGAGGAATAGGAGGTAGAGACGTGAAGCAGATCACAGGAAATAAGTTATTGGTAAGGGCATTGAAGGAAGAGGGAGTAGACACGCTGTTCGGATACCCGGGAGCGTGTACGATCGATATCAGCGACGAGCTGTATAAGCAGGAAGAGATCCGGGTGATTCTCCCGCGCCACGAGCAGGCGCTGGTGCATGAGGCGGACGCATATGCGAGGACGACGGGAAAGGTCGGAGTGTGCCTGGTGACAAGTGGTCCGGGCGCAACAAATCTTGTTACAGGGCTTGCAACAGCCAACTATGACAGTGTTCCCCTCGTCTGCTTTACCGGACAGGTGGCGAGGCATCTGATCGGAAACGATGCATTCCAGGAAGTAGATATCGTGGGAATCACCCGCAGCATTACAAAATACGGAGTGACCGTGAGAAACCGGGAAGATCTGGGACGGATCATTAAAGAGGCGTTTTATATCGCGCGGACCGGACGCCCGGGGCCGGTCGTGATCGACCTGCCAAAGGACGTGATGTGCGAACTGGGGAGCGCGGAGTATCCAAAATCGGTAAATATCCGCGGCTACAAGCCGAATACGAGCGTGCATATGGGGCAGCTCAAGAGAGCGCTTAAGATGCTGAAAAAGGCGGAACGGCCGCTGTTTCTTGCAGGAGGCGGAGTAAATATCGCCCGTGCAAACCGGGAATTTACCGAAGTGGTAAATAAAACAAACGTGCCGGTAGTGACAACGATCATGGGGCGCGGCGCGGTGCCGACGGATCACCCGCTGTATATCGGGAACCTGGGGATGCATGGACAGTATGCTGCGAACATGGCGGTGAGCGAATGTGACCTGCTCTTCTCGATCGGAACCAGATTTAATGACCGGATCACGGGAAAACTGCATGCATTTGCCCCCAATGCCCAGATCGTCCATATCGATATCGATACGGCATCGATCTCCCGGAATATCCACGTGCATGTGCCTATTGTGGCGGATGCGCTGGAGGCGGTGACGAAGATGAATGAGTATGTGGAGTCGTGCGGGACCGCAAAATGGGTGGAGCAGATCAGAGCATGGAAAGAGGAACATCCGCTGGTGATCAAAGACCGGGGCAGGATGAATCCGATGGATATTATCGAAGAAATGAACCGGCAGTTCGATGATGCGATCATCACGACGGATGTGGGACAGCATCAGATGTTTGTCACCCAGTATGCCCAGATCAATGAGAAAAAGCAGCTCGTCACATCGGGCGGCCTGGGGACGATGGGATACGGATTTCCGGCGGCGATCGGCGCAAAGCTGGGAAATCCGGATAAGACAGTGATCGCCATCTCAGGTGACGGCGGGATGCAGATGAATATCCAGGAATTTGCCACAGCAGTGCTTGAGGAACTTCCGCTGATCCTGTGCGTATTCAATAACGAATACCTCGGTATGGTACGCCAGTGGCAGAAACTGTTTTACGGAAAGCGTTACGGCATGACAAATCTGCGTTCAGGAGCCCTGTTCCGCAGGACAAACGGGGAGGAGATGCCGGAATATACCCCGGATTTTGTCAGGCTGGCAGAAAGCTATGGTGCGAAAGGCATTCGTGTGATGAAAAAAGAAGAGATCGCGGCAGCGTTTGAAGAGGCGAAGAAGAATACAAAAACACCGACATTGATCGAATTTATCATTGATCCGGAAGAGATGGTCTACCCGATGATCCAGCCGGGCGGAACTCTTGAAGAGATGATCATGGATTGCTAGGGAAAGGAGTGCATGAAAAATGGAAAACAATATGAAGAAAAGATGGATTTCCCTTTATGTAGAGAACCAGGTAGGTGTGCTCTCCAAGATCTCAGGGCTGTTTTCGGGAAAGTCCTATAATCTGGACAGTCTGACTGTCGGGACGACGGAAGACCCGACGGTGTCCAGGATGACGATCGCTACGGTCAGCGACGATGAGACGTTTGAGCAGATCAAAAAACAGCTCAACCGCATGATCGAAGTGATCAAAGTAATTGATTTTACCGATATCTTTGTCAGGATGAAAGAGATCCTCTACGTGAAAGTGCTTAAATGCAGTGTCGCCGATAAAGTGGAAGTATTCCAGATCGCGGAAACATTTAAGGCGAAAGTGATCGATTACGGCAGGGACAGCGTGCTCGTGGAGTTTGTGCAGACGGCGACGAAGAACGATGCGGTAGTGAAACTGATGAAGGAAGAGTTCAGGAGCATCGAGGTAGTGCGCGGCGGAAGCGTCGGGATCGAGTCGATCAGTATGATGGAGCGATGAGAGTTCAGGAGCGCCATTCGCAAAGCCGCACTGCGTGCTGACTGCGGCTGTCGCCGCTGCTTTGCCGGATGGCAAACAGTTCAGGAGCGCCATTCGCAAAGCCGCACTGACGTGCTGACTGCGGCTATCGCCGCTGCTTTGTTCATTGACGGGCGCTCAGTCAATTCATATGCACAAGTTCAAAACCATGCGAGCATGGTTTCTGCCCTTGTACACATAAATTGCTGAACTGTTATCTAAAAAACCGAGCGCACTCTTGATTTTTATTAATCATCGTATTATAATGTCTCCGTAGAGTAATGACGGGCTTTTCCAAGCAGAGGAGGAAACACAATGGAGAAGAAAAATCTTGACTGGGAAAATATGGGATTTAGCTACATGCAGACTGACAAGCGCTATGTGGCCAACTATAAAGATGGAAAATGGGATGACGGCGCGCTGACGGACGACGCCAATATCGTGATGAACGAATGTGCCGGGGTGCTTCAGTATGCACAGACGGTATTTGAAGGTCTGAAAGCATATACGACAGAGGACGGGCATATCGTGACATTCCGCCCGGATCTGAATGCGTCCCGTATGGTAGATTCCGCAAAAAGGCTGGAGATGCCTCCGTTTCCGGAAGACCGCTTTGTCGATGCAGTTGAGCAGGTTGTAAAAGCGAACGCAGCGTATGTCCCGCCTTATGGATCCGGCGCGACACTGTATATCCGGCCGTATATGTTCGGTATCAATCCGGTGATCGGCGTAAAGCCGGCGGACGAGTATCAGTTCAGGATTTTTACAACTCCGGTAGGTCCGTATTTTAAGGGCGGGGCAAAGCCGATCACAATCTGCGTATCTGACTTTGACCGCGCGGCTCCGCACGGAACCGGACATATCAAGGCAGGGCTGAACTATGCGATGAGCCTTCATGCGATCGTGACCGCCCATGCAAACGGATTTGATGAAAATATGTATCTGGATTCTGCAACAAGAACGAAAGTAGAGGAGACAGGCGGAGCAAACTTTATTTTTGTCACGAAAGACAATAAAATCGTGACCCCGCACTCCAATACGATCCTTCCGTCCATTACAAGAAGGTCGATCATGTACGTGGCAGAGCATTATCTCGGACTGGAAGTGGAAGAGAGAGACGTATATTTTGATGAGGTGAAAGATTTTGCAGAGTGCGGTCTGTGCGGTACAGCGGCTGTGATCTCTCCGGTAGGAAAGATCGTAAACCACGGCGAGGAGATCTGCATGCCGAGCGGTATGGAGAAGATGGGACCGACGACCCAGAAACTGTACGATACTCTGACAGGTATCCAGATGGGGCATATTGAAGCTCCGGAAGGCTGGATCAAGGTGATCGAATAGAAAAAGCATAAAAGAACAGGAATGCATTCAAAGGGGATGTCCATACCGGCAGGTCAGCCGTAAGGAGATCCCCCTTACTTATTTTTCATTTGACAGATGTACGGTTTGAATATTATGATATAGCTTTAAATGTGTTTTGTGGCGGCT
>DXEY01000079.1 GCA_019114745.1 Candidatus Mediterraneibacter colneyensis | reverse complement strand
CGTACAGGTAGCGTCATTGTTATATACATAGTCTGTGAAGCTGTGATCTAACGGCGCGATGACCCGCCAGGTGTCGATATCTGCGATCTCCTTTGTGCACGCCTCATCCTCGAAGAACTTGCCGCAGCTGCTGCAGCTGTAATACTCCCTGATTCCCTTTTCGGTACAGGTGGCCGCTTTACCCTCTGTCTTGACGGGTGAATGTGTATGCCTTACTGTCACATTGCATACCGCGGTCTTCTGGCCGACGTCTGTCGTGACTGTGATCGTTGCCGTGCCTTCTTTAAGGGCCTTTATGTTGCCGTTTACATCAACCATGACCACCTCGGGATCACTGGATGTCCAGGTGACGCCCTGTTCTTCAGTCGGCACCTGCGCGCCGTCTGCACCATGGAAATAGAGCCGTACAAAGAGATCGCGGCGAAGTGCCCGGAACCTGTAAATGCCCGGATCATTCCTGCCAGAGAAGCAGCAAGAAAAATGCACAGGGCGGACAGGCTGCAAAGGGCGCGCGTTTCCTGCCTGCGCCGTTTCTGACGAACACGTTTTTTTACCAATCCGACACGGGTTGCCGTATCATACATTCCTGTTGCCCTCCTTTCAGAAAACCGTCTCTAAAAAACCTTTCACTTATTGCCGGAAACAGCGCAAGAAGAGAAGCGGTCACGGCAAAATCAAACCAGAAATAAGGATTAGTCAGTGTATCGCTCACCCAGGGATAGCTGGAGAGCCACAGGCAGTTTTCCAAAACGATATAGCCTGTTATGACAAGGTGGAAAAACCACTTGCCCTGATCCGGCTCCGGCTGTCTGCTTTGCCAGACAAGCCCCCGTATGGACATCCGGAGCATAGCTGCCATCAGAGCGCCGACAATCAGGTTATAAAGCACGTCGCCTATGCTGATAAAGTACGCGGTCAACGGTATTTCAATCACGAGCGCGAGCCACGGTACGCGGCTGTGGAGCGTTCGTTCCTCTTTGTCCGAGAGACTGTGCTGCAGCAGAAGCAAAAATAGGAAACAACTGATCCATCCGATGTCCGACACATAAAACATCGGCGGCGCGTCCGCGACAAGAAGTGTGTAAAGCAGCCAGTAGAGCATACCAGATCCGAAGCAGCCATAGAAACAGCAGAGCAGAAAATAAGGCTGCCTGCGGCTTCGCAGGTAGAACACTCCGGAGAGAATACAGCCGGACAGCGCGGCAAAAAGCTGTGTCATGTTGTCAATGAACTCTATCATCGCTGTCTCCTGTTCCTTTGTCTTTTTTCCGAAAGGCTGTGATCTTAAAACACAGGACCGTCACGCATATGCCCAGGGCAAAGGACAAAAGTCCGATGATGATATATCCGGCGGCAGCGCTGCCGCCAAAAATGCTTGCTGCTGTTTCATATTCCATATAGTTCCCCGCAGCCAGTTTTTCCGAAATGCCGGGCATGGCAAAGGACAGTCCTATGATCACGGCAAGGCAGGCCGCCGCTGCGGACAGTGCCATAAGGCGGTTCCTGCGCTGTCGTTTCTGCCTTTCGATCTGCTCCACACGCCGCCTGACAGCGGCTACGCGTTCCCCGGTACTCCGCATGCAGCCTCTCCATACAAAGGTGCAGGATACGGCTGTGTTCCCTGTCCTTTATGACTTCCTCGATCAGTGTTCCAGCCTCCGGTTCTTCCGCCAGATCTTCCAGACTGAACACAACGGGCCTTCTGGTTTTGTGCCGCAGCACCATGTGCCGGGCGGCTTTATAGAGATAGGCTTTCAAGCCGCCGTCCCGGATACGGGGCCGCTTTGTAAGCAGATAGGAAAACACCTCGATCATCAGATCCTCGGCTTCGTGAATGTCGCCGAGGTATCCGTCAATATATAGGGTAAGGGCACTGCCATATCGGTCCATCAGCTCCGTAAGCCCGTCCTCGTCGCCGTCCAGATAGCAGCGGTAAAGTTCTTCATCCGTCATTCTTTCCGCCCCCTGCCAAATCAGTTCCTTTTGTACAATCCAATATTCTATTTTATATATGAATGTAAGTATAGTTACAATAGTTTTACAGTCCCGCCGATAATACCTCTTTCTGCTTCCCGTTCTTTCGGAGAACTCTTTTAAGAAAAACTTCATATTTCTATTCTAAAATATTCCAATTCATCCCGTAAAATCAGAAACAGCTATGTGAAAGAAAGGAGGAGAGTACGATAGGAGCGATCACCGTAAAAAATCTGTTCAAACTCTACCGGGTGGGAGATTCTGTCGTCCGGGCGCTGGACGGTGTGAGTTTTGAGATCGGAAGAGGGGAGTTCTGCGCTATTGTCGGAACGAGCGGTTCCGGAAAATCTACGCTTCTCAATATGCTGGCGGGCCTTGAAAAACCGACAAAAGGCGAGGTTATTGTAAATGGGAAGCATATTGAGACGATGAAAGAAGACGAGCTGGTGCGGTTCCGCAGGGAAAATGTCGGATTTATCTTCCAGTCTTTCCACCTCCTCGGTACGATGAATGCGCTGGAAAACGTGGCGCTGCCGCTTACTTTCCGCGGGGAGCCGCCGAAGGAACGCATCAGGAAGGCGGAGCAGATGTTGTCGTTAGTCGGTCTGGAGAGCCACAGAAAACATATGCCAAACCAGATGTCGGGCGGACAGCAGCAGAGAGTGGGAGTGGCGAGAGCCCTTGTATCAGCCCCTGCAATCATCTATGCCGACGAACCGACCGGTAACCTGGACTCTCATACATCAGAGGATGTGATGCGGCTGATGAGGAAAGTCGTAAGAGAGCAGGGCATGACGCTGGTGATGGTGACCCATGACAACCATCTGGCAGAGTATGCAGACCGGGTATTTCACATTATCGACGGAAAGATCGTAAAGATCGATACCCGGAATCAACCAGACAGTCAGAATATATGATGGAGGAAGAGGAATATGAGAAGATTTGGAAAAACAGGAGCAAGACTGCTCTGCGCGGTCTTTGCGTTCTGTCTGTTCCTGCCGGCGACAGCCAGGGCAGAGGACAGCGGAAAACCGGGGACAAAAACGCTGAGCCAGATCGTGCTGAGCGTAGGTGACGGACAAAAGGCTCCTGTCTATAAAGCAGGAGAAAAAGCACAGCTGAAGATCAATGTCCTGAACAAAGGAAATGCTGACGCAGAAAATGTGACGATCACTCCGGTGATCGACAATACGGAGGACTGGCCTTTTGAGATAGACCAGCTCAATTATGACCAGGATCTGGGCGCCATCAAAGCAGGAAGCCAGGCGTCTGCATCTTGGGGGAGCGGCGATGACAAACTGACAGTCCGAAGCGATGTGACCGGGAAATCCTACAGGCTGGTGTTCAGGCTTGCCTATGACGACGGAGACAGAGCCTATGAGACAGAACGGTATGTGTTTGTAAAAACCGAAGCAAAGAAAGGGTCGTCCGGAGAAGGCGGCAGCGGAAACAGCCAGGGTGGTTCACAGACCAGCGGATCATCCGGCGTCAGCGGAGGATCGGGCGGATCCGGCAGTGGAGACGCTGCCCTGGCAGGAGATGACGGATACGCGGCTGTTTCAAATGGAGACCCTGTCGCCCTGGGAGGAGACTCTTCGGGGTCGTCAGACGGTTCGGTCCCCCGGGTGATCGTTACGGGATTTGATACAGATCCGGGCGTGGTGAAAGCCGGAAATAATTTTAAACTTGTGATACACCTGAAGAATACCTCTAAAAAGACGGCGGTCACAAATATGCTCTTTGACCTTCAGGCTCCGGCGTCAGGAGAGGGGGAAGCGGCTGAGGCTCCGGCATTTCTTCCGGTATCGGGCTCAAGCTCGATCTATCTTGACAGAATCCCGGCAGATGGGACAAAGGATATTTCCATCGACCTGAACAGCCGTGCGGATCTGATACAGAAACCGTACAGCATTACAATGACGATGAAGTATGAAGATGCAAACGCCACACAGTTCGAGGGAGAATCCAGCCTGGCAGTCCCGGTCACGCAGGATGCCAGATTTGAGTTCAGCAAGATCCAGATCATGCCTGATACTGTGGCGGTTTACGAAGAAGCCAATATCACCTGTAACCTGTATAATCTGGGAAGGGTGAAAATGTACAATATTAAGGCGCGGTTCGAGGGAGAGGCGATCGAGGGACAGGAGCAGTTCATCGGAAACCTGGAATCAGGTGCTACGGGAACGATCGACGGGATTGTAACGGCTGCGGCAGAATCCTATGATGAGAACAACTGCCGGCTCGTCCTGACATATGAGGACGATGCGGGACAGGAATATACCGTGGAGCAGCCCTTTACAATGACAGTGACTGCTGAGGTGGAGATGGGCGATATGGAAGTAATGACGGACATTCCGGAGGAAAACGGGACCCCGGCAGGACTTATCATCGCAATTGCTGCAGCAGTGGCGGCGGCAGCGGGAATAACTGCGGTCATACTGCTGAAGAAGAGAAAAAGAAAGCTACAGTCATCGGAAGAGGAGGAGTTGATGGATGAGGTGGAGCGACTTACTGAAGATGAGCGCAGGCAGCCTTAAAAGGCGGAAACTGCGTGCCTTCCTGACGATCCTCGGCGTGGTGATCGGGACGGCGTCAATTGTAGTCATGATCTCGCTCGGCCTGGGACTGCAGCAGTCGATGTACGAGCAGATGGCGCTGGACGGCGGAACTACCGGACTGAGCGTCAGCGGGAAATCAGAGGGCGCGGCGTACAGTTACAGTGCGGATTCATCCGGGGGCGAAGAACCTGCCGACAAATATATCACGGACGAAACCATAAAAGAACTGGAGTCGCTGGAGCATGTCAGGAGTGCAGACCCTGTTATCAATTACTCTGCCCTGGCGCTGAAAGGAAAATATGAAGGCAACCTGCAGTTGTGCGGGATGACCCCGGAAGCGCTGGAAAGACTGAATCTGGAACTGGAACCCGGAGGGAGGCTGCCTGATCCGGACAGCGCAGGCCTGGAACTCCTGTTCGGAAATATGGTACTTATGGATTTCATGGAGCGGGGCACCGGGAGCGGGTACTGGGAGAACGGAGAACTGCCCGATATTGACCTTCGGAAAGATAAGCTCTTTGTCATCCTGGACACGGACAGTTATTATCAGACCCAGGGAGATCCCGGCATCGGGGCTGAAGGAGGAACTGAAGGGGGAGAGGGAGCCGCAGAGGCGCCAAAGACTCCGAAGAAGTATGTCCTGGATGCGTGCGGAGTGCTTGCCGGCGGGACGGAATCCTATAATGCCAACTCTTACAACGTGCTGTGTGATATTTACAGGCTGAAAGAGTATCTTCAGAAAGAGTTCAGGGGACGCGCGATCCCGGGGCAGCCGACGACCCAGAGCGGGAAACCCTACAGACAGTTTGTCTATTCCTCTGTGTCTGTGCAGGCGGATGACATGGAACATGTAGAGGAGCTTGCCCGGACGATCCGCAGTCTCGGATACGATGTGTATACGAATGTGGAGTATATCAATGGGATGAAGAAGAACCTTGCCATGGTGCAGGCGGTGCTCGGAGGGATCGGGGCAGTGTCCCTGCTCGTTGCGGCGATCGGGATCGCCAATACGATGATGATGGCAATTTACGAGAGAACAAAAGAGATCGGTGTTATGAAGGTGATCGGGTGCAGTCTGAAGAATATCCGTCAGCTGTTCCTTCTGGAAGCGGCGTTTATCGGTCTGGCAGGCGGCGTTGCCGGAAATGTCCTGAGTCTTATCATTTCGGGGATCATCAACGT
>DXEY01000078.1 GCA_019114745.1 Candidatus Mediterraneibacter colneyensis | reverse complement strand
CAAGTGCTATAGTACAGATAGAACAAAGGAAAAGGAATTAAAAAAGATTCCGTTGTTCCGAATCAGGAAAGGAGAAATGACTTATGTTGATGCCTGGCATTTTTGGAGAAAATTTATTTGATAATGATTGGATGGACTTTCCGTTTGACAGAGATTTCTGGGGAAGCAGGACGCCTGCCAAAACGTCGAAAAGCATTATGAAGACAGATATCCGTGAGCATGAAAGCGGATACGAGCTCGATATCGATCTTCCGGGATTTAAGAAAGATGAGATCAAGGCAGAACTGGAAAACGGTTATCTCACGATTTCTGCGACAAAAGGCGCAGGAAATGATGAACAGGATCAGAAAGGCAAATACATCCGCAGAGAACGCTATACGGGAACGATGCAGAGAAGTTTCTATGTGGGAGACGATGTGACGCAGGAAGATATCAGAGCAAAATTTGAGGATGGTATCCTGAAGCTGAGCATTCCGAAGAAGGATGCAAAAGCGGTAGAAACGAAAAAGACGATCGCGATTGAGGGATAATTCCATTGCTTACAACACTTGAGACAACTTCAAGAGTGCTGATGGCAGCCGCGGGAGCGGCTCATAAAAAACTTATTTCTGGTGTTTCAATTATGAAAGGAGAAATGACTTATGTTGATGCCGAGTATTTTTGGAGAGAACTTATTTGATGATGACTGGATGGATTTTCCGTTTGACAGTAATTTCTGGGGAAGAAAGAACCCGCTGTATGGAAAACATGCAAAGAACATGATGAAAACAGATATCCGTGAACATGATACCGGATATGAGCTTGATATCGATCTTCCGGGATTTAAGAAAGATGAGATCGGCGTTGAGCTTGATAATGGGTACCTGACGATCTCCGCGGCGAAAGGTCTCGATAAAGACGAGCAGGATAAGAAAGGCAAATACATCCGCAAAGAGCGCTACGCGGGCGCTATGCAGAGAAGCTTCTATGTGGGCGAAGCGGTTACTCAGGAAGATATCAAAGCAAAATTTGAGGACGGTATCCTGAGACTGAACATCCCGAAGAAAGATGCGCAGGCGGTTGAGACAAAGAAGACGATTGCCATTGAAGGATAAATTTTCTGAAATTGTATGAAAGCATAACAGACAAAAAGGGCTCCGGCACGTACGATGCCGGGGCCCTTTTTGTGGCTGCGATGGTGCCGGATTGCGTCCTGTTCGTCGGAGGTAAATTCTATATAATGGGTCTGCCAGGAGTAAGGGATCAGCAGTTGCAGGAACCTGTGAAAGAATTTATAATATAGGAGGAAAATGGCAGGCGGGGGAGCAAAGAAATAAGGAAACAAAAGGATACAGTAAGCACAGGGAGATTGTTCAATATGATCAAAGTAATCGCAAGTGATATGGACGGTGCGCTGCTGGGGGGACGACCACATGCCGGCGCCTGAGACGGTCAGGGCAGTAAAAAAGGCATGCGGCGCCGGCATCCGCAGAGCCGGATCGTTGCCGTAAATCCCATCAGCATGGAACTGGTCAGGGAAGTTTATGATGTGGTGAAAGCATTTCCGGTGTCGGTGATCTTCGGTACAGGCGGATATGATTACAGGATCGGCACTTCTGAGGAGATCGAGGAGAGTTTTATCCTCCAGCTTCAGATGTTCCACTCGAATCTGTCGAGAGAAGAGCTGGTAAAGACGCCTGTTTACCAACAGGTAAAGAAATCGACAAAGCATGTGAGTGGCATCGGCGAGCTGGAAGAGCTGGGAATCCCGGTGTACAAGGTATTTCTCTTCTCCATGGATACAGATATGCTGGATCAGATCAGAGAAAAGCTGGAGAAGAATCCCGGGATCGCAGTGGCGGCCTCGTTTTCCACGAACCTGGAGATCACGGATGTGAAAGCGCAGAAAGGCCCTGTTCTCAAAGAATATATTGAATCACTCGGATATACGATGGACGAAGTAATGGTGCTGGGGGACAGCCTGAATGATTACTCTATGATCTCCATGGATTTCGGAGCGACGGTGGCGATGGGAAACGCTGTCCCGGAGATCAAAAAGGCGGCGAAATACGTTACAAAAACAAATACGGATCTTGGAGTTGCCTGTGCGATAGAAGAGCTTCTCAAGAGGCGGTGAAAATAATGGGATATACTTATGTGATGTCGGATATACATGGAATGGCGGAACTTTTTGAGCGGATGCTGGAAAAGATCGGTTTTTGCGGGGAAGATACGCTGTATATCCTGGGAGATATGATCGACCGGGGACCGGATCCCGCCGGAGTGCTCGATCTTGTCCGGCAGCATCCGAATATTACTGCGCTTCGTGGAAACCATGAAGACGGCTTCGTGGAATGGTATGAGAATGCGGCGGATAAGTATCAGTACGGATATTACTATAATACGTTCGATGTCCTCAATGAAGCGGAAAAGACAAGGCGGCGGATTCCTGAGTATGTACAGTTTATGAAAAGCCTGCCCCTCTATCGGAAAGAGAAGATCGCAGGGGACTGTTATCTGATGGCGCATGCATCCACGGAAGAGATCCTGCGGATATGGAAACGAAAAGAGCGTCTGATCTGGGATACGTCAATGATCGACCGCAAAAAGGGAAACCCGGGATATGTCTCAGTAGTCGGACACGTTCCCACGTTTATCATACGCGGCTACCCGGTGAAACCGGCGGAGATCTGGCACAGCCCGGACGGCAGCCTGATTGACGTGGACTGCGGGGCAGCGTTCCCGGAGAGGGGCGGAAGGCTGGGATGTCTCTGTCTTGAGACGCGGGCTGAGTACTATGTATCAGCAAAGAAGTGAAACTTTGCAATTTAGGGCAGTGGTGTGGTATAATGCTGCTATGCTTTGAGTCGGAAATGGAAAGAGAGGTCATTGCTATGGATGTGAGACAGATGAGGAATGAAGCCCTGGGAAAGCGGGTCGTAAAAGCGCTGGAGTCCAGAAATATGGAGGCTTATTACGCCGCATCGAAAGAAGAGGCGCTGAAGATCGCCCTTGATCTGATCCCGGAGGGGAGCACGGTCAATATGGGAGGTTCGGCTTCTGTCCGGGAAGTGGGGCTGATCGATGCGTTGAACGAAGGAAATTACGAGTTCTGCGACAGAGATAAAGCGTCAACTCCGGAAGAGAAACACGAGATCGCCCTGAAGGCTTTTACCTGCGACTGGTTTCTGGGAAGCGTCAATGCCATGAGCGAGGACGGCGTGTTTGTCAATATCGACGGAAATGCAAACCGTGTGGCAGCTTATGCATTTGGCCCGAAAAATGTACTGCTCATCGTCGGAATGAACAAGGTCGTTAAGACAGAGGAGGATGCTCTTCACCGGGCGCGCAATGAGGCGGCTCCGATCAATACACAGAGATTCGGGATCGATACGCCGTGCGTGAAGAACGGGAGCTGTTTTGACTGCAAGAGCAGCGACTGTATCTGCTGTCAGATCATGATCACGAGATTCAGCCGGATACCGAAGCGGTTCAAAGTCATCCTTGTAGATGAAAATCTTGGATTCTGACCTGTCAATACATAGAAAAGGAGTGCCCTGATGGACAAAAAAGAAAGAAGAAGCCCCCACGGAAGAAGGCGGCCTCGAAAAAAACAGAAAAAACAGAAGAGAGTATTGTTTGATGTCGTATCGGGAACTGTCCTGATCGCGGCGGTATGTGTCTTCGTCTTTTCCCTCTACCAGCTGGTGATGATGCTTGTGCCGTATTACACCGGAGGACAGGAGTACGATGAGATCCGGGAACTGGCTGTCACGGCGGACGACGACGGGAGCGGGTTCAGCGTGGACTTTGACGCACTGCTGGCTGCCAATCCTGACACCGTAGCGTGGATCCGTTTTGAGGAGCCGTCCATCATCAATTATCCTGTGGTAAAGAGTGCGGATAACGAGGAATATCTGACGAAAACGTTTACGGAAAATGACAACAAGCTCGGAGCAATCTTCATGGATATGAGGAACAGCAACGACTTCTCAGACAGAAATACGATCATTTACGGACATCATCTGAATGTAAGCCCGGATATGTTCTCCAGACTGCATTTGTATGAAGAGGAAGAGTACTGCAAGGAGCATCCGTATTTTTATATCTATACGCCGGATGGCAGCGTGAGGACGTACGCTGTATTTTCTGCCGGAGTAGTGAGTGCGACGGGGGAAAATTATACAGTGGAGTTCGCTTCGGATGAAGAATTTGAACAGTATATCAGTGTGTGCCGGGAGTCGTCGAACTATCAGGTGGACGTAGACGTAAATGTGGATTCTCAGATCGTGAGTCTATCAACCTGTACCGGAGTCAACGATGACGAACGTTTTCTCCTGCAGGGAGTCCTCACCGACATAGACTGAAGAGGGAGAGAAAATGGCTGACAGATTTCAAGTGGGAGATATCATCAGGATGAAGAAACCCCATCCATGCGGGAGCCATGAGTGGGAAGTCCTCCGCGTGGGAGCGGATTTCAGGCTGAAGTGTATGGGATGCGGGCATCAGATCATGGTATCAAGAAAACTGGTGGAGAAAAACACCAGACAGATTACAAAGAAAGCACAGGGAGAGGATTAAATGAAGGTACTGGTCATCGACGGACAGGGCGGAGGCCTGGGACGTCAGCTTGTAACTGCTTTAAAAGCATACGCCCCGGATATTGAGGTGCTTGCCGTGGGGACGAACAGCACGGCGACCAATGCGATGTTAAAGGCGGGGGCGGATCAGGCGGCGACAGGGGAAAATTCTGTGCTGGCAGCTTCGCGGCAGGCGGACGTGATCATGGGGCCTGTGGGTATCGTGATCGCAGATTCCATGTTGGGGGAGATCACCCCTGCGATGGCGGTGGCAGTGGGGCAGAGCACGGCGAAAAGAATCTTGATTCCGGTAAATCTCTGTGATAACATAGTTGTGGGCGTGACGGACGCGTCCATGGGAAAAAATGTTCAAAATGCGATAGATGCGCTGGCAGGGCTCAGAGAGTAAATTCCTGTACGGCGGGAAGAGCCAGAAAGAATACCAGGATAAGAACCGGCAGGAAGCCGAAAGGAGCGGCAGAAGCCGTGTGGATTCTTTTGAAACTGACGATGGATCGCAATATGATAGAATTTAGATATCAGGAAGGTATCTGCTTTCAGGAGAAGGCGGATACCTTTTTTGTGCGATACGACCGGAGGGCGACCGCCGTGCTTGCACGGGCGGGCATCCGACGGGCAGCGGTCATCGGGCGGCAATGCCGCGAGGATGGAGGAGGAATTATGACATTAGAAGAATTTTTTGCACAGGTGCCAAAGGCAGCAGTGGCATTTTCCGGCGGAACGGATTCTGCATGTCTGCTGTGGCTGGCGCGGGAATACGGATGCGATGTGCGGGCGTATTATGTGAAAACTGTGTTCCAGCCGGAGTCTGAGCTGGAGGATGCGAGAAGGATCACAGAAGAACTGGGGATTCCATTGACGGTGGTGGAGAAGGATATCCTCTCAGTCAGGGAAGCGGCGGCCAACGGATCCGACCGGTGCTATCACTGTAAACGGGCACTGTTTGCCGGGCTGTGGGAAGCGGCAAGGCAGGATGGATATGAGATCCTCATGGACGGGACGAATGCATCAGACGATGCCGGAGACCGGCCGGGGATGCGGGCGCTGAAAGAACTGCAGGTGCGGTCTCCCCTCAGGGAGTGCGGGATCACGAAGCGGGAGGTGCGCGAGAGATCAAGAAAGGCAGGGCTCTTCACCTGGGAGAAACCCGCCTACGCATGTCTTGCAACCCGCATCCCGACCGGGACGGCGATTGCCGCGGAAAATCTCAGGAAAGTTGAGCAGGCGGAGCAGGCGCTTTTTGCTCTGGGCTTCCGCGATTTCCGCGTGAGGATGTATGGAAACGGAGCCCGGATCCAGGTGAGGGAAGAGCAGATGCCCCTTGTGCTGGAGCAAAGAGGAGCAGTTACAGAAGCGTTGAAGAGGTTCTTTCCCGAAGTGTTCCTCGACATGGAAACGCGGAAAGAAAACGGATAAAGGAGAGTATTTATGGATCGGAAGTATGAGATATTAAAACTCCTCCGCAGTGTGGCGGACGGAACGACAACACCGGAACAGGCGCTGCTGGATCTGAAAGAAGAGCCGTTCCAGGATCTGGATTATGCAAAGATCGACTACCACAGGAGTGTGCGTCAGGGAGCGTCAGAAGTGATATACGGAGAAGGCAAAACCCCGGAGCAGATCAAAGGAATCGTCACTGCCATGGGAGAGCGGGGATGCCGGAACATCCTTGTGACAAGGATCGGACAGGAGGCGGCAGATCTTCTGGAAGCCTCCGTGCCGGTGGCATACCATTCGCTCGCCCGTCTTGCGGTCGCTTTTCCTCAGGAACAGGAACTGAAGGGGAGCATCGTGGTGGCGACAGGAGGTACCAGCGACATCCCGGTGGCGGAAGAGGCGGCGCTGACAGCGGAGACTATGGGAAATAAAGTGACGAGGCTCTACGACGTAGGTGTGGCGGGTCTGCACCGGCTTCTTTCTAATCTGGATCCCCTGATGAGTGCACGCTGTGTTGTGACGGTCGCAGGGATGGAGGGCGCCCTTGCCTCAGTGGTGGGCGGTCTTGTGGACTGTCCGGTGATCGCCGTTCCGACAAGCGTGGGATATGGGGCGAGCTTTGGAGGACTGTCTGCTCTTTTGTCCATGCTTAATTCCTGCGCATCAGGATGCAGCGTGGTAAATATTGACAATGGGTTTGGAGCCGGTTATCTGGCGAGTATGATCAATCAGATGGAAGGGATCAGGGAGGAATGACAGGATGAAAACGCTTTATATCGAGTGTAATATGGGAGCGGCGGGGGATATGCTGATGTCCGCGCTCTATGAATTGTTAGAGGATAAGCAGGGGTTCCTTGATGTGATGAACGGACTGGGGCTGCCGGGTGTAAAGCTGCAGGCTCAGAGAAAGAAAACATGCGGGATCGCAGGAACGCATATGGAAGTGACAGTGTATGGCAGAGAAGAGATGGAACACCATGATCACGGGCATGAGCACCATGATCACGGACATTCGGATCATAGCCATTCTGATCACGCGCACGGTCATCATCATGCCGGACAGGCGCACATCGCAGAACTGATCGA
>DXEY01000077.1 GCA_019114745.1 Candidatus Mediterraneibacter colneyensis | reverse complement strand
CTTGCTCCGATGGCTAAGGCTCTGAACGATCTTGCACCGATCAAATCTGGTATCATGTGCACGATCCACGCTTACACAGGCGATCAGATGACACTTGACGGACCGCAGAGAAAAGGCGATCTGAGAAGATCACGTGCAGCAGCTGTCAACATCGTACCGAACAGCACAGGTGCAGCTAAGGCTATCGGCCTTGTTATCCCGGAACTGAACGGCAAGCTCATCGGATCCGCTCAGCGTGTTCCGACTCCGACAGGATCTACAACAATCCTGACAGCAGTTGTTGAGGGAGAAGTTACAGTTGATCAGATCAACGCAGCTATGAAAGCAGCAGCTAACGAGTCCTATGGATACAACACAGACGAGATCGTATCCAGCGATATCGTAGGTATGACATATGGTTCTCTGTTCGATGCTACACAGACAATGGCTCTTCCGGCTGGCGACGGCACAACAGAGGTTCAGGTTGTTTCATGGTATGACAACGAGAACTCTTACACAAGCCAGATGGTAAGAACAATCAAATACTTTGGAAAACTGCTTGAGGCTTAATTCGTCCTTTTCATTAAAATGAGGACAGGCACTTGAGAAGATGTCCTGAATAATTGACTCACAATAGGGTCCGGTCTTGTTGTAGGACCGGACCTTTTTTTGAAGATGTAGGAGGCTATAGAAATGGCAGCACTTAACAAAAAATCAGTTGATGATATCAACGTAAAAGGGAAAAGAGTTCTTGTAAGATGTGACTTTAACGTACCGCTCCAGGACGGAAAGATCACAGACGAGAACCGTATCGTGGCAGCTCTGCCGACGATTAAAAAACTGATCGCTGACGGCGGAAAGGTAATCCTCTGCTCACACCTCGGAAAACCGAAGGGAGAGCCGAAACCGGAGCTGTCTCTTGCACCGGTAGCCGTAAGACTTTCCGAACTGCTCGGACAGGAAGTGAAATTCGCGGCTGATCCGGAGGTTGTAGGCCCGAACGCCAAGGCGGCTGTAGAGGCTATGAACGACGGAGACGTGGTACTTCTTGAGAATACACGCTACAGAGCAGAAGAGACAAAGAACGGCGAAGCGTTCTCAAAAGAGCTTGCTTCACTCTGTGATGTATTCGTTAACGACGCGTTTGGTACAGCTCACAGAGCTCACTGCTCAAACGTAGGCGTTACACAGTATGTAGACACAGCGGTTGTCGGCTATCTGATGCAGAAAGAGATCGACTTCCTCGGAAATGCTGTAGAGAACCCGGAGAGACCGTTTGTAGCGATCCTCGGCGGATCTAAAGTATCTAGTAAGATCTCGGTTATCAACAACCTGCTTGAGAAAGTCGATACACTGATTATCGGCGGCGGAATGTGCTACACATTCACAAAGGCACAGGGCGGAAACGTAGGTAATTCCCTCCTTGAGGAAGATTATCTTCAGTACGCGCTTGATATGATCAAGAAAGCAGAGGAGAAGGGCGTAAAACTTCTTCTTCCTGTTGATTCTATCGCGGCAGACGCTTTCTCAAATGATGCAAATACAAAGGTAGTCGCACAGGCTGAGATCCCGGACGGCTGGATGGGTCTGGATATCGGACCGGAGACGGCAAAAATGTATGCAGATGCTGTAAAATCAGCTAAGACTGTCGTATGGAACGGACCGATGGGATGCTTTGAGATGCCGAAGTTTGCTGACGGAACAAAGGCAGTGGCAGAAGCTCTCGCAAACACAGACGCAGTGACGATCATCGGCGGTGGTGATTCCGCAGCGGCAGTAAACCAGCTTGGTTACGGCGACAAGATGACGCACATCTCAACAGGCGGCGGCGCTTCCCTTGAGTTCCTTGAAGGAAAGGAACTGCCGGGTGTAGCAGCAGCTAACGATAAGTAAAAAGCTTAGTGAAGTGAACATCCCCTTTCCCACCGCGGGCAGGGAAAATGAGATCAAGGAGAAAGAATAAAATGGCAAGAAAGAAAATTATTGCAGGCAACTGGAAAATGAACAAAACTCCGAGCGAGGCAGTTGCTCTTGTAGAAGAACTGAAACCGTTAGTAGCAAATGAAGAAGTTGACGTAGTATTCTGCGTACCGGCAATCGACATCGTACCGGTTGTTGAGGCAGTAAAAGGAACAAATATCCAGGTTGGCGCAGAGAATATGTATTTTGAGGAGAGCGGAGCTTACACAGGCGAGATCTCCCCGGCTATGCTTGTTGATGCAGGCGTGAAATACGTTGTTCTTGGACATTCTGAGAGAAGAGATTACTTCGGTGAGACAAACGAGGATGTAAATAAGAAAGTCCTCAAAGCATTTGAGCACGGTATCACACCGATCATGTGCTGCGGCGAGACTCTTGAGCAGAGAGAGCAGGGCGTGACAATGGACTTTATCCGCCAGCAGGTGAAGGTAGGCCTTCAGAATGTAACTGCTGACCAGGCTAAAACAATGGTTATCGCTTACGAGCCGATCTGGGCGATCGGAACAGGAAAGACTGCTACTACAGAGCAGGCTGAAGAAGTGTGCAAGGGCATCCGTGAGTGCGTAGCTGAGGTATATGATGACGCTACAGCAGAGGCGATCCGCATCCAGTACGGCGGATCTGTAAACGCAGGAAATGCAGCAGAACTGTTCGCACAGGCTGACATCGACGGCGGACTTGTAGGAGGAGCTTCCCTCAAGGCTGACTTCGGTAAGATCGTAAACTACAAATAAGTGATTGCGAGTGAATAAGATTTAAAAGGCGGACTGCTTCGTGTATATCACAAAGCAGTCCGCCTTTTGCCGTTTGGCGGGAAAACCGCTATTTTTCCCAGGTGGGTTTGTTATAGTCCTCGTCGTACCAGGAGTAGGAGAAGGACGCAATTTGGGCAAGGCTGCTGCGGTGATGGCACTTCTCGAAGAACTCGGAGCGCTTCCGGAAGAGTTGGCTGTCAGGATTGAAAATGAGTCAGACCCGGAAATTTTGGACAGATGGGTCAGGCTTGCGGCGAAAGCAGATTCACTGGAGATGTTCCGGGAAAATATGTAGAATGGGTTAAATGATAACTTTGCTGCTTGACTTCTCTTTCCTACAGATGTATTATTTATTCAAACTACGCCTGCGGGAGAGAGGAGTTTTTTATGAAAGAAAAACTGATCAGGCACAGCATTTTGCTCTCTGTATTGTGCTCGATGATATTGGCGTCCGCCGGGATTTTTGCGGGCGGTGGGCATGTTTCCGGTTTCGGGGAGGGAGTGCTTTTGATTTTGCTGGTGGGATGCTTTCTTGTGTATCCGGCTGTACTGACTGCCATCAACCTGTTTTGTCTGTTTGCCGGATGCAAAGATGAGCGTATCATCCGCAAGGGAAAACATTTTGAGATCATTACGATCCTGTTGGGCGGTTTGTACTCGGCACTTTTGATCCCGTTTACCAATATTGTATTTTCCGACTGGACGGAGACGCTCTACAATGCCCAGAAGCATACGCCGGTCTGGACGGAAGGGGCGCTCACCGTAGCGGTGCTGTCCGCAGTGGGAGCAGCGGGCTATCTGCTCCTCTCAGCAGTGCATCTTTCCAAACTTCCGCCTCTGGCCGCGGTGCTGGCGATCGCCGCGATGTATCTCGGGATGATCCAGTGTGTTCTCTGGATCATACAGATCTTCCAGCGTGATCTCTTCTATATTTACCTGTGCCTGTTTCCGGCAAACTGTATTTTGATCGGGATCAAAACGATCCGTCAGAAGATCCTGGAATGGGAGAGGATACAGGAGGATGACTTAGAAGAGGGTGGAACGGTCAGGACGTTCCGGAACAGACGTCTGCAGTGGCTCAACGAGAGGCTGTATCGGTCGGCATCCTGGCCGATAGCGGCATTCCTGCTTATGTGGCCTCTTCTGGCAGTTATCGTATGTATCCTGCTTTTATTCGGTCAGCAGCCGGACAGCGCGATCCGGGCATGGACGGAGACAAGTGACTGGAACCTGTCACAGCAGACTGCGCCGCAAAATCTGTACTACGACGAACATTATCTCTGTACGGTTGCCGCAGGCGGTCACAGACGGGTGGTGAAGCCGATCCGGATGGGAGTGAGGCATGGGCATCCTGTGATCGTCAACAGGCAGCTCTGCATTGCGAACGCGTTCGAGCAGATCTTAGAGGAACGTATGCCGAAGATCCACAGGAGGATCCGGCATTTTTATGACACATACGGCTTTCCTGTTGCCAGGCTGATCCACTCGCCTTATATGGCGGATCTGGTCTATATTCTCATGAAGCCGCTGGAATGGCTGTTCCTCGCAGTGATCTATGCGGTGGACACAAAACCGGAGAACAGGATTGCTGTGCAGTATCTTGCAAAATCTGAGAAAAGCGGGTACAATAAGTAACGGGACAAAGCCCAAATGTACAATAAAGGAGATATGGAAATGAGCAAGAAACCGACCGTATTGATGATATTAGACGGATATGGATTAAGAGACGATGACCATGGCAATGCAGTTGCAGAGGCTGCTACGCCGGTTATGGATAAGCTGATGGCAGAGTGCCCGTTTGTGCGGGGCAATGCAAGCGGTATGGCAGTCGGCCTTCCGGACGGACAGATGGGAAATTCCGAAGTGGGCCACCTGAATATGGGCGCCGGCCGTATCGTATACCAGGATCTGACAAAGATCACAAAATCGATCCAGGACGGAGATTTCTTTGAGAATAAAGCGCTTGTGGCAGCGTGTGAGAATGTAAAGAAAAATGATTCTGCGCTTCATATGATGGGACTTGTTTCCGACGGAGGCGTACACAGCCACAATACACATATTTACGGACTTCTCGAACTGGCAAAGAGACAGGGTATCGAGAAAGTATATGTACACTGCTTCCTGGACGGACGTGATACTCCTCCGGCTTCCGGAAAAGAGTATGTAGAAGAGCTGGAAGCTAAGATGAAGGAGATCGGCGTCGGCGAAGTTGCAACAGTATCCGGACGTTACTATGCGATGGACAGGGATAACCGCTGGGATCGTGTAGAGAGAGCTTACAATGCGCTCGTAAAAGGCGAAGGCGTGGAGGCTGTCTCAGCTACTGAAGGAATCCAGACATCCTATGA
Source organism: Candidatus Mediterraneibacter colneyensis (assembly GCA_019114745.1). Lineage (GTDB taxonomy): Bacteria > Bacillota > Clostridia > Lachnospirales > Lachnospiraceae > Mediterraneibacter > Mediterraneibacter colneyensis. The sequence continues at coordinate 14,079 of DXEY01000077.1, read as the reverse complement.
TAATGATAAGACAGATGAATTTGTTGAGCCGATGGTGATCATGAAGGACGGAGCTCCTACCGCTACAGTAAAAGACGGAGATTCCATCATCTTCTTCAACTTCCGCCCGGATCGTGCAAGAGAGATCACAAGGACATTCTGCGACGATGATTTTACAGGATTCGACAGAGGCGCGAGAGTGAAGACGACTTATGTATGCTTTACAGAGTATGATGTTACGATCCCGAATAAGCTGGTTGCATTTGTAAAAGAGGAGATCACGAACACATTCGGCGAGTTCCTGGCAGCGAACAATCTGAAGCAGGCACGTATTGCTGAGACAGAGAAATATGCGCATGTTACGTTCTTCTTTAACGGCGGCGTAGAGGAGCCGAATCCGGGCGAGGATCGTATCCTTGTAAAATCTCCGAAGGTGGCGACTTATGATCTGAAACCGGAAATGAGCGCATACGAAGTGTGTGACAAGCTGGTCGAGGCGATCAGGTCAGGAAAATATGACGTAGTCATCATCAATTTTGCAAACCCGGATATGGTAGGACATACCGGAGTGGAAAGCGCTGCGATCAAAGCCATTGAGGCTGTAGATGAGTGTGTCGGAAGAGCAGTAGATGCAGTCAAAGAAGTGGACGGACAGATGTTTATCTGTGCGGATCACGGAAATGCTGAGCAGCTGATCGATGAAGAGACAGGCGAACCGTTTACAGCACATACGACGAATCAGGTTCCATTCATCCTGGTTAATGCCGATCCGTCCTGCAAGCTCAGAGAAGGCGGATGCCTGGCTGATATTGCGCCTACACTGATCGAGTTGATGGGAATGGAGCAGCCGAAAGAGATGACAGGAAAATCACTGCTCGTAAAATAGTTATAATGTATTTGCTGGATAGTACAGAGGCACGGCATCAGGCCGCGCCTCTGTCTGTATGTGAAAAGAAGGATGGAAAGTTATGCGTGAAAAACTGACAAAAAGCGATGTGGAAAAGATCCAGGCAGAGATCGAACACCGGAAGCTGGTGGAGCGGAAAGAGCTGATCGAGGCTGTAAAGGAGGCGCGCTCCCATGGAGATCTGAGTGAAAATTTTGAGTACCATGCCGCGAAGAAAGAGAAGAACCGGAATGAAAGCCGGATCCGTTATCTTGAACGGATGCTGAAAACCGCTGTAATCGTGGAGGATCATTCTAAAGCGGATGAAGTCGGGCTGAACAATACGGTTGAAATCTACTGTGAGGACGATGATGAGGTGGAGACATACCGGATCGTGACTTCGGTACGCGGAAGCTCTCTGAACGGTCTGGTCAGCATTGAGTCGCCCATCGGAAAAGCTCTCCTGGGACATAAAGAGGGCGACCGGGTCTATGTGAAGGTAAATGATGAGTATGGTTATTATGTAGTGATCCGCAAAGTGATCAAGACGGACAGCGAAGAGGGGGATCAGATCAGGAGTTTTTGATTCTTTCAGAAATATGAGGAGAAGAACAGAGATGAACAAAAAATATACAACTGCTATTTTTGATCTGGACGGTACGATCACGGATTCCGGTCCGGGGATCATGAACTCCATACGGTATGCACTTAGAAAACACGGGATCAGCGAGCCGTCAGAGGAAGTGCTCCGTACCTTTATCGGCCCGCCCCTTAAGGAGCAGTTCCAGGAAGTATTTCATCTGTCGGAAGAGGAAGGAGCTGCAATGGTATCGGCATACCGGGAATACTACGGTGAGAAAGGACTGTTCGAGAACCGCGTGTATGAAGGCGTGCCCGAGATGCTGGAGCATCTGAAACGTTCCGGAGTTAAAATCGTGATGGCAACGTCAAAACCGGAAGAATATGCAAAAAGAATCGCCGGGCATTTTGGATTTGACAAATATTTTGATTTTATTGGCGGCGCGTGTATGAACGGCGAGCGAACCGATAAATATGAGGTAATCGAGTATGTGCTGGCATCATGTGGATTTTCCGGGGATGACCGGTCCTGTGCGGTCATGATCGGAGACCGCCGTCACGATATTGCAGGCGCGAAAAAAGCGAAACTTGAAAGCATTGGCGTTTTATACGGCTATGGAAGCCGGGAAGAACTTGAAGAAGCCGGGGCAGACAGGATCGCCGCATCGCCGGAAGAAGTTTACAGAAACTTTGCATTGAAATGAGGATAGTTTTTACATCCTGTTCCTATAATAACAACAGCAGTTGATAATTATTCAAAAGAAATGAGGGAATCAGGATGTACAGAGGACTATGGAATCTGCTCACAAAATATATGGATAACAGCCATGCAGTATCGGTATTTCTTCCGGTCATGATTTTTGCATGGACTGCCGCCGGCGTGATTGCCGGGCTGCTTGTGTGTGCTGTTACTGACACGGGGATCATGGAGGCTCTGGCAGATCTGATCTGTGCTGGCGGATATGCCGGTCTGATCATGGGTCTGTTCGGAGGATGTTTTTTCCTGTACCGGATCGGAGAGTAGAAAGAGATAGAAAACACCCCCTGCCGGGGAAAACCGGCAGGGGTATTTTAATGAGAAATTTTAGTTCTCTTTTTCCAGATTCTTAAACGCTGTTGAAAGCATCAGCTTAATCCTGTTGAGCTGGTTGACTTCACTTGCGCCCGGATCAAAGTCGATGGCGACGACGTTGGACTCAGGATGGCGCCTTCTCAGCTCTTTGATCACACCCTTGCCTACGACGTGGTTCGGCAGGCAGGCAAACGGCTGTGTACACACGATGTTTCCGGCGCCGTTGTGGATGAGCTCGAGCATCTCTCCGGTGAGGAACCAACCCTCTCCGGTCTGGTTGCCGATGGATACGATCTCAGAAGCCATTTTTGCCAGATCCTCGATTTTAGCAGGCGGATCAAAGTGCTTACTCTCGGCAAAGGCCTTTGTAGCAGGCGAACGCAGCCATTCTACCGCAGCGATCCCAAGATTTCCGACCAGTGCTTTCGATTTCTTAAATCCAAGGTGGGATACCTTGAAGTTCTGGTTGTAGAAGCAGTACTGCATGAAGTCGATCAGATCCGGGACGACTGCCTCGGCGCCTTCTGCTTCCAGCAGGTCTACCAGGTGGTTATTTGCCGCAGGAAGAAATTTGACAAGGATCTCACCGACAACGCCGACTCTCGGCTTTTTGATATCAAGGATCTCAATGTTGTCGAAATCATGGATGATATCGCGGCACAGTTTCTTAAATCTTCTTCTGGACGGATATCCCTCGGATACAAATTTCTGGACGACTGCCACCCATTTGCGGTGCATTGCGTCTGTTGTGCCGGGGACAGCCTCATAGGGGCGCATCCGGTAGACGCACTTCATAAAAATATCCCCGAATACAGCGGCATACGCGATGCGCACAGCCAGCGGGAGGGTGATCTTGAATCCCGGGTTAGCCTCCAGACCGCTCAGATTGATGGAGATGACCGGGATATGTCCGTATCCGGCTTTCTTCAGCGCACGGCGGATAAATCCGATATAGTTGGAAGCACGGCATCCGCCTCCGGTCTGGCTTATGATAACTGCCAGATGGTCTGTGTCGTAATTGCCGGAGAGGATCGCGTCCATGATCTGCCCGACTACGATCAGAGACGGGTAGCATGCGTCGTTGTTTACATATTTGAGCCCCATATCCACAGCCTGACGGTTGTCGTTCGGAAGGACTTCGATCTTATAACCGGCAGCCTTAAACGCCGGTTCGAGAAGTTCAAAGTGGATCGGCGACATCTGCGGGCAGAGGATGGTATGTGTCTTTCGCATTTCTTTTGTGAAAGGCACTTTTTCGATCGAAGCAGGGCGGATCGTACGCTCTGCCTTTTTCTGCTCACGTACCCGGATCGCGGCGAGGAGGGAACGCACGCGGATGCGGGCAGCTCCCAGGTTATTGACCTCGTCGATCTTCAAAGTCGTGTAGATCTTATCTGATCCGGTCAGGATGTCAGCTACCTGGTCGGTCGTTACCGCGTCCAGTCCGCACCCGAAGGAATTGAGCTGGATCAGATCCAGGTTTTCGGTTGTCTTTACATAGTTTGCAGCAGCGTAAAGCCTGGAGTGGTACATCCACTGATCCATTACATTCAGCGGCCTCTCTACCTGGTGCAGGTGAGAGATGGAGTCCTCTGTCAGAACCGCTATATTATAGGAAGTGATCATTTCCGGGAGTCCGTGGTTGACCTCGGGGTCAATGTGATACGGACGTCCGGCAAGGACGATTCCGCGGTTTCCGGTCTCGTTCAGGAATCTGATCGTCTCCTCGCCCTTTTTGCGCATGTCCTCACGGCAGGAGGCAAGCTCTGCCCATGCGTCATGAACTGCGGATCTGATTTCGCTCTCACTGAGGGAGAAATTCTCGCCAAGTTCCTCGGTCAGACGGTAGGAGATGGTCTCCTCGCTCTGGAGGGAAAGGAAGGGATGGATAAAATCTACTTCCCCGTTTACGATAGAATCCATATTGTTTTTGATGTTCTCCGGGTAGGAGGTGACGATCGGACAGTTGTAGTGGTTGTTGGCTTCCTCGAACTCATTCCTCTCGTATGGAATGGACGGATAGAAGATATGTCTGATCCCGTTATTGATCAGCCACTGTACATGTCCGTGAGCCAGCTTTGCCGGATAGCATTCGGATTCGCTTGGTATGGATTCGATACCGAGCTCATAGATCTTCCTTGTGGAGGAAGGGGAGAGCACGACCCGGAATCCGAGCTTTGTAAAAAATGTAAACCAGAACGGATAGTTCTCGTACATGTTCAGTACCCGTGGAATACCGATGGTGCCACGTTTCGCCTCGGATTCCTCCAGGGGCGTGTAGTCAAAATACCGGTGCAGTTTATAGTCAAAGAGGTTTGGCATCGTGTTTTTGGATTTTTCTTTGCCGAGACCTCTCTCGCAGCGGTTTCCGGTGATGAACTTTCGCCCGCCGCTGAAATGGTTGATTGTCAGACGGCAGGTATTTGTACAGCCTCGGCATTTTGCCATGGTGGTAGAGTACTCCATGGAGGAAATCTCGTCGATGGAGAGCATGGTAGTGCCTTCGCAGTCCGTATAGCGTTCCCGTGCGATCAGAGCAGCGCCGAATGCGCCCATGATCCCGGCGATGTCCGGGCGGATCGCCTCGCAGTCCGCGATCTTTTCAAAACTTCTGAGCACGGCATTATTGTAGAATGTACCGCCCTGGACAACAATGTGGTTTCCGAGTTCAGATGCGCTGGACACCTTGATGACCTTGAACAGGGCGTTTTTAATTACAGAGTAGGCAAGCCCTGCGGAAATGTCCGCAACGGAAGCGCCTTCCTTCTGCGCCTGCTTTACTTTGGAATTCATAAATACCGTACAGCGCGTGCCAAGGTCAATCGGGTTCTGTGCGTAGAGGGCCTCGTGAGCAAAGTCCTCCACAGTATAGTTCAGTGATTTTGCGAATGTCTCGATAAAGGAACCGCATCCCGAGGAACAAGCCTCGTTGAGCTGTACGCTGTCAACGGTCTGGTTCTTGATCTTGATGCATTTCATGTCCTGGCCGCCGATGTCGAGGATACAGTCTACGTCCGGCTCAAAGAATGCTGCGGCATAGTAGTGGGCGATGGTCTCGACCTCTCCCTCGTCCAGCATCAGCGCGGACTTGATCAGCGCCTCACCGTAACCGGTAGAACAGGAGTGGACGATCTCGACCCCTTCCGGGAGCTGGCTGTAGATCTCCTTAATGGCAGAGATTGTAGTTCCCAGAGGATCTCCGTTGTTATTGTGATAGAAGGAGTAGAGCAGCGTACCGTCCTCGCCGACCAGAGCAGCCTTTGTCGTGGTAGATCCTGCGTCGATTCCGAGGAATGCCCTGCCCCGGTAGGTTGCCAGGTCTTTGACCGGAACCTGATGTTTTGCGTGGCGGGCGGTAAACTCCTCATATTCGGCGTTGGAGGCAAACAGCGGATCCAGACGTTCCACTTCAATTTCCATTTTTACTTTGCGCTCCAGCCTGTTCTGGAGTTCGCGCAGTGAGACGGGTGTATCTTTCTTAGAATTAAGCGCTGAACCGATCGCCGCAAACAGATGGGAATGGTTCGGCGCGATGATATGCTCATCGTCCAGTTTCAGCGTGCGGATGAACGCGGCGCGCAGTTCCGGAAGGAAGTGGAGCGGCCCTCCGAGGAATGCCACATGCCCGCGGATCGGTTTGCCGCAGGCCAGTCCGCTGATCGTCTGGTTGACGACCGCCTGGAAAATAGAAGCGGCAAGGTCTTCTTTTGCGGCGCCGTCATTGATCAGGGGCTGGATATCAGACTTTGCGAACACACCGCACCGCGCCGCGATCGAGTAGAGCGCTTTGTAATTTCTGGCATATTCGTTCAGGCCGGATGCATCTGTCTGCAGAAGCGATGCCATCTGGTCGATAAAAGAGCCTGTACCGCCGGCGCAGACGCCGTTCATCCTCTGTTCCACATTGCCGCCTTCAAAATAAATGATCTTCGCGTCCTCGCCGCCAAGCTCGATGGCAACGTCGGTCTGGGGAGCGTAGTCCTGAAGCGCTGTGGATACGGCGATAACCTCCTGGACGAAAGGAACTCCGAGATTTTTTGCAAGAGTCAGTCCGCCGCTTCCGGTAATGACCGGAGAGACGTAGATTGAGCCGAGCTTGTAGAGGGCGCGCCCCAAAAGATCTGACAGAGTTTCCTGGATATTTGCAAAATGTCTTTCGTAGTCGGAGAAGAGTACTTCGTTTTCTTCGTCCAGAATCGCAATTTTAACTGTGGTGGAACCGATATCGATTCCAAGCGTATGTAATTCTTTCGGATTCATTAATAAATTCTCCAATCTTCTGTATAATTTATATGAGTTATTTCTTATTAAATGCGGTCATGCATTTTACAGCAATATACATTATACGACAGAAAATTTAAAAACACAATTGTTATTATTATACGGTATTGCAAAATAATTCCACGGCTTATGGGTAAATTATATAAAGATCACGTTAAAGCCATGAAAAGGGATAACTACTGTTTGACAAACAAAGAGCCGGAAGTTACAATTGTAAAGGATTAATATAGAAAAATATCAAATCATAAGGAGTAGGTATTATTGAACTGGCTTGACAAATTAGAGAGAAAATTAGGACGTTTTGCCATCCCGAATCTGACCGTATATCTGCTGGCTGCTTATGTGATCGGATTTGGAATTGTATATCTGATGCCGGAGATGATCTCCTATATCACACTGGAACCGGCGCTGATCCTGAGAGGACAGGTGTGGAGGATCGTCTCATGGGTGCTGATCCCGCCCGCGACGAATCTGATATCGCTTGTATTTCTTGTGCTTCTGTACTTTTCGCTGGGAACAGCACTTGAGAGAACCTGGGGTACCTTCCGGTATAATGTATACATTTTTTCCGGACTTTTGTTTACTGTGATAGCAGTGTTTCTCCTTTATGGCTTTTACTATTTCAGATATGGGGTCGAGGTGCCGCTCTATATGGTAGGTATGGTCGGGACGAACTATATTACCATGTCGATCTTTCTTGCTTTTGCGGCGATCTACCCGGATATGGAAGTGATGCTTTATTTCATCCTGCCGATCAAGATGAAATGGATGGCGCTTGTCTATGCGGCGATGGCGGCATATTATTTCATCCGCGGCGGCGCAGGCGAGCGTGTGGCGATCGCGGCCTCTCTGTTAAATTTTGTGATCTTTTTCCTGTCAAGCCGGAACGTCCGCAGGTTCGGGCCGAAAGAGCAGGCGCGCAAAGCGCGGTTCAGGCGTCAGTCTGCGCCTCATATGAAATACACAAACGGCGCGAAGCACCGTTGCGCGGTGTGCGGCAGAACAGAACTGGACGATCCGTGTCTGGAATTCAGATACTGCTCGAAATGTGCCGGCAATTATGAATATTGCCAGGATCATCTGTTTACACATGAACATGTGAAATAGAAGAGTATTACCATGATGAAGGAGAGTATTGATGAAAAAGACAAAAGTAGTATGTACGATGGGGCCCAATACCAATGACAGGGAATTGATGAAAAGCCTTATTTTAAATGGAATGGATGTGGCCCGCTTTAATTTTTCGCACGGGGATCACGAGGAGCAGAAGAGCAGGATGGATATGCTCAAACAGCTCCGCGAAGAGCTTCACACGAATACGGCGATCCTGCTTGATACAAAAGGGCCGGAGATCCGTACCGGCAGACTCAAAGACGGTAAAAAGGTAACGCTGGAAAACGGAGCGGTATTTGTCCTTACCACGAGAGAGATCGAAGGCGACGGGACCGGTGTGTCTATCACATATGACGGGCTTCCGGATGATGTGGACAGAGGAAGTACGATCCTGATCGATGACGGCCTGATCGGACTCAGGGTGACGAGAAAAACAGATACAGATATTGTCTGTGAAGTCGTAAACGGTGGAGAACTGGGTGAGAAAAAAGGCGTCAACGTGCCGAATGTGGCTGTGAGGCTGCCGGCGCTTACAGAGAAGGATAAGGATGACCTGAGATTCGGCGTAGAACAGGGAGTAGATTTTATCGCGGCGTCCTTCGTTAGAAATGCGGAGTGCGTCCTGACGATCAAGGCGTTCCTCAAGGATCTTGGAGCACCGTATATTCCGATTATCGCGAAGATCGAAAACGCGGAGGGAATCCGCAACATTGATGAGATCATCCGTGCGGCGGACGGGATCATGGTGGCAAGAGGAGACCTGGGCGTCGAAATCCCGGCAGAGGAGGTTCCCTATCTCCAGAAAATGATGATCCAGAAATGTAATGACAACTTCAAACCTGTGATCACAGCGACCCAGATGCTTGATTCGATGATCCGCAATCCCCGTCCGACCCGTGCCGAGGTGACAGATGTGGCAAATGCGGTATATGACGGTACAGATGCAGTCATGCTTTCCGGCGAAACGGCCCAGGGGAAATATCCTATGGAGGCACTGCAGATGATGGTTCACATTATCGAAAATACAGAGCAGCACCTGGACTATGAGATGATGCTTAACAAAGCGGGAGAGCACTTAAAGAGCGGTCTGTCCAGCGCGATCGGATATTCGTCCGTGCTGGCAGCGGCGAACCTGAATGCAAAATGTATCATAACTCCTTCCGTGTCCGGGGCTACGACGAGAGTTGTGTCGAAGATGAGACCGAGGCAGGATATTCTGGGGATCACCCCGAATGAGCGTACCCTCAGGAGAATGTCGATTTACTGGGGCGTGCGTCCGCTCAAGTCTATCCAGTTTAACACGACCGATGACATCTGCAACGGTGCCATCGAGCTGGCGACGGTGAAACAGTATATAGAGCCGGGCGATGTGGTTGTCCTGACGGCAGGCATCCCGTCCCAGAATATCATGCAGGAACACACAGCCAACAGTAATATGATGCGTATTGCGACAGTGGAATAATAACGCAGAAATCAGGAGAAAAACAGATGATAAAGAAACCATTCGTGACAAAAGAACAGATTGAAAAAATTACCGAAACCTACCCGACTCCGTTCCATCTCTATGATGAGAAAGGGATCCGGGAGAATGCAAGGGCGCTGAAGGAAGCGTTTTCCTGGAATCCGGGATATAAAGAATATTTTGCGGTAAAGGCGACTCCGAATCCGTTTTTGATCAATATTCTGAAGGAGTACGGCTGCGGCTGCGACTGTTCCTCTTATACAGAACTCCTTCTTTCCGATGCGCTTGATATCAGGGGGGAGGACATCATGTTTTCTTCCAATGACACTCCGGAGGAGGATTTCATCCTTGCGGATAAATTAGGAGCGATCATTAATCTGGACGATATCACACATATCGAATTTCTTGAAAAAGCAATCGGGCATATACCTGAGACGATAAGCTGCCGCTATAATCCCGGCGGTCTGTTCAGGATCAGCAATGATATCATGGACAATCCGGGAGATGCAAAATACGGCATGACGACAGAGCAGATCCTCGAAGCGTTCAGGATCCTGAAAGGGAAGGGCGCGAAAGAGTTCGGAATCCATGCATTCCTTGCAAGCAACACGGTGACCAACGAATACTATCCGATGCTTGCCAGAGTCCTGTTTGAGCAGGCGGTAAGGCTGTCAAAAGAGGCAGGAGTGCATATCAAATTCATCAACCTTTCCGGCGGGATCGGCATACCGTATACTCCGGATCAGGAACCGAACGACATCTATGCAATCGGGGAAGGCGTACGCAGAGTATATGAGGAAGTCCTCGTGCCGGCAGGCATGGGCGACGTGGCGATCTACACAGAGCTGGGACGGTATATGATGGGACCGTACGGCTGCCTGGTGACAAAGGCGATCCATGAGAAACACACATATAAAGAATATATCGGAGTGGATGCATGTGCGGTCAATCTGATGCGTCCTGCCATGTACGGTGCATATCACCATATTACGGTGCTCGGAAAAGAGGATGCGCCCTGTGACCATAAGTATGATGTGACAGGTTCTCTGTGCGAGAACAATGACAAATTTGCCATAGACCGGATGCTGCCGAAGATCGATATCGGGGATTATCTTGTGATCCATGATACCGGAGCACATGGGTTTTCCATGGGGTATAACTACAACGGAAAATTAAAATCAGCGGAACTCCTGCTCAGAGAAGACGGGTCAGCAGATCTGATCCGAAGGGCAGAGACGCCGTCAGATTATTTCGCTACTTTTGACTGCTTTGATATCGGTGCGAAGCTGATCAAAAAATAGTAGTTGCGCAGAGTATTCTTAAGTGATATAATAATTCGTGGCTTCTGACAGAAGCCGCGTAAGCGGATGTGGCGGAATGGCAGACGCACAAGACTCAAAATCTTGCGTAGGTGACTACGTGTGGGTTCAAGTCCCACCATCCGCATGGAATGAACTCCCGGAAGTGCTGGAAAATCCAGTGCTCCCGGGAGTTTTTTGCGTCTTCGTACTTACTTTTCAGACAGTTTCCGACGGATTGTATACAAGTATACGACAAATTTCAACTTTTACTTGCACCATCTGGATGAAAATGTTAATCTAAAATTGTATCAGTATCTATATCTATAAATAATTAATAAGGTGAAGGAGGGAAGTATACAATTGATAAGGAAAACCAAACTACTGATATGTATGCTTTGCATGTCGATGATCCTGACGGTTTTACCGGGCATGGAAAGCTACGCGGCAGAAGAGGGGGAGACATCGGCCGCGGCATCAGAACTTCAGGATGAGAACAGCCAGAGGCTTGATGAGACGACTGCCATGGATGAAAACGGCAGTATTTATGAGATCAGCGGGGATGATGGCACAGTCGGTGAAGATACGGCTGATGAAACCGGCACAGAGGACCAGGAAACGGCAGAAGACAGCGGGATCGCGCTTTTTTCAGCAAGGTCGGCACGTGCGGTCAGTTTAAAAGTAGTTAATTTCAACACAAAAGGAAATGCCGTAACTTATTATAATGGCAAAGAAGGCTATACAAATGGAGCTTACGGCGCTGATGCGGCATACCTGGGTACAGATTCCAGCGGGAATATCCGGTTCATGCTCGCGGGCGAGACCGGAACGGTCAGCGCGTCGGAAGTAGAACTTCTGGATTATTCGTCAGTTGTGGATAACGTCAGCTATTACACGGTCTCCGGTGGAAAACTGATCCACAATATTTCCCAGAATCTGAAAAAGTCACCGGAATCTTCCATCAACAACGGGCCTGCTCCGTCTTATCTGAGCGAGGGCGGGAAGTATTACAGCTACGACGGGCATTACTTCTATACAGATTACAGTGTGATGCTGTCGGACTATCAGAGCGGTTCTGTCGGAGCGTCGGCAGTGAACGCGGGGAATCCGTTTTATAACTATTTCCAGTTCCTTGATATGAACAGCTCTACCAGTTACAGCGGAGAAGAGCTGGAGAGTATTCTCCAGACGGCGATGAAAAATGCGGGAAAATCTTCTTCCGCATCCAGGCTGACAGGGACGGGAACGATCTTTGTCAAGTATCAGGATACATATAGCGTCAACGCACTGCTGTCTCTGGGGATCGCCATCAATGAGAGCGCATGGGGGACAAGCGGTATCTGTGTCAATAAGAATAACCTGTTCGGGTTAAATGCGGTTGACAGCTCCCCGGGACAAAGCGCGAACTATTTCGCAAGCGTGGACGACTGCATCCGCGAGTTTATGTCTGACCATATGGCAGGCGGATATCTGAAAGATGGAAACTGGAAGAATTACGGCGAGTATCTGGGAAATAAAGACAGCGGCATCAACGTTAAGTATGCTTCAGATCCCTATTGGGGTGAAAAAGCCGCGGCGCTGGCATGGACGCTGGATGCGGCAGGCGGCAGCCGCGACTATCCTGGCACCGGGGCGGATGACGGCTCGGACGATGTGACGGACATCCCCTCCACTGGAGGAGACCAGAACACATCTGGAAACGAAGGATCTTCGGGAAATGAAGGATCCGTGGAAGATGAGGATACCACCGGAAATGAAGGCTCATCAGATAATGAAGATACAGCCGCAGACGAAGGGACTTCAGTAGATGAAGATACAGCCGCGGACGAAGGGACTTCAGTAGATGAAGATACAGCTGCAGACGAAGGAACTTCAGTAGATGAAGATACAGCCGGAAACGAAGAATCTTCGGGAGTTGAAGATACCACCGAAAAGGAGGATTCTTCTGGTAGCGGGGATACAGCCGGAAATGACGAAGCCTCCGGAAACGGAACAACAACCGGAGATGAGAATTTGTCAGAAACCAGCGGACAGACAGATGTGGAAGAACCGACCGGCTCAACTGATACAGATGAAACACCGGAGGCAGAGAAACCGTCAGCAGAACCGGAATCCGGAAGTGAGGAGAGAAGCCTGTCTGATTCCGGACAGGGGATTACAGTTGCCGGAACTCTTTCGGATGATGCAGCGCTGACTGTTAAAACGCTGGATCCGAATACAGAGGGGTATGCGAAATATGTGTCAGCCGATCCGGTAAAAGGAAAAGTGATACTCGGAGTATACAACATCACTTTGTCGGGAACACTGGACGGTGATGCAGAGCTGACATTCAAAGTGGATCCGCAGTATAATGGGAAAAATATGATTATTCTCCATTATCTGGATGACGGCAGTTATGAGACTTACAAAGCAGTTGTGGAGAACGGGCAGGCAACTGTCAGCGTGAAAGGATTTTCTCCCTTTGTGCTCGCTCTGGATGAAGCCGGATCAGTGGCGGCGCCTCAGACCGGAGACACCGGAAATCCGGGCATCTGGCTTGCATTAATGGGAATCTCAGTATCAGCCGGACTGGCGGTACTGTTAAGAAGAAAAGCACTGAGATACTAAAAACACAGATGATAGAAATGTAGATACAAGATACATATAGTAAGGCAGAAAAAGCTGCCGCATCAATGAGCAGAAAATCATAGATGCGGCAGCATTTTTTGGCATTTTTTGCCTTGGAGATATTTCCCTTGCAAACCACAAGGAGAAATGATATAGTTGAACCAAATGTACATCCTGGAGACAAAAGGATAGAGGTAAAGGGGGCTTTAATTTTGAAAAAGAAAAGATGGTTTTCCATGCTGGCTGCAATGGTAATGGTGTTTTCCATGATCCCGGCAACGGCGCTGGCAGAGGAGACAGGTGGGAACCGTACCATTGATTTCAGCGAGTTTTTAGAGGAAGTAGCAAGTGCCGAATATGCTTATGACGGACAGGGGGTAACAGTAGAGTGGAGCCCGTCGTCTGCCTGTACAGATACCCGCGAGAATCATGGGTGCCTTCTGGCTGATGTTGAAAACAAGAAGCCTGACGGAAATAATCCGCAGAGAGGACAGGCGCCGAATGCGCAGTATCAGATTTTCAGCGGTAAGACAGACGTAAAAATTTCCAATGTGAATTTTAAGTTTAATCCTGCTGACTTTACGCTATGCATGAACAACATTGGGTGGGGAGGAGAGTTTTCAGCGACGGACATTCAGAATGCCGAGCTTCAGATGCTGAATACAGGAGATGTGAATTTCAGCGGGTGCAGCTTTGACCGCGTTATCGCCAGCCCGTTTGGCAGCAGAGGAAAATCCACATTTGAAAACTGCGATTTTAAGAATGTTTATGATGCGTATGCAATTAAGGATATCTATTCTCC
>DXEY01000076.1 GCA_019114745.1 Candidatus Mediterraneibacter colneyensis | reverse complement strand
TTCATACTTGACCTTATACTAACTATAAGGTGTATATTGCCTGTAAAGAAACAGATACGAAGTTGTGATACGGGATATGTCTTAGAAAGGAGTGACATTTATGTTTAAGATGTCTAAAAAAGCTTTTTGGGTACCATATGACGAAAGCGGCGTCTATCCTACGGTTACGAAAGCGCACCAGGCAATTTCCAGGTACTGTGATGAGAATGGCGACAAATACTCTTTTATAGGTGACGACGAAGTTGTAATAAACGACAAACTCTATGAAATATACAGGGGCTATGAATCCGGGAGCCGGGGCAATTACGGAATTAAGTGCAGAGAAAAGTGAATGGGGGATTAACGTATGAGATCGATCAAAGAAGCTGCATCTGTCACGGGCATCAGTGAGCAGAACATCCGTTATTATGAGAAACAGGGCCTGATCCAGCCGGGAAGGAACAGGGGAAATGCGTACCGCGAGTACAGTGACGAGGATATCAACCGGCTGAAGCTGATACGGCTCTTCCGCAAGCTGGATATGCCGATCACGGAGATCCGAAGACTGTTTGCCGGAGAGGTGACACTGGAAAAAGCTGTTGAGCAGCAGATCCAGCATTTACAGTCAGAGAAAGACAAGATGGAAGCGGCGCTCCGGTTCTGTGAAAGGATCCATGAACCGGAACTGAAAGACCTGGATGTAGACAGTTATCTTTGCGAGATGGAGAACGAGGAGAAAGAGGGCTCTGTATTTGCCGATTTCCTTGCAGATTATAAAGCGGTCATCCGCTCGGAGATGAAGCGCGCCTTCTCGTTCATGCCGGATGTGCGCTGCGATACGCCACGGGAATTTACCGAAGAGCTGCTCAAGTTTGCAGAACAGGAAAAAATGGATATTGTCATCACAAGAGAGGGGATGTCTCCCAGATTTGAGATCGATGGAATCGAGTACAAAGCCTACAGGACTTCGGGCAGGTACGGCATTACGGTGCACTGTGAGATGACGCACCCGGAGGATTATATTCCGGAAGGCATGTCAGAGAAGAAATATAACCGGTACCGCATGATTTCCATCATCGCCCTCCCTGTGCTGCTGTTTGTGATCTGTAACTTCTGGGTGTTCCGCGAGGTGATCTTTTTAGGCCCGGAGGGCTGGCTCGCACTACTTGTCGCTGTCGTCGTGTTTGCGGCAGACCTGGGATTTATATATTATTCCTACGGAAAGAATTTCCGGGGATAGCAGACCTGGGGCTCCGGTCGATATTGTCGGATTTTTGAAAACTATTTATAATAATTACAGCAGCCCTGCCGGCCCTGAATGCTTGCAGGGCTTTTACTATTTCTTGTCCTTCTCTCCATTATCCGCTATAATAAAATAATGGATGAAAGTTGACGACATCTATAAGCACAGGAAAACTACTTCCGACAGGTATAGAAGGTGAGGCAGACGGCATGGATAAAGTACGATTGGGAAACACAGGGATCGAGGTAAACAAAAATGGTTTCGGAGCGCTTCCGATCCAGCGTATCAGCAAAAAGGAAGCGGTATATCTGCTTCAGAAGGCATTTTACAACGGCATTGATTATTTCGATACGGCGCGCGCATACTCGGACAGCGAGGAGAAGCTCGGCGCAGCGTTTGAATACATAAGGGAACGGATCATCATCAGCACGAAAACGATGGCAGCCGATGCGGAAGGATTCTGGAAAGATCTGGAGGAAAGCCTGCGGAAGCTGAGAACAGATTATATCGACCTCTATCAGTTACATAATCCGGCTGTCTGTCCGAAACCGGGTGATGGAACCGGGCTCTATGAAGCGGCGGTTGAGGCGAAAAAAACAGGGCAAGATCCGGCATATCGGCATTACCAACCACAGGATCGCGGTGGCGGATGAGGCGGTGGAGTCCGGGCTGTATGAGACGCTTCAGTTCCCGTTTTCCTATCTTGCCGCCCCGGTTGAGACAGAACTGGCAGAGAAGTGTAAAAACGCCGGCATGGGATTTATCGCGATGAAAGGACTTGCCGGAGGGCTGATCCACAATTCGGCGGCAGCCTATGCCTTTATGGCTCAGGAAAGATTTGACCATGTGGCTCCGATCTGGGGAATCCAGAGAGAGTCTGAACTGGATGAGTTTCTCTCTTATCAGGACTGCCCGCCTGTACTGGATGAAGGAATGATACAGGAGATCGAGCGCGATAAGAGCGAGCTTTCCGGAGAATTTTGCCGCGGATGCGGGTACTGTATGCCCTGTCCGGCGGGAATTGAGATCAATAACTGTGCAAGAATGAGCCTGATGCTCAGGAGGGCGCCCCAGGCGGACTGGCTCTCCAAAGAGTGGCAGGAAAAGATGAAACAGACGACAGAGTGCCTGCACTGCGGACAGTGCAAAGAGCGGTGCCCATACGGGCTTGATACGCCGAAATTGCTGGAAAAGAATTACAAAGATTATCTGACATTTTTATAAAACAGGAAAATTTATGTGGACAGGAGGAGATTGGAACAATGAGAACGAGCAGGATTACGAGAGAGGAAGCGCTGGAACTGCTGAGAACCTACAATAAAGAGGCGTTTCACATCCAGCATGCGCTGACCGTCGAGGGTGTCATGCGCTGGTATGCAAAAGAGCTTGGCTATGGAAACGAAGAGGACTACTGGGGGATCTGCGGGCTCCTGCACGATATCGATTTTGAGATGTATCCGGAAGAACACTGTCAGAAAGCGCCGGAGCTTCTGGAAAAGGGCGGTGTGGGAGAGGATATGATCGCATCCGTCTGTTCCCACGGATATGGCTTGTGCAGCGATGTAGAACCTGTCCACGAGATGGAGAAGGTGCTCTTTGCCGCCGACGAACTGACCGGGCTGATCTGGGCAGCGGCGCTCATGCGCCCGTCCCGGAGTGTGACGGACATGGAAGTGTCCAGCGTAAAGAAAAAATTCAAAGACAAGAGGTTTGCCGCCGGCTGCTCCCGTGACGTGATACGGACAGGCGCAGAGCGCCTGGGCTGGGAACTCAATACGTTGTTTGAGAGGACGATACTGGCGATGCGCTCCTGTGAGCAGACGATAAAGGACGAGATGGCAGCGCTGGGATATGAGTAACTGGTAAAAAGGAGATCAGGTTATGAGACGAGTAATACGTCCGGCAGAAGAAGAGATGGGGAACGTGATCCCGGTGTTCCTTTTTACGTTTCTCTGGTTTGGTTCGATCCTTGGCAGCATGGCTGTCAGTGGATTTCACATGACGTTGTGCCTGTTCCTTGCGGCGGGGCTGCTCCCGCTGTACACGGCGGTCAATGGCATAAGGAGGGCGCTGTTCTACAGGAGGCAGCGAAGAGAGGCAGTGGCGCTTGGAGACGTGAAGTATGGAAGGATATGCGGAGTGATACGGAAAGATATGCCTTATTATTCCGGGAAGCACAATGTGCTGAGATACCGCAGATACTACCATCTGCAGGTGGAGATCACAGATCCAGTGACAGGCGCGGTCAGTACGGTCGAGAGCCAGGGCTACCGTCGCCAGATCCACCGTTACCTTGCTTCAGACCAGGTCAGTGTGTATACCGACCGGAGCGGGTGGAAGTATTTCCTCGAGGATTTCCAGTGGAAAGAACACAAGAGCGATCCCGGGGTGTTTGACGACCGGCCGATGGATTTTGAGGAGACGACGGCTGGCAGCAATAATATCGTACAGATTCTGTTTATCGTTATATTTATCCTGATCATCCTGAGCTCCTTTCTGGAAGGAGGGCGCTGAGCCCATTTCAGATGACGGAATACGACAGATTGCGGAGGTGCATGAATGAAGCTGAATGCTTTTTGTCTTACCTGCCTTGTTCAGATGCAGGAAGCGCAGGTGAGAGGTTTTGGCGACGAAGAAAAGAAGATGCGGTATATGAGGGAGATACTGTCGTATCTCGCCTCCTGCGACCCGGAGCTGTCTGCTCCGGCGCTTGTCCGGCCGCTGTCGGATATTTATGCGCGGTACTGGGGAGCAAGAGACAGTATGGCAGATGTAAAAAAGGAATTTAATGATTATCTGCTGTCGATGGAGCAGGCGCTTGAGACCAGGATCAGAGCCCACAGCGACCCGCTCGAAGCAGCGCTGTGCTTTGCCCGGACAGCCAACTATATTGATTATGCTTCGGTAAAAGACATTTCCCGGGAGAAACTGCTCTCCCTGTTCGAGGAGCAGGAGAAGGAGGGACTGTCTCCCGCTGAATATGAGCATTTCCGTGCAGATCTGGCAGAGGCTTCAAAACTGGCATACCTGACAGACAACTGCGGCGAGATCGTGCTGGACAAGATCGCGATCAGGATCATTCGGGAGATGTACCCCGGGCTGGAGGTGACGGCTGTCGTAAGAGGGGCTCCGGTCGTCAATGACGCGGATATGGAATCTGCCGGATATACAGGCCTTGACGGTGTTGTAAAGGTTATAGATAATGGGAGTGACATTGCCGGCACGGAATTATCAGAGATCAGTGAGACGGCAAGGCGCGTGATCGAAGAAGCTGACCTTGTCATTTCAAAAGGGCAGGGCAACTTCGAGACGATCCACGGCTGCGGGCTGAATATTTATTATCTGTTCCTGTGCAAATGCGACTGGTTTGTGAGGAAGTTCCAGGCAGAGAGGTTCCAGGGAATGTTTGTAAATGAGAGAAGGATTCAGTAAAAGGAGGAAGAATCAATGGTACATCATATTGTTATGTGGAAATTTAAGCCCGGGATCGCAGAAGAGAGGAAACCGGAGCTTAAGAAAGCGATGAAAGAAAATCTGGGCGCTCTTGCAGGAAAAGTGCCGGGGCTTCTGACCGTAGAGTTTATCGAAGAGCCGCTCTCTACGAGTACCCACGACATCGCTCTTGTGACTACGCTGGAAAAAGCGGAGGATATTGCTGTATACGGAAATCATCCGGCTCATGTAGCCGTTGCGGATACTTACGTCCGGCCTTATGTGACGGAGCGGGCGTGCCTGGACTATTAGAGCGTGGAATTTGAGCAGTCTCACAGGAGGGATATGCGATGAAGATGTATGATCTGATCGTAAAGAAAAAACGCGGGGAAGCACTCACCGGCGATGAGATCCGGTGGATGATCCGCCGGTATACGGACGGGGTGATCCCGGATTATCAGATGTCGGCGATGATGATGGCAATCTGTTTTGTGGGGATGACAGATGAGGAGACAAAGGATCTGACCCTTGCCATGGCTCACAGCGGCGACATCCTTGATCTCTCGGCGATCAATGGGATCAAGGTGGATAAGCACAGCACCGGCGGAGTGGGAGATAAGACCTCCCTTGTACTGGCACCGCTGGCAGCGTCTGTCGGCGTGCCTGTTGCCAAGATGTCCGGCAGAGGGCTGGGGCATACCGGAGGCACCATCGATAAACTGGAGAGTTTTACCGGATTTTCCACGGCTCTTACGGAGGAACAGTTTATCGGTAACGTGAATAAATACCACATTGCCATCGCAGGGCAGACCGCGGATCTGGCTCCTGCAGACAAGAAGCTCTACGCGCTTCGGGATGTGACCGGCACAGTGGATCAGATGTCCCTGATCGCCTCCAGCATCATGAGTAAGAAACTGGCGTCAGGGGCAGATGCGATCGTGCTTGACGTTAAGACGGG
>DXEY01000075.1 GCA_019114745.1 Candidatus Mediterraneibacter colneyensis | reverse complement strand
TAAGTGCGATCATTGAGATGTATTTATATTTCTTTTGTCTTTTATAAATTGTCTTTTTATTCCATAAGCTCAATAACACTATATGTACTCCCGGAATGGAACCTTACTGTATCCTATGAGCGGTTCCGGCGCGATATTCCATCCCCGTCCTGCATATAATAGGTAAGAGTGATTTTCTGCTGTGGAGGTGTCCATGCATATCCTGTTGTATATCTCTGACTATCTGATCCCTTTTATCATTCTCAGCATCATTGTCTATGGACTGCTAAGCCATGTAAATGTATACCAGTCCTTTATCAGCGGCGCTAAAAGCGGTTTCTTTACGGTGATCCGCATTATGCCGACTCTCATCGGTCTGATGGCGGCAGTCGGCATCCTGCGCGCATCCGGTTTTCTCGACGCAGTCTCTTCCGTTCTGGGACAGTTTACAGACCGCATCGGATTTCCGGGCGTTCTGGTACCGCTTGCAGTCGTAAAGATGTTTTCTTCCTCTGCTGCCACCGGGCTGCTTCTGGATATTTTCAAACAATTCGGAACCGATTCGCGCATCGGGCTGATCGCATCTATCTCCCTTTGCTGTACGGAAACAATCTTTTACACGATGAGCCTTTATTTCATGACTGCAGGGATCAGGCGCTCCCGTTATACTCTGGCGGGCGCCCTGCTTGCAACTTTCGCCGGTCTGGCCGCCAGCGTTTTTCTGGCGGGAATGTGTTCGGGATTGTAGGAGACCTTCCTTTGTGATAAAATGACAATATAGTTAATAATATGGAGGTGTCTTTATGGCCAGCGTGACATTAGAACACTTGACAAAGACTTACCCAAACGGATTTATTTCCGTAAATGATGTCAGCCTTCATATAGAGGATGGCGAGTTCGTTATCTTCCACGGGCCCAGCGGGTGCGGCAAGTCAACGATCCTCCGCATGATCGGAGGGCTGGAGGATATTACCTCCGGCGAGATCTATCTCGGGAAAGAACTGCTCAACGATATCCTTCCCCGCGACCGGCGCCTCGCAATGGCATTTCAGAATTACACACTGTACAGACATTTTAATGCATATGACAACATGGCCCTGGGGCTTCGCCTCCGCGATCTGCCCCGCACCGTGATCGACAGCAGGGTCAGGAATGCCGCAAAGTTTTTCGGACTGACAGACGTTCTTGACAAAAAGATCAAAGCGCTGTCCGAGACGGACAAGCAGCGGGTCGCCCTCGGCAGGGCGGTCGTCTGCCAGCCGAAGGTACTTCTCGTAGACGAAGACTTTGCCCGGCAGAACGACGACCGTCGTTCTGAGATGCTGGAGGATATCCAGGCGATCAACCGGGAATTTCATACTACCATTCTCTATGTGACAAACAATTATGAAGAAGCAACAGGCTTAAACAAAAAGATTGTATTTATGAAAGACGGAAAAATAACAGACATCAGATAATCCTGATGCCTGTTATTTTTTACTGATTCAATCTTCCTGTTTCTTCTGTTCCAGATAACGGTAAATGTCACGTTTCGTTACGCCACGGTCTTTCGCAGCCTTTTTCATCGCCTCTTTGCGATCCAGTCCCAGAGACAGATAGTATTCCACATGGGATTCAATGCTCATATCCTCCCACTTTTTTCTTTCTTCCATCTCGATGGCTTCCCTGCTCACGCCTTCGATCACAATCACGCACTCCCCTTTTGGTTCCCGGCTCTCATAACAGGAAACCGCTTCAGCGAGAGTCGCTCTGTACACCGTCTCATGCCGCTTTGTCAGTTCGCGGCAGATACTTACCCTGCGCTCACCGCCGAGAGTCTCCTCCAGCAGCTTCAGCGTCTTTACCAGCCTGTGCGGGGCTTCGTACATCACGATCGTGCGCTGTTCTCCCGCGATTGCCCCAAGGACATATCCCCGCTCTTTCTTATCAGAAGGAAGAAATGCCTCGAACGCAAACCTTCTGGTCGGCAAACCGGACAGGATCAGCCCGGTAATGCACGCCGCCGCTCCCGGCACTGCCGTGACACAGATCCCCGCGTCGCAGCACATGCGGACAAGCTCCTCCCCGGGATCTGAAATCCCCGGAGTCCCGGCATCTGTGATCAGCGCGATATCTGCGCCGTCCAGCAGCCTCTGCACCAGCTTCTGTCCTTTCTCATATTTGTTGTATTCGTGGTAGCTGGTCATCGGCGTATGAATGTCAAAATGATTGAGCAGCTTTACGCTGTTTCTCGTATCTTCCGCCGCGATAAGATCGACTTCATTTAAAATGCGCACCGCACGATAGGTCATATCTTCCAGATTGCCGATCGGGGTTGCACAGAGATAAAGCGTTCCCGCCATAAATTATCCCTCCGGTGTTCTTCTGTCGTCATAGATAATAATCGGTGGCTCTACGGTCACCCTGGGTCTTGCGCCCCGCACTCCTTCGACAAGGACCATGACAGGCTCTTTGTCGATATAGGGATGGATAAACTGTATCCTCTTCGGTTCTATTTTGTAGTGGTTCATTTTGATCAGGATCTCTGTCAGCCGGAACGGCCTGTGGATCATATAAAACCTGCCTTTGTCCTGCAGTAGCCGCATACTTTCCCGAAGGATATCATCCAGAGTACACAGCACTTCATGCCGCGCCACAGCCCTGGCGTCATCAGCATTGCGCAGGCCGTGCTCAGAAAGCATGTAAGGCGGGTTCGTCGTGATCACATCAAAAAAGGCCGGTTTAAATATCTCCGATGCCTCCTTGATATCCCCGGCCACAATTTCAATCCTGTCCTCCAGATCGTTATACGCCACACTCCGCCGCGCCATGTCGGCCGTCTTTTCCTGGATCTCCAGCCCGGTAAACTTCTTTCCCTTTGTCTTTGCGGACAGGAGGATCGGAATGATACCGTTCCCTGTCCCCAGATCAAGAACCGTCTCTCCTGGCCTGACCTTTGCAAAATCAGAAAGAAACACGGCGTCCACTCCAAAACAGAAGCCCGACGGATCCTGAATCAGCTCCAGTCCGCCAAGCTGCAGGTCATCCAGGCGTTCTCCCGGTCTTAGCAGTTCACGCCTTTTTTCACTTGTCATCTAATCTTGACGCTCCTTCTTCCTTTTCCAGTGCCGCCAGCTTTTTCATCTCTTCTTTTGAGACTTTCTTATTCTTTTTCTTTCGCGGTTTGAACTTCAGATCTTCCGCGCGGTATTCCCGGATCTCTTTCTCATCGTTCTCCAGATTAACGACCACTTTTACCTGCTTGCGCAGTACGCTCAAAGAGTTTACCACTCCGGTCAGCCCGTCCTTCGTCGTGACCGTATCGCCCACGGAAGGAAGCTGGCTGTTCAGTACCTCGTAAGTTTCCTCCTCGTTGGTAAGGCAGCACATCAGCCGCCCGCACAGACCCGAAATCTTTGTGGGGTTGAGAGAAAGGTTCTGCTCCTTTGCCATCTTGATGGACACTGCCGAAAATTCTGTCAGATAGGTGCTGCAGCACAGAGGCCTGCCGCAGATCCCGATCCCGCCTTTGATCTTCGTCTCGTCGCGGACGCCGATCTGCCTGAGCTCGATCCTTGTGCGGAACACTGCAGCAAGATCCTTGACCAGCTCGCGGAAGTCGATCCTTCCGTCCGCCGTAAAATAGAATAATATCTTATTGCCGTCAAACGTATACTCCACGTCGACCAGCTTCATCTCCAGCTTATGCTTTTTGATCTTCTCAAGACAGATCCTGAACGCCTCTTTTTCTTTCTGCCTGTTTTTCTCAACCGTCTTCCTGTCGTGGTCGTTCGCCAGACGGATAACGGACTTCAGCGGCTGTACCACTTCCTCGTCTTTTACATCTTTCGGTCCGCTCACTACCCGGCCAAATTCAACGCCGCGGGCAGTCTCAACGATCACGTTGTCGCCCTGTTTTATTTCCAGTTTTCCGGGGGCAAAGAAATAGATCTTCCCCGCCGTCCGGAATCTCACGCCGATTACTTTTGTCATATTGCTAATTCTCCTTTATCGTAAGCAAAAGCAGCTCCATTACCAGCTCAAAATTCACATTTGCCTTCATCCTTGCCTTTGCCTTTTCCAGCGCGTCCAGTATATTTTCGATCCCTTCATAGGAACTCTTGCTCGCGCGCTCTTTTATATATTTCATCTGGTCAGAAAATACGACCCTGTCCACATTTTTTGTGGCTTTATAGATCAGGACGTCCCTGTACCAGATCGCTATGATATCAAGATAATCATTGATCTCCAGCTTGTACGACATACATCTCTTAACCGCCTCCATCAATTCCGGGACAGTCATGCTGTCGATATTCCTCAGCAGATGTATCGCTTCTTCCCTGATCTCATTGAAATACTCCGAATGTGCCAGCATGATCGCCTTTCCCATATTTCCCTGGGCAAATGCTACGCAAACATCGGCTTTATAGTCGGGGATCTCCATCTGTTCCATGAGATATTTCTTCACAAGCTGATCCTTGATATTACGCAGTTTCATCATCACACATCTGGATCGGATCGTAGGCAGGAGTACCTCTGCATTTTCCGTCAGCAAAAAGATCACCGCATAAGCCGGCGGCTCCTCCAGCGTCTTGAGCAGTGCGTTCTGTGCCTGCACGGTCATCATATCCGCATCCGCTATAATATAAATCTTATATCTGCTGCTGTACGGGCGGATCACAATATCGTCATTCACCTGCAGCCTGATATCATCTACACTGATCGAATTTGGTTTCTCATGGGACACCCTTATGATATCCGGCTGGTTTCCGCTCATCGCCTGCCTGCATGACCGGCATTTCCCGCATGCTTCCCCGTCTTCATCCCGGTTCTCGCACTGAAGACTCATTGCAAAAAGATTCGCGAGCAGCTTCTTGCCTGATCCCCGCTCTCCGTTCAAAATATACGCATGGGAGACGGCGTCAGCCGCCACAGCGTTCTGGATGTACCTGATAATATTCTTATGTCCTACAACATCTTTAAAACCGCTCATATTTATCACCTGCCATATATTCTTATTGTACTACATCTTTTTGTCAAAAGGTTGAACTTTTTTTAATATACCACATTTATCCGATGTATGCCTCTATCTCATCCAGACATTTTCCGAGTTCCTTATTTTCAAACCTTCTGGATATTTCTGCCCTTTTCAGGTTTTCCTCTGAGAAATCCTCCGCATCCGCGAGAAATCTCCGGCACATCTCGGCATATTGGGGGACTGCCTGCTCCCGCTCTCTTCCGATAGCCCGCTCCAGCCTGAGGCCGTCTTCGACCTCAATATAGATCGGCACAAGGGCGCTGCTTCCGAAATATTTTTTCATCGCCCGGTAGGAAACCAGAGTTCCGATCACCAGATAATCATAAGAACTGAGATCAATCTGCCCGTCATCCGCCGTGAAATATGTCCATACGCCGCATTTCGTATCGTAGGATCTCGCTTCTATAATCCTGCCGGCCTCCTGCATCTCGCCCAGGCGCTCCCCGTCTACAAAAAAGTATTCCACACCGTCGCTCTCTCCCTCCCTGATCGGGCGGGTGGTATAGGGAACGATAGTGCGAAATTCAGGGTGCATTTTTGCCAGTCTTTTATAAATCGTATCCTTTCCCGAACAGCTCTTACCCATTACATAGTATATCTTACCCATTTTCCAATACCTCAATCTTTCCTCTTATCTGTGTCCCCTCAATATTGAATCCCAGCCTTTCATACTGTGTCAGACTCTCGACTGTTTTTCCTGATATACGTTCGCCGGGTACCGCCAGAGGAATACCGGGAGGATACACATAAGCATACTCCGCTGCGATCGCACCTTCGGAATCCATAAAACTTACACTTTTTACTTTATTTGTAAATTTATCCATTTCTCTCGGCGGGTAAACCTGATCATTTCTACATGAAATTCCCTTTTCGCCCGTCTGATATGCACGTAATGATTCATTATTATCAATTTTTGCAAGTTTTCCGTCAATTTCAAAAAGTGCTTTTATTAATCGCTCGATTCCCTGCTCTGTATCGCCCGGGGAAGTCATTGCGATCACATAGTCCGGCGCTGCCATTTCCATCTGGAGCAAATAGTTTTCTCTCAGGTCGTCACTTAATTGCTTTCCTGTATATTTTTTAATTTCTTCTCTGTCGATTAATCCTGCGTTTGATACATCAATTACCAGTTTTGACCGGTCATATATTTCTGACTCAAAGAGTTTCAGATGTTTCATACATGCCAACTCACTGCGCGCTCCATCCAGAAGCCTGGTATATCCGTCAAACAATTCCTCTTTCTTTTCCGCAAGAAGCCTGATACACTCGTCGATCGAAGCCATGAGTATATATGACGGGCTGCTGGACTGCAGCATATGGAGATACTTCCGCACAGATCTTCTGTCAGCAATATCGCCGTTCATGTGGAGCAGCGCCGTCTGTGTAAGGGACGGCAGTGTCTTGTGCAGGCTGTGGATCACGATATCTGCTCCCAGCTCATTTCCATTTTGAGGGAAATACGGGTGAAATCCAAAATGTGCGCCGTGAGCTTCATCCAGGATCAGCGGGATCCCCCTGCTGTGAGCCAGCCCGGCAAGGGCTCTCACATCGGATACCACCCCGTCATAAGTCGGCGAAGTGATGACCATTGCCCTGACATCCGGATGTTGATCCAATAACGCCTCTGCCTGTGCTGCCGATACAGCGCCGTTTATCTCCGTTCCCGGAAGTATCTCCGGATAAATATAGACCGGCCTGAGTCCGTTGAGACAGACGGCATTATAGACCGATTTATGGCAGTTACGCGCCATAAGGATCGTGTCGCCGGGCTGAGTACACCCAAGCACTGCGCTGAGAATACCTGACGTGCTCCCGTTAACCAGGAAATGCGTCTCATCCGCGCCGTACACCTGTGCCGCCCTCTCCTGCGCTTCTTTCAGTATGCCGTGAGAGTGATGAAGATCATCAAAACCGTCAATCTCCGTAATATCAAGGCTATAGGGAAGCTCTGCCCCGATAAGCCCGCCGTTTCGCTTATGTCCGGGCATATGAAACCCATAACAGCCGGATTTAGAATATTCTTTCAGTTTATCATACAAATATGCCATCTTTTGCTCTCCCGCCTTGTATGCGTCTTTTCCTATTTTATCATAGCCTGAAAGTTTTTACTACTACATGCTTTTCTAATAAAATCTTAACCTGCTTTTTATATTTGTGACACATACTTCTCACATTTAAAGGTTATATTATAGACAATCAAAGCAGTAATGCTTTTTCATATAGATTTCCTCTTTTTTCAGCCGGTGATTTTCCCGGCTTTTTCTTTGCATTCACTTAGAGGTATATTTTAACTCTTTTTGGAAAAACTGTTGTACTGACAGATAAAAGAGGAGGTTTCGCTATGATAGAGATTAAATACTGTCCGCCGGATTACGATCCAAAGGGCTCCGCTAAAAACAATAACGGAGGTTCGCGGAAAAACAGTAAGCCGGAGATCATACTTCCCCCGCCTGACAATGCTTCCAGAGAGATTCCGGACGAGGTTCCCCGCAGAGACGGACCAGGTGGAGAATGAAATCGCCCTGTACAACGAAAACTCCGGTATGATCACCGGAGTTTTCT
>DXEY01000074.1 GCA_019114745.1 Candidatus Mediterraneibacter colneyensis | reverse complement strand
GAAACACCACATTCACAAAATCATCCCGGGATATAAAAATTGCCGGTATACAAGGACGATACAATTCCCTGTATACCGACATTGTGTGCTTAAGATAACATCCTCCGCACCTGTCTGCAATATCCAAACGTAAAAAACACAGGTTGTCAACAAACTTACATTAATTGTAAAAAGTTATGCGCCGGCTGGGGATAAACATCTCATTCCCCAATCTGCCTGTAACCATCCCTCACGCTCTCTGTCAGCTCCCTGCCGCCTTCATCATACCACTGCTGCACAAACGTATCGAAATAGTCCACCGGTTCCTCCCCGGCTATGATCTTCAGGAACGCCTCCGTCTCCAGATCCTGCAGATTCTGCGGGATCTCACCGTCCACGCTCCCCATGGAAATGGCAGGCTTCTTCCTCGTCCCGGCACTGTTGAGCACTTCCACCGCCTGAATCCTGGATGCATACGCCGCCCATCCGTTAGCCGTAGTCAGATTGCCGCTCAGATAAGACTGACAAGTGGTATAGTAAGATTTCTCCAGTCCGGAAAGCTCCGTCACACTCATTTCCCCTGCAAGCGCTTTCTCCAGATTTTCTCCGCAGCGGTATAATGCGTCTACATAGTCCACATTAATATTCATCGGCCGCGCCGTAGGATCAACATTAATAGCAAAGTACTCGTTTACTTCCGCCGCGTACTGGTCATCCTCATATCTTGCATAATCAAAAATAGCGCTCACATATTTCCCGACGATTTCCGGATGTTCGAAACCTTTTCGTACGACTACATACATCCATTCATCATAGGACTCAAAAGTCTGGGCCTGATTCTCTACATCCTCGGCAAAGAGATACGGCTTCCACTCCGCCGTATTGTCTGCACTGTAAGAAAGGCTCAGCGGATTGTTCGGCGCCCACCAGCGTCCAAACACCGCTCCGCAGCATCCGTTTATGAGAAGATCGTCGATATTGTCCGTCTTGCGCAGAAGAAATCTGGAATCCAGTATGCCGTCCTCGTAGAGCTGATTCAGATATCTGAGCGCTTCTTTTGTCTCAGAAGCGACAGATCCGTATACAATCCCCCCGTTGTCATCCAGCACCCACTTTTCCGGCGCGGAACCAAACTTGGTAAATATACCGTCCACCCCGTAAGTTTCGCTGGATCCCGCGATGATCCCCGTACTGCACGCAAGCCCGATCGTCTGTCCGTTTCCTGCGATATCATTGTCCACAAATGCCTTGATGACCTGCATCGCCTCATCCATTGACCGGGGCTCTTCCAGTCCCAGTTCCTCGATCCAGTCCGCTCTGAGCCAGAGAAGCATATGTCCGTCATCGATCGCCGTATTTGGAAATGCATAGAGCTTACCGTCAAATGTCGCGGAGCCAAGCAGTTCTTCCCCGTAACTTGCATACATCTCCTTGATGGCATCGGTCGTACACTCCTCATAGACTGTCGTCAGATCTTCCACAAGACCCGCCTCCACGAGCGTCTCCAGATTGTCCCGGCCGCTTACCACAAGGACATCCGGGATCGAGCGGTCGGCAATACTCATCTCCAGTGCTTCTTCATATGAACCGTCCGCCTCCAGTTCAAAGACATCATTGTTCTGAATATTCAGAACCTCCCTGAGATACCGTGTGTAGGCATTGTTTTCATAAGTATCACCTACGGGAAGATTGGAATTATTTGCACCGGATATCTTACCGAGGGTATACTCTACCGTTTTTGGGTATTTCCCAAGGGGAGTATGGGCCGCCTCATCCCACTCTGCCGCAATTGCTGCGGGATCACTTACGCCCTCTCCCCGGCCGTCGTCCTCAGCAGTACCGCCTGCTCCGCCTGTGCACCCTGCCGCCAGAAGCGCAAAGGAAAGTATAATACCTGTCAGTTGTGATATCTGTCTTTTCATTTTGACGCCTTTTCTGCTTTCTTTGGTATCCTGATCTTCACTTCAGTTCCGCAGCCGGGACTGCTCTTTACTTCCATTGTCCCGCCTTCTCCATAGAGAACCTGTATCCTCTCACATACATTTCTCACCCCGTATCCGGATGAATGATAGGTCAGGATCTCCTCCGCCTTCTGCTGCTCCATGCCAACTCCGTTGTCTCGCACTGTGAACACAACATTTTCCCCTTCCTGAGCCACGCCGATATACAGGAGCTTATCCTCCCGCTCTGACATATCAAGCCCATGGTCAATGGCGTTTTCCACCAGAGGCTGCAGGATCAGCTTCGGGATCTCCACTCCCGATACATCCAGATCAATATCTTCCTCAACCGAAAAACTGTTGTCATGCATAATGAGCTGTATCCTGAGATACGCGCGGATATTGCTGACTTCACTCTCCACCGTCGTCATCGTCTCCCCGCGGTTCAGGCTCGTCCGGTAATAGGTAGACAGCGCAAGCGTTACCTTACTGATTTCATCCTCCCCCGCCTCAAGCGCCTTCCAGTTGATAATAGAAAGAGAATTGTAGAGAAAATGCGGGTTGATCTGCGCCTGGAGCGCTTTCATCTCACTGTTCTGGAGTCTGATCTTCGCTTCATATACTTCAGAGATCAGCCGGTTCATCTGGTTCATCATCCGGCGGAAAGACCTGATAAGCACCCCCACCTCATCGTCAGCGTCACTGCTCACCGTCACCTTGCGGAACCCCATATGGATCTGGTTCATATTCTCTGTCAGTTGTTCCAGATGGGAGACCATCCTCCTGGAGAACATATAGCCAACGATAGCCAGCAGTATGATACAAACCGCAAAAATCGGGATATTTCTCGCGATCAGTACCCATACCGACTCTGTGATCACTTCATTCGGGCGGTAGATATAAAAACTCCATCCGGTGCCATCCATTTCCTGGGCGGAATACGTATAATTCTGCATAATATATTCAACCGACTCCGGCTTTGCCGGCGTGTAGCCTTCATCCATGGAATAACCGGAATAAACAACGTCTCCATCCTCGTCGAGGATAATCCCTCCCGTATTGTCACGAAGCTGGCTGGAGAACGGTTCGAGCGTTGCCTGATAGTCCAGCGTCATCACAAGCACCGCCGTGGTCTCGTCGTCATAGAATCTGCGGCAGGCCGTGATCTCCTGGGCAGAGCCCCTTCGGAATGACCACTGCAGGGACGAATTGTCGTCCATCTCATGATACCAGGACTCCCCCTCCGCTTCTGAAAGCGGCATCAGAGTATTGCCGTGCGCCACCTGGATACTCTCCGAGTACAGTGTGATCCCCCGGATCTCCTTATGGTAGATCTGGGGCATCTGGAGCAGCGGATCGGCCACATTTGCATATTCCACATACGCCTCATAATCCGACTCCGGCTCTGTCGTGAGGATCGACCTGAGATCCTGAGAATACGAGATATAATCTACCAGATTCTCATAGATCATCTCCTGGTTCTCGATCGCCTCCACCGATTGTTCCAGCGTATTCTCCAGGCTGTCCACTTCATTTTCATGAAGGATATTTGTCATGCCGTTCTGCATGTAGAATACGATAATGAGCACAGGGATCAATCCCGCGACGATCACCAGCAATGTCAGTTTATAACGGTATTTCAGATTCTTAACTCTGTTGTAAAGCCTCTTCATCTGTCAGTCCCTTTCTGCACGACTCCGGGGAATTACCAAAAAACTCCCGGAAACTCCGGCAAAAATACGAACTGTTGGAAAACCCGACTTCCCGGGCGATCTGAGCGATCTTCTTATTCGTATTTTCCAGAAGCTCTTTCGCCTTTCCCATCCTCACTTCCCGGATAAAACGGTTCAGCGTAGCACCGGTCTGTTCCTTGAATATTGCGCTTAAATACCCCGGGGAAAGATATACGAGCGCCGCAAGCTTTTCCGCACTGAGATCTTTCTCATTATAATGATGGTATATGTAATTCTTTACCGTGGTGACCTCCTCCCGGAACCCGTCCTCCTTCTCTTTTGTACTTTTTTCAAACTCTTCCACTGCGTCCGAAACAATATCAAGCACATCGCTGATCTTCCGGCACCGGTAGAGACGGTCGACCTTCCTGGAGAGCGCCTTCTCATCCGAATTACTCATCTGTTCATAGACCTCTTTCATAATACTGGAAAATACAAACTTCACATACATCTCAGAGAACTGCTTCTCTATCCGGTATTTCTTTTCCAGCTTCCCGAAGTCCTGTTTCAGATGCGCGATGTCCCTGTGCTGTATATCGTGGGAAATCTGTTCCATAAGCTCGGAGTCCTCCTCCGGCGAATCCTGTGTCTTCTCATCGGCTGCCCCGCTCATAAACACATGCTGATTCGGCTGGTAGAACTGCTCTTCCAGAAGTTTCTCAAGCCCCGCAAACACTTCCGGCATGGAACGCCATCCTGAGATCGGCTCGCTGACCGCAAAGTAGCAGTCGCTCTCATACTGCTTTAAGAAAAACTGATGGATCGTCTCTGCCAGCGCCCTGTAGTCCGTATATTTCTCTGTAAACAGGAACAGCGATTCATTGGAATTGAGGTTCACGTAATAGAACTCTCTCTGGATCTGCTCCCTCAAAGCCCCGGTAAAATGCTCTTCTTCTGTTTCAAAAAAACCGCTTGCGGCGCTGACCAGCATCATACGGGTACACCTGCCAGGGACATATTCCCCTTCATCCAGCAGCTTTTCCAGTTTTCCGGCAGTTTCCGCGCTTCCGGTATAGAGATGGTCGATCAGGAAATACTTGACCAGATAGTCCGTCTGCCGGGCTCTCTGCTCTCTATCTGCTTCCCTCTCCCTGATATTATCCATCACACGCGCGAGCGTCTTTGAAAATTCAGACGGATCGACAGGCTTGAGCACATAGTCGACCACTCCGTAACGCAGGGCTTCACGGGCATAGGTAAAGTCATTATATCCGCTGAATATCACGATCTCCATATCATCATAGAGTTCTCTCGCCTGCTGTACAAGTTCCAGCCCGTTCATGTACGGCATTTTCACATCAGAAAAAAGGATGTCCACATGGTTTGACGCGAGCACACCCAGGGCATCCTTTCCATTTTCCGCCTCCAGTATCTTAAATTCTTCCGTCTCTCTCTTCAGCAGAAATTTAATACCGTTCCTCTCCAGTTTCTCATCATCCACTATCAGAATCGTAAACATCGTATCATTCCTTTCAACAAAATTATAATATAATGCGTGAAAGAAATAAAGGAAATCCTGAGGCTAACTTCTCTTATTTTTTCGTCTGTATGCAGACACGATCCAGCATAAAATCACGGCTGACGACACAGCGCTGCCCCTGCCCATGTAAGCGGCTGCCAAGGTCCCGGGCAAGCCCGGACTTTGGCTCATCGCAGCCACAAAAAAAGGGGCATGCCGGAAGGATCCGCATAGATGCATCTTCCTCCGGTCTGTCCCCAGATGCCGCACTGCACGGCATGATTTCATTTAGCCCTTTACCGCTCCTGCCACTACGCCTTCGATGATGTATTTCTGGCAGAAGAGATAGAAAATGATGATCGGCACGATCGCCAGCACGAGGGTTCCCATCATAGCTCCCATATCTACGGAACCGTACCCTCCTTTTAAGTACTGCACCGCCATCGGGATCGTTTTATATTTTCTCTGATCCAGCACAAGCGACGGCAGAAGATAATCGTTCCAGATCCACATTGCCTGAAGGATGGCTACCGTCACGCAGGTTGGCTTTGCGATGGGCATTACCACCCGGAAGTATGTCTGGATCGGCGTACAGCCGTCGATCATCGCAGCCTCCTCGATCTCAAGCGGGATCGACTTCATAAATCCGGTAAACATGAATACCGAAAGTCCTGCTCCAAATCCCAGGTAGATCACGATGATCCCCCACGGATTTCCCATATGGAGCATGTTCGCAATCTTGGAGAGTGTGTACATTTCCATCTGGAACGGCACTACCATAGCGAACAGGCACAGGGTATAAATTATTTTCGTCACTTTTGTGTTTACTCTGCTGATATACCATGCACACATAGAGCAGAAAAGGATGATCGCCGCCACAGAGAACACTGTGATAAATATGCTCCACCCGAACGCCTGGATCAGGTCTGTCTGCTCGATGCCACGGATGTAGTTCTCCAATCCGACAAACATATTGTCAGTCGCAAGTGAGAATGGATCTTTGCTGATGTACGCTTTCTTCTTAAACGAGTTGATAAATACAAGAACGATCGGATAAACGTACAGCAGACTGATGACTGTAAAGACAATTGTCAGTATCCAGCCGCGTTTTGCTTTTCTTACGCCCATTACTGCTGCACCTCCTTTGATCTCGTCAGTCTATTCTGGATCAGCGCGATGATCGCTACCAGTATGAAAAATTCAACCGCCTTTGCCTGGCCGACGCCTTCCCATCCTGCCCTTCCGTAGAAGGTATTGTAAATATTCAGCGCCAGAAGTTCCGACATTTTCGACGGAGCGCCGTTGGTCAGGGCCAGGTTCTGGTCAAAGAGCTTGAATCCGTTTGTCAGCGTAAGGAAGGTACAGATCGTAATAGACGGCATGACCATCGGTATGGTCACATGTCTTAAGATCTGTCTGGAGTTCGCGCCGTCGATCTTCGCCGCCTCGATCAGTTCTCCCGGGATATTCTGGATACCCGAGATATAAATGATCATCATATATCCGATCTGCTGCCACAGGACAAGGATCACAAGTCCCCAGAAACCATAAGTCTCTGAGAATGTCAGCGTGCGGTCAAACTTTGCCAGGATACCGTTTAAGAGAAGCTGCCACACATATCCGAGTACAATGCCGCCGATCAGGTTTGGCATAAAGAATACGGTGCGGAAGATATTCGTTCCTTTAATGCCTTTTGTCAGGAGCATTGCCACGGCAAATGCCAGCACGTTGATCAGGAGCACCGTCACGATCGTATAAAGCGCCGTATACCAGAGGGAGTGGATAAACTCCGCGTCCCCGAGCGTCTTTATGTAGTTGCCAAGTCCGATAAATTCCGCGTCCGTCACAGTCGTAAATTTACAAAAGGAAAGATAGATCCCCAGAAGGAAGGGGGCTATAAATCCGATCGTAAACGCTATCATTGTAGGGAGTACAAAGACAGGAAAATATTTCTTGATCGCTTTCTGCATTTCCTTTCCCCTTTCTTTCAATTCCTGATAAGAGCCCCGCCATATCTGCCGGAGCTCTTGTTGTCATTTGCTATTCTAAACTTTCAGAAGGATTCTCTGTTTATTTGCTGTCTGTTTATTCGTTTGCTGCTGCGTACTCTGTAGCCCAGCCGTCAACAAATGCTGTCTCTACTCCGCTCCAGTCGCCTGTGCCCTGTGCATACTCAAGAAGTGCGCTTCCTACGTTGTTCTTCCAGTTCTCAGACGGCATTGTTGTGAAGTTCCAGCTTACCGGTGTCTTGCCTGCTTCGTTGTATTCCTCGTTTGCCTGTACAAGCGGGTTGCCCGGCAGATAATCGGAGAATGTAGTAAACGGTGTTACAAATCCCATCTCGTTTGCCAGCATGTCGCGTCCTTCGTCGCTCTCTACTACCCATTTCATGAAGTCAAGCGTTGCCTGGATGTCTTCCTCAGATGCATTTTTGTTTACACACCAGTAGTTCTCAGAACCTGTGCAGAGTCCCTGATTCTCTTCGCCCTCAGCGCCGATGTAGATCGGGAGCATGCCGAGGTCTTCGTCAGCTACTTCATTGTCTTTGACATCGTTGTATGCCCATGTACCGTTCTGGTAGAATACTGCTTCTCCAAGTGCGAACTCGCTTGCCGCATCTTCACCTGTCTTAGAGGAGATCATGGACGGCTCGCATGTAGCGTTGTTGATGTACAGATCCCATACCTGTTTGTAGTTGTCAAGATATGTGCCTTCGATCGCATCTGTAGATGTGATGCCCTTATCCTGGTACTCATAATAGATCGGAAGGTTTGCAAGGTGTGTCTTGAATCTCCAGTCTGAAGAGGAATCCATACCTGCTGATGTAAATGCGCCCTCTACTCCAAGGTCGTCTTTGTGAGCCTGGATCTCTTCTGCTACTGTCTTGAGCGCCTCGAAGTTGTTCAGGTCGTCGATAGATTTCACGGTAGACCAGTCTGCTTCAAAGTAGTCGTTCAACAGAGCCTTGTTGTAGATCAGTCCGTATGTTTCGATCACGTATGCGATACCGAGTACCTGGTCTCCGTCTTTGAGCACGTAGTCATCGCTGGATACGTCTTTGTAAACGTCACTGCCGGACAGATCATAGCAGTAATCTTTCCATGTAGCCAGTCCCACCGGGCCGTTCACCTGGAACAGGGTAGGCGCCTCGTCTTTTGCCATCTCTGACTTGAGCTGTGACTCATATGTACCGGATGCCGCTGTCTGCACATCTACCTGTACGCCTGTCTCCTCTGTGTAAGTCTCTGCCAGTTGTACCCACTGGTCAGCCTGCTCCGGTTTGAAGTTCAGGTAATATACCTTGCCTGTGCTTCCGGATGAAGAATCGTCTCCTCCCGAACTGTCAGAACCGGAACCTGAACATCCTGTTACCAGGCTTCCTGCCATTGCCGCTGCAAGTACCAGCGCAAGTATTCTTTTTCTTTTCATAAAATCTTTCCTCCTTTGGCCTCGTTTGATGATGGTTTTATTATAAGAAGAAACCCATTTTTCGGATATGACAAATTCTGAAGAAACATGTCACTATTTCAAGATGTTGGCTTTCTGTTTCTTTTCCTGCCGGGTTTCCCATGCTGCTTTCTGCGGCGCAGGCAGAAATTTCCCGCTATGGCGGCGCCTGTCACGATCAGAAGCAGATATCCCCCTTTTCTGAGCAGTCGTTCCGTCTCAAACTCCTCTCCGTCTTCTGCAGCGGCCGCTTCCCTTACCTGCCATGAAACAGACGCATCCTTTGCACTGTCCGGGATCTGTCCTTCCCTCTCGCAGAATACGGCGTACCGCCGGGAGTGCTGCGTATAGGGATGGCAGGTGAGCAGCGTGATCATATCTTTCCCGTCCTGTATGAGCACTTCCCCGATATCCGAGGGATAGAGGATCCGGATCTCTGTCACCCGGTATGTCAGTGTCTCCCACAGGTTTTCTACTGTGATCTCATCCCCTGGCTTAAGCAGTTCGATATCCCGGAACATCGGGATTCCCCGGTAGCCCCTGTGAGCGGCGATCACGCAGTTCGTATTCTCCCCGCCGACAGGCATAGAAGTCTGCCCGAGCTGCACTGCACCTTTTGCCATGTTTTCCTGCGTTGCCCCCAGATATACCGGAAGTTCTACATCCATAGCCGGTATGGTGATCACTGCCGCCACATTTTCTTCCAGCCCGTATTCCGTCAGGTCAACCCCTTCGGATTCATACGCCCACGGATCGGTAAGCCCTGCCTGCCGTTCCTCATAAATCTCCTTATTGTACGTCTCCATCTGCTGTCTGAGTTCCGCGAGGTCTGACGCCGGCTCTCCTTCTGAGCCGCGCGCCTTCTCACCGAACGTCTCTGTCACTTCTCTCACGGCAGCCGTATGTCTCAGGCTGTTGAGATCCGGCAGTGCGAAAATGACCACTCCCGCCAGATACAGGAAAAGGATCAGGACTGATATCACTTTCTTCCTCATCACCTTCTCACCTCCTGCGCCTGTGCTTTTCCGCTTTTCTCCGGCTCTTTTCCCGCCTGTTCCTTCTCAGGCGCGCGATAAACCAGATGCCGAAAAGAAGCGCTGCGGCAAGTACTGCTCCTGTGAGCAGAGCCCGTCCGTACACCGTCTTCCAGTTCTCCGCATCCATCCCCTCTGCCGCCTGCGCGTCGCCGGCTGCTTTTACACTCTCCGTATAAGGGACGCGCGTTCCTCGCACAAGAAGCCTGTGGGAATTGATCCCGTAAGGCGTGCATGTTACAAGTGTCACATAGTCTTCATTTACATCAATCTGCAGGCTCTCCGTATCCGAAGGCTCTACGACCTCGATCCGGTCTGTCTCATAGGCAAGCGTTTCTCCGAGAACATGGATATAAAATACGTCCCCTTCCTCTATTTCTGTAAGATTTGTAAAAAGTTCCGCCTCCGGCAGCCCGGTGTGTCCGGAAAGGACGGCGTGAGTACCTTTGCCGCCCACCGGAAGGGAGGTATTGGCAAGATGACCGATCCCTTTTGAAAGGACTTCGTCCGACGTGCCGTGATAGACTGCCTCATACACGCCGATCCTCGGGATCTCCACATAGCCCATGATGCCGTCCCCGTCCACATTCAGGAGTTCTTCGTAACCTTCACGGATCTTGCTGACAGCCGCCGGATCGAACGGATCCGTCAGAACTACATCCCCGGTCAGATCCTCGTTGTACGCGTGCGCAGCCGCGAGCATCTCTTCCCTGCCCGCTTCGGAGAGCGCCTCCACACTCTCATCATATTCAGTTATGATCTCATCCTGCTTTCTGTCGTGGAGCACATTGCTCACAAAAGGATATGCGAGCACGCCGACTCCCGCCAGCATGGCAAGGACTAAAAGGATATTGATAATACGGCTGCGCATCGTCCGCCCTCCCAGAGATACACGCCTGCCCGCCAGGGTAACCGGGCGGGCAGGGCTGAAAAGTAAGAAATATGAAAGAAAGTTTAACTTGTGACTGCTGAAATTATTTCCCGGATTTCCTGCGCAGAACCAGAAGCATTCCTGCCGCTGCGATGAGGATGACCCCTGCGATGGCAAAGATCGCTGTCCCTGCGGCGCCTGTCTGCGGGAGGTCAAAACCTTTGCTGTTGACGACGGTGATCGGGATCAACGCAGAATTTGATCCGTTATTGACGTTATCCTGAGTAAGCGTCACCCCTTCTCCATCAACAGTCGCCTGGGCGGATCCGTCCGTATTATTCCCGGTTATCACAATTGTGATCGGGTTCTTGAGCAGGGTATACCCGTTCACTGTTTTTGTCTCTGTCAATGTATAGGTTCCCGACTCAAGCCCTCTGATATAGAGTTTTCCGCCAGCCACTGTCGTCAGAGTCTCTGAAGTGCTCTCAGACTCTGCCACTGCCGGGCGGTACGCATTGCTGTCGCTGTCATAGACAAATGCCAGTGTCTCATTATCTTTTGCCAGATTAAACTCAACCCCCTGCAGGGCGCTGTTGTCTTCCCCTTTCTTTGTGAGGTCGATACCCCAGGTGTAGACTTTCGCTTCTTTTGATCCGCTCTCCACATCACTGTCCGGCCCGTTATTATAGTTATATGTCATCTTAACGGAGTTGCCGTTTCCTGTCGTACCGAGCACTGCGTCTTCATTGAGCTTCGCCTTATAGACAAAAAGAAATTCATGTTCACGGTCACTGGTATTGCTGTTTAATGTTCCAAGATAAGTCTCCGTAAAATATACTTTCAGCGTAGTAACACCGCTTCCATCTGTCTCTGCTGACACTGTATAGGAATCCTCGTCTACTTTCTCCGCTTCAGTTGATGCTCCCGCATATACGTCTACATCTGCCGGTGCCGCACTGTCGCCCGCCTTCACGAATGTAAGTCCTTTGCTCATTGTATCAGTAATTCCAAGACGTGTAAGACCGGAATCCGGCACAATAGCTGTAATCGGTACCTGATAGGTAATCTCATCTCCGATCTGTGCTTCCGCGCTCTTTTTATCCGCTGCGATCCCGGCATCCTGTGACGCACCGTTGATCGCCGAAATTTCTTTTTCCACATCGGTAGCAGATATACTGTTCTTCGGATATGCATATACGTTATACATCCAGCCGTTCCCATTTTCTTTATCCGTCATCGGAAGAGAAACAACAAAGGGAACCGAACGTTTCGTGACAGTCGCAGGAGCTTTTGTCTCAACGACCAGATAGAGACCCTGTCCTGAGATCTGTTTTACATTGTCTCCTGTCGTACCCGCATTGCTTGT
Source organism: Candidatus Mediterraneibacter colneyensis (assembly GCA_019114745.1). GTDB lineage: Bacteria > Bacillota > Clostridia > Lachnospirales > Lachnospiraceae > Mediterraneibacter > Mediterraneibacter colneyensis. Next base: position 18,095 of record DXEY01000074.1, on the reverse strand, counting down.
AAATATGAGCACGCCGTTACTATCCGTAGTTCCGCTGACCGCGCCTGCTGCTGATTCTACATCATCTGTCAGGTCGTTCGCTGTTTTTCCACTCAGCCAGGTATTGATCTCTGTCGCTGTCTTTGCATCTCCTGCACTGCCAATACCGGTAAGGGATGCCCCGGCATCCGTCAGTTTATACTTAACTGCGCTGCTCTCTGCTGTTGTCTCCTGATCGATCGTGGCAATCTTTACTGCGGTGAACTCTACGTCTGCTATTGTATTGCCCGAAATGCTGTTATCCTGTTTCCCGCTTACATCACTCGAAAGTCCGGTATTATCCCCTTCGTATTTCGTGATCGTGAGGGTAACCGGCGTGTTCGGGTTAATGGTCTCTCCTGCCGCTCTGACAGTGCCCGCAGGTATCATCAAAGTCAGTGCCATGGCAGCGGCGCCCGCCGTTGCGATCAGCTTTTTCATAAATGATCTCTTTTTCATAAAGCTTCTCTCCTTTTATTGTTGATTAATATTTATATAACTCAGGCTTTTTTCCGCCGCCTGCGCATCAGCAGCATGCCTCCTGAAGTTATCATAATAAGCCCGCCTGCTGCCAGGAGCAGGCCTGTCCCATTCTTCCCTGCCTGGGGCAGGTCAAATGCCATATCATTGATCACGGTAAATGTGATCCTGTACGCCAGTCCGTCCGAGGTCACTTCCGCCCCGTTTACGATATCGCCCGCCGTATACTGATAAGGAAGGTCGATCTCGATCGGCTCTTTCAAAAGCACGTATCCCTGAGCTGTCTTTACCTCAGTGATCCGGTAATGCCCGGCATGAAGCCCGGAGAAATACACTCTGCCGCCGATGCCGCTTTCCTGCGGTTCCCCGATCTGCTCCCAGCCGCTTTCCGTCTCCTTTTCCAGCCGGAAGGACGCTCCCGCCAGAGGGTTGTTCTCCCCGTCCTCCTTGACGATCGTGATCGAACTCAGCGGATAATTGCTGAAAACAATGTCGTTGCCGTCCGCCTCTATCGTCCGCTCCACGCTGTAACGCCTGCCGGACACAGACGGATCTGCTTTCCCGCCTCCGACGGTCACGCCATACAGCCCATATCCTGTCTTATCCGTCAGCACTTCCGTCACACGGTACTCTTTTCCGATGATCAGATCCCGGAACTCGACTTTCACGCTGCTCCCGCTCTCCTGTGGATATACGAGAAAAAGTCCGTTACTGCCTGTCGTGCCCGAGCCGCCGTTGTAGTAATAGGTCTGTCCGGCGCATTGTTCGTACACGCCGCTGTCATTTTTCATCTCCAGCCGGAATGTAAATGCAAAGTTGCTGTCTTTATCCGGCCATGAGCTCTTCGGAAGGAACGTCCCGTCTTCGTTTACGAGCAGCTTCTGCACTGTCAGATCCGCGGTATTCGTTGTATTGTCAAACCGGATCCCGCTGGTGATGTCGCCGACTTCCTCAGACGGCTCGAGTGCCGTGCCGTCTTTGTCTTTTATTTTTGTCACGGTAATGTCTCTCTGCATCGAGCCGCCGTCCGCAGATACATCTACCCTCACTTCATACTCGCTCCTGTCGTACAGATACGTCTCGTCGTCCGGGATCACTTCCGCTATCGTATAGAGATAAACTCCTTCTTCCTGATACGTCAGGGTGTCGAATACTGCCTTCCCGTTTCCGTCATTTCTCTTTGTCTGCGAGATGCCGGAAGTATCTTTCGACCAGTTCCCGTCTCCCAATTCCTCAGGAGCTCTCCCCGTCAGTATGAATTGAAATGCCCCTGTCGGGACTTCCTTATTTGCCTGATCCACAGTCTTGATGGCAGACAGGTTTACAGCCGTCTGCGCCTTTTCATTTTTGACCGCTACTTCCGTCTGCGTCCCCTGACCTTCCACAGAGCCGGAATAATATCCGTCGGCATCCGGCGTCTGAGGCGCGCCGCCTATGGTCACGCTCTTCAGCAGATAGCCGTCGGAAGATACTTCCTGTATCTTAAACCTTGTCCCCACTGGAATCCCGGTAAAGACCGCTTTCTCCCCGGACTTCAGGGTGAAGTATCCGTCTTTGTCCGCGGTGCGCGTCTCCCCGGTGCCGCTGATCTGATAGGAGAGGGCGTACCCCTGATACCCGAGAGACTCGCCGGGCACGTATTTGTCCTGCTTCTCCTGGAACTGCGAGATGATCCAGTCATTGGAGGAATCCATCAGATAATAGTTGTGCTCCATGGACGGATCCTCAGAAGAGCTGTACAGCTTCAGGTCTTTCGACTGTGCGCTGTTCCCTCCGATATTCAGCTGGATCATATCATACCGGTCGGAGTTGTCTCCCAGATCGTATTTATATATGCTCTGTGAACCGCTGACCAGATCATCTGCCGTCAGCTCCACACCGGGCCAGGCTGCGTTCTTTTCACTCGTGTCGCTGCTGTTCCAGCAGTACACGTAGATCTTGTCCCATGTATCCGGCTTGCGCACATAGACGGCGTCCGGATCGGTAACGTCCTCGCTCACCGTCTGCCCGTCTGTCGTGATGCCCATATCAAGCAGGATCCGAAATCGAAATTCCGTGTCCGCATCCTCATAAGGGCTGCCGCTGCCGTCCACCGTCTCTTTTGCCACGCTCAGGCTGCCGGTCTGAGGAGTATTGATATAAGTAAGTTTATTTCGCACCGCGGCAAACTGGTTATCTGCTTCTGACGTCTTGTTATATGTAAAAGCCGCGTCCTGCCCGGTGCCCTCTGCGATCAGTGCATTCCCGTTTTCCAGGTCTTCCGCCTTCCACGAAGCGTCGTATGTGAGATAGGATTTTTCTTCTCTCACTGTACTCTCCTGTGCGGATATGGTCTGACCGATCACATCGTCAAACTGCTTTCTGAACAGCGCCTGTTCCGAATCTTTCAGAGTAAGCGTCCCGTTTTCATCTGTTTTCTTCTCCCCGCCGTTTAGCTGATACGTCTTATCAGACGCCGGGGTTCCCGCTGCCGAAAGGCTGATGTCAAACTCATCTGCATCCTCTACCGTTTCCTGCAGTCCGCTGTTGACCGCCGCCGTATCTACATCTTTCTCTACAACAAGTGAATGAGTGACAGGCTGCATATTAAATGCGATCTTGAGGTTGGACTCGATCATCCCCCTCTCCATATAGAAAATGGTCAGGGTATGTTTCACCGTTGGATCGTACTGGCTGCTGTCCGTAACGCCAAGCGCATCATACAGGGACACCGTCTGATGACCGGGATCACTGTTGACCGAAGTAACGCGGTTATCTTTGACCGTCACCGTCCCGTCCTTGAAATTGATGCTCCCTTCCGCCATTTTGTGTGCTCCGCCCAGATCCAGAACCAGCTTTCCATCCACAAAGATCCATACGTCGTCGTCACCTGTGAAATCAAAGTGGGTCGCCACAGAATTGCCACTGCTGTCGGTAGAATATCCGCCTGGCGAGAGATTGAACGGGATCTCGATCTTCGCCCCAAACCCGTAATCGATCTTATTCCTGGTCTCGTCGCCCGTCCGGTTAAACGGGAAGAAGCCGTAGCCGCCGTCGCCGAGTTCAAAGTTTTTTCTTCCATCCTTTACTGCGTACTGGGTTCCCTGGCTGTAGAGGAAGCTGCTGCCGTCCGTCCCCAATGTGATATTGTCCTGTCCGCCGGAGCTGTCATACTCATAGTAGGTCACGCCGTCTTTGACCGTCTCGCGGAAGGCAAACTCTGATTCCATCACTTTCCCCGGTGTCTTGCTGCCGTAAGCCGCGTCCCACTCTGCCTCCTGGGCTGTGGTCAGCCACGCCTCGTCAAACCATGGCGCGTTTACTCCTTCCTCGACCTGCAGGTTTCCCCCGTCAGACAGTTCATTGCTGACGATCCCTGTCGCGGAATAATACATATCCTTCAGATAGTTGGAGTTGTTCGCGCTGTTGTTATAAGGAAGATTGCTCCATGCCGGTGAATCCTGCAGCCACTTAACCTGCTCTTCCACCTGTTTCGCCCTTGTATGTGTACTCTCATCGCTGCGCAACAGGTTGCCGAAATAGATCGGCACAGCGACCTGGTTGTCATAATAATACTGGGCAAGGAATCCGTTGAATGCGCCGAACACGCTCCAGCCCTGATCTGCACTGTTTCCATATACCTTATTGTTTTTCCATCCGTCTGTCAGCTCACCGTCGTCCAGGTAATCATAGTAAACGGCAGGCACTGTAAGGTAGTCTGTCCCCACGTTATCAGCGATATTCAGACGGTATGTCTCTATATTTCCCCCGGAGCGCTCCGCTTCTGAACTGCCGTATGCCGATGCTGCCGACAGGATAGCGGTATCTTCTGTCTTCTTCCATGTCACTTCCGCGCTGTCCGACGCCCCGCCGCTGACTGCCGTCACGTCCTGATCATGTACAAACGCTGCTGCCCTTACAACCGATGTCTTTTCACAGACCGCCTCGTCTGTCCGGTAGACGACCTGCATATCAAACGCCGCGGATGTCCCAGCCGGAAGCGCTGCCTCAAGGAAGCGCCCCGTCACTGTTCCATTTCCATCTTCTGTCTGTTTCCACTCTGCTTCCAGCGCGGTCTTTGATCCGTCCGGCATGGTGAGCGCGCTCTGCATCGTCTCGTCAAGCGTGCTCCATCCTTCTTCGGAGATTTCCTCACCGCTGCCGCACATATTGATCACTTCTGTCTCCAGATCCGGCGTCCCGTCCGAACCGGATTCGAGAAAAACTCTGAGCACCGCATCATCATCTCCGGCGTTTTCCGCAGACACATGCACTGTTTCCGCAGCGCCCGCCTCCTGTTCCCCGGAGCCCTCCGCGCACACAGACAGTAAAACAACGCCAGAGTCTCCGTTCGTTTCCGGTTCTCCGGCTAATGCCGGGATACCTGCTGTCGTTAAGAGGACTGCCGCCGCTGTGATCAGACTGCATACTTTCTTTTTCATAACAATATGCTTCTCCCCATTCCTGTATCATCAACCTCAGTTCCTTTTTTGTTGTATCCATTCTACCCCCTCCCCTAAAATTCCGGCAATGTCACTATTACAAGAAACGTGTCATTTTTTCAAGATGTTTTTTCTGTAGGCATCCGGAGTCACACCGTATTCTCTCCGGAAGCATTTGCTGTAGTAGGACATATTTTTAAATCCTGCGCGCCTTCCAACTTCACTGACTGTGAGTTCCGGATCTGCGAGCATCCGCGCCGACTCCTCCAGGCGCACGTTCTTGATAAACTGGTTCAGGTTCTCCCCGGTCTCTTTCTTAAAGATCATGCTCAGATACCCCGGCGACAGATACAGCCGTCCAGCAAGGATTTCCAGGCTGATCTCTTCGCCGTAGTGGTTCCTGATATATTCTTTTGTTGCCTCGGCTTTAAACCTCAGGCTTCCTTTATCCTCGGAGATGTACTGCATATACCGCTCCATCTTTTCCCGGGTGATCCCGATCACTTCGCCGATACTCGTACATCCATAGATCCTGTCCACAAGCCGGTCGATCCCTCCGCTCTCCATCATGCCTCCCGACTCATGCAGTGTTTTGATAATCCCCGAGAACACAAACTTGACGTAAAGGCTCGGAAAGCGCGTAAGATCCCGGTACTTCTCGACTACACGGTCAAAATGATCCCTGAGATGGTAAACGTCTCTGTTCCTGATATCCTGCTCGAGCATCCCCATAAGGCTGCCCTCCTCTATGATATCTCCGTCCGCATCTTCCTGTCTTTCGCAGAAAATATGCCGTCCGGTCTGATAAAATTTTTCCTCCATCAGCTCGTCGAGCCTTTGATATGCAGCCGGAAGTTCCCGGAAAGACCCGCACCTTGCACTGACTGCGATCGAAACTTCTTTAAAAAATTTTTCCCGGATCCACGCTTCGGTCTGTTTTGCTGTTCTGAGCGGGCTCTCAAGTTCTCCCGCATACAGGAGCAGGGCCTGCTCCGTATTCAGGTTCAGGTAGGTGATTTCCTGTCCGAACTGCTCCTCAAGCCCCCGCTGGAACTCTTCTTCGGCCTCTTCAAAAAAACGGTTCGGACACTCTATGAGCATCATATAGCGTATTTTGTCCCACTGTTCCAGTTCAATACAGCTTTTTACATCGTCAGATTCCGCCTCTTTTCCTCCGAGGATAAAACGTGTCATAAAGTATTGGTTCAGAGTTCGTGATACACTCCGGGTGCGCCTGCGCTTCTCATTTCTGATGCGGACGCGCTCGCACGCCCTTCTGTAAACCAGGTTGAACTCCGCCGGATCCACCGGCTTTAAAATGTAATCCTGGACTCCGCAGCGGATCGCCGCCTTTGCCGAGCCAAAGTCCTGTGCCCCGCTGAACAGGATCGTCTGCATGTCTTCATGCCGCTCTGATACTTCTTTTGCCAGCTCTAATCCGGTCATCCGGGGCATCCTGATATCGGTTACAAGTATATCGATCTCTTCCCCGTCGAGCAGTTCTGCCGCCTCTTTCCCGTTGGCGGCTTCCATAATACTGCACGGCTCCCCGGATTTTTCGATCAGCCTGCGTATTCCTTTTCTCTCGATCTTTTCATCATCCACAATAAGTACTCTGTACATGTCTCATTCCTGCCCTTTACCTTACTGCAGTCCCTCCGTTTTCCCGGAACATGCTTCCATCTTTCCTAAAATTATAAATTTTCTATATCTTTTGAACAATATCACTATTCTAAAAAACATGTCACTATTCCAAGATTTTCCCTGCCCGGTCGCCAGGGTCTCGGGCAAGCCCGGACTTTGGCTCGCCGCCAGTCCAAAAAAAATACAGGACTCTTACCGAATCCTGTATATCATCTTCTATTTCTTATTCTTATAACTCGACCGCTTTGTGCAGTGACATATATGTAAATGTTCCTGCCGAGAGCAGGGTTCCTTTTTCATCTTTCAGATCTACCCGGTACACAAAGAGCTGTTTCCCCTTTTTGATCTCTTCCGCCTCGCAGATCACTTTCTTTATCCCGATCCCCGGACGCAGATACCGGATATCCGCATCCACCGTCGTCACCTGCTCGCCATAAGCAACAGCGGCAGAGCCTCCCGTGATATCTGCCATCGTAAAATACACGCCGCCGTGAAGGGAGCCGATCGGGTTGCTCAGTTCCCGCCTCACCTCAAGTTCCGACCTGGCATACCCTTCGCGGATCTCCACGATCCTTACGCCTACCAGATTTCCAAATGCATTCTGCTCATTCCTTATCCTGCATAACCGTTCATAATCCATCGTCTTCCTCCTGTCCGGAAAGAAACTTTTCCATTGTTTCAGAAAATTCTTTCATTTCTTTATTCATCATTACCGGTCTGCCATCCTTATTCAAAAAGCAATGTCTCGTCGTGCCGTATGCACTCAGGCATCCGCCTTCTGACATATTGTAGATATCGTATCTGAGGGTGAATTTCAATTTGCCGAACTCCTGAAGACTGACGATGATCTTTATCTCATCGTCGAATTTCACGCTCTTTTTATACTCACACTCGGCATGGAGCACCGGGCTTATATAGCCCATCTCTTCAAACCTGCGGTAAGGATATCCGATCTGATCCAGAATGTCGATACGCGCCTCCTCCATCCAGCGGATGTAATTCGCATGATGGATGATCCCCATCTGATCCGTCTCATAATATCTTGCTTTCAGCATGTATGGTTTCATGTTGCTCCTCCTGTTCTAAACTCACTTTTCTAAATTATCTTCACAGCATCTCCGATATTTTTCACTCCGATCAGTCTGATCCCTCTGATCCCCTTTACCATCTTGAGGGACACTTCCGGCAGGATGCATGTCTCGAATCCGAGTTTCTTTGCCTCCGCCACTCTCTGCTCCGGCATATTCACCGCACGGACTTCCCCGCTGAGCCCGACTTCGCCGAACACGAGCGTCTTCTCATCCACCGGGCGGTTCCGGAAACTCGACGCGACTGCCATGACAATGCCAAGATCAATGGCAGGCTCATTCATACGGATGCCTCCCGCGATGTTTACATAGGCGTCATAGCTGCCCAGCGCCATTCCAAGCCGTTTCTCCAATACCGCCATGAGAAGGTTGACCCTGTTGTAATCCGTACCTGCTGCGGTTCTCCGGGGCATCCCGAAATTGCTCTGGCACACCAGCGCCTGGATCTCGATCAGGATCGGCCGGGTCCCCTCCATGGAGCAGGTAACGACAGAGCCGGACGCATTCTCCGGGCGTCCGCTCAGCATATACTCGGACGGATTTTCCACCTCCACGAGCCCGGTCTGCTGCATCTCGAACACGCCGATCTCATTTGTAGAACCGAACCGGTTCTTCACTGCCCGGAGTATCCGGTAGGACGCATGGCGGTCTCCCTCAAAATAGAGCACGGTATCCACCATGTGCTCGAGTACCCTGGGACCCGCCACTGTTCCTTCTTTTGTGACGTGTCCCACAATAAAGATCGTAATGCACAGTCCTTTCGCAAGCTGCATAAACAGATTGGTCGACTCCCTCACCTGGGAAACGCTCCCCGGCGCTGAAGAGATTTCCTCGCTGTACATCGTCTGGATCGAGTCAATGATCACAAGTTCCGGACGTTCCTTTTCGATCACTCCCCGGATAATATCCAGGTTCGTCTCGCAGAGAAGGAGCAGCCCCGGCGGAAAATCTCCCATCCGGTTTGCCCTCAGCCTGATCTGAGCCTGGGACTCCTCACCGGAGATATACAGGATCTTTTTGTCTTCTGCCAGTTTCTGGCATAACTGGAGCAGGAGCGTGGACTTTCCGATCCCGGGATCGCCTCCTACCAGCACAAGGGAGCCCGGCACGATCCCGCCGCCAAGCACCCGGTCCAGCTCCCGGATGCCTGTCCCGCATCTGGTGTTGTCATCTGCGCTCACACTGTTGAGCGGCACAGCCTCCGCCCCGCGCACAGATTCCCGCACCGAACGGGCGGAAGCACTTATTCCTTTTGTGACCCCGCTTCCGATCTTTTCCTCCACAAAAGTATTCCACTCGCCGCATGCCGGACACTGCCCCAGCCATTTTGCCTCCTCGTGTCCACAGTTCTGGCAGAAGAATACGCTCTTCTTCCCTTTCGCCATCTTGTCATTCCTTTCGTACATAATCACCGGAAGTGCCAAAAGGCACATTCCGGGACTGTAAGCGGTCGCCAAGGTCTCGGGCAGGCCCGGACTTTGGCTCGTCGCAGCCACAAAAAGCGGGTGGATTCCCACCCGCCGCTAAGCCGGCATGTATTCCCAGCTTTCCTGTATCAGCATTTTACAACTTTTACCTGCGCGCTCCTGCCGTCAGACAGCTCCACGCTGACGCTGAGCTTCCCGCTCAGGTTCGTGGTCATCTTTCCTGCCGAGCTGCCGTCGATCAGCACTTCGTACTCGCTTTCCGGCTCAAGCTCCAGAGTAAACTGTACGTCTGTCCGGGAAGATACAGTAAAAGTTACTTCCCTGTCTGTCTCCTTAAAGTTCTCTACCGCACTTCCCGGTACAGATTCATAGACAAACATTCCGTTCTTCTCAAGTTTTGTGATCTCTGAAAATGTCTTGACTTTATAGATATCTCCCTCGAACTCATAGTTGTCTTTCTTTGTCTTTGCCGCAAGAGTGTAATCTCCAAAACTCAATGTTCCGTCACTTTCCGCACGCAATAGTTCTTTCACTGCTGCCATTTCAAAATTTCCTCCTAGGTATTTGTGATATCGCTATTATAGCCTCTGCCATGATGCCTACGGATTGTTTCGTGCTGCGCACTCCCACAACCCTGGCATCATTATAATATAATCCACGCCAATTTTCCACCGATAGATCCGCGAAATTTTCAGCGGAGGGAAATTCACTCCTTCACAATAAAGCGGATCTCTTTCTTAAATGCGCCTGCCTCTACATGGTCGCCCCGTTTGACTTCCCCGTTTAATACCGCGTCGGCAAGTTTATCTTCAAGCTCTGTCTGGAGCGCCCGGCGAAGCGGTCTTGCGCCGTATTTAGTGTCCGTCCCTTTCTCTGCGATGAGATTCTTCGCGGACTCTCTTAATGTCAGCCGGATCCCCATCTGATCAGACAGTCTCTTTGTCAGGTCACGGCAGAGCAGGGTGACGATCTTCTTCATATGGCTTTTATCAAGAGCATGGAATACGATCGTCTCGTCAATCCTGTTCAGAAATTCCGGACGGAAGATCATCTTTACCTCATCCATCACATTCTGCTTCATCCGCTTATAGTCTCCCGCCGGGTCTTCTTTTGCGGAAAATCCCAGCTTCTTCGGCTCGATGATCGCCTTGGCTCCGGCGTTGGATGTCATGATGATCACCGTATTGGAGAAGTCCACTTTCCTTCCCTGGGAATCGGTGATGTGTCCGTCGTCGAGCACCTGCAGGAGTATGTTGAACACATCGGGATGTGCCTTCTCGATCTCATCAAACAGCACGACAGAATATGGATGCGTCCGCACCTGGTCGCTGAGTTGTCCGCCTTCCTCATGTCCCACATATCCCGGAGGGGAGCCGATCATTTTCGCAACAGAATGTTTCTCCATATACTCCGACATATCTACCCGGATCATAGCGCTTTCATCGCCGAACAGCGCCTCTGCCAGCGCCTTGGACAGTTCCGTTTTACCCACCCCGGTAGGTCCCAGGAACAGAAAGGATCCCACCGGACGCTTCGGGTCTTTCAGCCCTGTCCGCCCTCTCTTGACCGCTCTTGCCACAGCGCTCACTGCCTCATCCTGTCCGATGACACGTTTATGAAGAATACTCTCCAGTTTTTTCAGGCGCTCCGCATCGCTCTCCGTCAGTTTCTGTACCGGCACTTTTGTCCAGTCGGATACCACCTCTGCGATATCATCTTCCGTCACAGACGGATGACGGGATGCGCTCCTTTTCTCAAACCGTTTCTTCAGAGCCAGCAGCCTTGATTCCGCCTGTTCCTGCTCTTTCTGGATCAGAGACGCCTCGGTAAAATCACCGTTCCGGATGCTCTCTTCCTTCTGTACCCCGAGTTCTTTAAGAGTCTCCTCGAGCGCTGTCAGATTGTCGGGTACTCTGTATCCCCTCAGGCTCACTTTCGAGCACGCTTCATCCAGCACGTCGATAGCTTTATCCGGGAGATTGCGGTCTGTGATATACCGCGCGGACAACTGCACCGCCGCGTCAAGCGCACTCTCCTCTATTGATACTTTATGGTGCGACTCGTACTTTTCCTTCAGCCCTCTGAGGATGTCCACGCATTGATCCGCCGCAGGCTCTTCAACAGATACCGGCTGGAACCGCCGTTCAAGCGCTGCGTCCTTTTCGATGTATTTCCGGTATTCAGTGATCGTTGTCGCGCCGATCAACTGCATTTCGCCCCGCGCGAGGGACGGCTTAAGTATGCTGGACGCATCGATCGCGCCTTCCGCGCCTCCTGCCCCGATCATCGTGTGGATCTCATCAAGAAACAGGATCACGTTCCCGCTGGATTCTACTTCAGCGATCAGCCCTTTCATCCGTTCCTCAAACTCTCCGCGGTACTTTGACCCTGCGATCAGCCCCGGAAGATCAAGAGTATAGATCCGCCTGTCTTTCATTTTCTCCGGTACGACGCCGGACGCGATCCTCTGTGCCAGGCCTTCGATGATCGCCGTCTTGCCCACGCCCGGTTCCCCGATCAGGCACGGGTTGTTCTTAGTCCTGCGGCTCAGTACCTGCATGAGACGGTACATTTCTTTCTCTCTTCCGATCACCGGATCCAGCCTGCCCTCTTCTGCACGCGCAGTCATATCTGTGCAGAACTGGTCTGTCATAGAATGAGGATTTCTCCCATCCTCCTGAATCTCTTCCTGATATTCCTTCGGATCCATCCCCGCCGCATTCATAATATCCTGAAAAATCTTCTGGAGACTGACATTCAGTGTGATCAGGATTCTTGCCGCCACGCAGTCCACATCGCGTATCATTGCAAGGAGCAGGTGCTCAGTCCCTGCCTTCTCTGCGTGCAGCCTGCGCGCCTCCTTCTCACTTTCTTCGAGAATGTCACGATACCGCGGGCTCTCCTCCGGTCTTCCTGCCGCGAACACATCCTCTCCCGGCACGATCAGTTCATCCATGAGACGGAGTACCTTTTCTTCCTCCACTCCGTTCTGAGCCAGAACCTGGCCTGCGACTCCTGTATATTCCTGCCTGAGCCCCAGAAGCAGATGTTCCGTCCCGATATACGGATGCTTCATCTCCCGCGCTTTTCTCGCAGCATAGCGGATCGCGTTTTCCGCCTGTTGTGTGAATCCTGTATGCATAAAACCCTCCTGTTATTCGTAATCGTCAAATATCTCATCTACCAGGTCATGCACTTCCCGGCGCGAGATATTTTTGCAGCGGCCCCTTGCCAGCACGATCCTCAGTTCGCGCCGCATCTGTTCCATCTGCTCCAGTTTATCCACATCAAGAGCGATCACCGCCCCTCTCCTCTTGTCGAGGCTGATGTAACCTTCTCTCTTCAGCACACTGTACGCCTTATTTACCGTATGCATGTTGACGCCGATCGTATCGGCGAGCTGGCGTACCGACGGGAGTGAGTCCCCCTCCTGTATGACTGAAGTGGCAATGCCCATAATGATCTGGTTACAGAGCTGGATATAGATAGCTTCGTCACTGTTAAAATCAACTTCTATGATCATAGTGATCCCCTTTCTCTGATGTGTTATAGACATAATAGCACAGCCTCTTTCGGCTAGCAAGACTAATCTCTTTTTTAAACCCGGCTCCTTCGGAATTGAAAGAACCGGGCATCCGGCATTGATTTCAGCCGGATCCCGGTTTCAATATGGTGCATTATTCTTTTGCGGCGGGGATCACTGCTTTGCCTTCGGGAACTGCATCTCGATCCTCGTGCCCCGCCCCGGCGTACTGTCCACTGTGACTTTCGCGCCGTGGAGCAGCGCACCGTGTTTGACAATGGACAGCCCCAGCCCGGTTCCTCCGCGCTCTTTGGAATGGCTCTTGTCCACACGGTAAAAGCGCTCGAATATCCTGTCATGGTGCTCTTCCGGGATTCCGATCCCTGTATCTGTCACCATTATTTTCGGTCCTTCCAGCGTATTTCCCGCCCAGACCGATACCCTGCCATTCGCGTTATTGTATTTTACGGCATTTTCACATACATTGTAGACCATTTCATCGAGAATCTGCCGTATTCCCCAATACCGGACAGGTTCGCCCGTTATCTCCATTCTGATATTTTTCTGTGCTGCAAGCGGTGAGAGCCTGCTGACAATCTCACGGCTCAGATCATACAGATCCACTTCTTCTTTTTCCAGTTCCACCGATTCCTCGTCCAATTTGGACAGCTTGATAATATCCTCCACAAGCGTGATCAGGCGGCGGGCCTCCTTATAAATGCGTTCGGAGAATACCTGGATATCATCCGGCCGCACCATACCGTTCTTCATGATTTCGGCGTAGCCGGAAATGGAGGTGAGCGGCGTCTTCAGCTCATGCGAAACATTTGCCGAGAACTCTTTCCTCATATTGGAAACCGCTTCTTTCTCCTTATTCTGACGATCCATCGCCTCAAGAAAAGGCTGCAGCTCCGGATAAGTCTTGTTGTCCAGCGGATTCTCAAGGTCCAGCTCATAGATCGGTCTGACAAGACGTTTTGTCTGCCATTTTGCCAGAAAGTATGCGAGGACCAGCATGAGGACTGCCAGGCCTGCCATGATCGGAAGCATGCCCACAGCCGTTCTGACCAGACCGTCCATGGACTTGGAGGCGCGCAGTACCGTGCCGTCATCCAGAAGCAGCGCATAATAGTACATCTCCTGCCCCACTGTATCAGACAGACGCACATCCTCTCCTTCACCGGAAGCGAGCGCTTCCCTGACTTCCGCCCGCCCGCTGTGGTTCTCCAGCGTGCTGCTGTCCCTGCGCGTATCGTAGAGCACGTCTCCGTTCCTGCTGATCTGGGTGACGCGGGTAGACCAGTCCACGCCGTCCATCTCCTCAAGATACTCGGAACCGGATATATTGATCGCAGCCTGGATATATTTTGCCTCCTGCCTGACTTCCGATTCGAGGATAGACAAATTTCTGTTATATATGATAATCGTCAAAATAACATAAGAGAGAAGCAAAGTGACGGTAAGAACCATCACCATACTTCTCTGTATCCGTTTTCTCATGCAGCCCCTCCGACGCGATATCCTACACCGCGCACTGTCTGAATAATCTCACCTTTCTCTCCGAGTTTCTGTCTCAGGGTACGGATATGAACGTCAACCGTCCTTGTCTCGCCGTCAAAATCATACCCCCAGATCTCAGTCAGAAGCTGATCACGCGTCAGGACGATGCCCTGATTACGCATCAGTTTTTCCAGCAGTTCAAACTCTTTGAGGGTCAGCGCAACCTCTTTTCCGTCCACTGTGACCTCATGCTTCTTCACATCCACATGTACGCCGGATGTCTCCATATCCATCCGGTCTTCTACCTTTCCGCTCCGTCGTAATACAGCTTTGATGCGGGAGACAAGTTCCATCATGCCAAAAGGCTTCGTCACATAGTCGTCTGCCCCGGAGTCCAGTCCCACAACTTTGTCATACTCCGACCCTTTTGCAGTCACCATGATCACCGGGATACTCTTGGTTTTCGGGGAGGACTTCAGTTTCTTCAGAAGCTCCAGCCCGTCATCTCCGGGGAGCATAATATCAAGCAAAATAAGCTCCGGCGTATCAAACGCCAGAGCCTCCATAAAAGCAGAACCGTCTGCAAACCCTCTGGCCTTAAGCCCGGTCGTCTCCAGTGTATATATTACAAGTTCACGGATGTTGTCATCATCTTCCACGCAATATATCATCTTTCAGTTCTCCTTCATCATCATTGTTCCTTAACTTTCCTGAATAACAGCACTGTCCTTGTGTACGCCTGTGATCGAGAATTCCACCCACTCGGCAATGTTTGTGGCATGGTCTCCGATACGCTCCAGGTATTTTGTCACCATGATCAGGTCGAAAATCCTCTTGCCGTTCTGGCCCTTCTCATCCTTGATGAACTCGATCATCTCATCACGCACTTCATCGAAATACTGGTCGATCTCGTCATCCGCTTTCATAACGCTTCTTGCAAGTTCGAGATCTCTGTTGACATATGCCGTCACGCTGTTGCGCACCATCTTGCTCACCTCAGATGCCATCGTGCCGATCACGTGGATCTCATCAGTAGCAGCAACGCCTTTGGAAGAGATGATGATCTCAGCGATATCAGAAGTCTGGTCTCCGATACGCTCCATATCTGTGATCATTTTAAGCGCTGCGGAAATCCTTCTCAGATCTTTCGCCACCGGCTGCTGCTGAAGCAGAAGCTTTAAGCACAGTCTTTCGATATCTTTTTCGATCTGGTCGATTTCCTCATCTTCTTTGATAATAATCCTTGCCTGCTCGATGCTGCCGTCTTTAAGTGCCTGTGTTGCTTTTGCGATCGCAGTCTCGCAGAGTTCACCCATATGTGTGAGCTGCTCGTCAAGTGAATGCAGCTGCTCATCAAACCTATTACGCATAGCTTAGCCAAACCTCCCTGTGATATAATCTTCTGTCCTCTTATCGGACGGTATTGAGAATAATTTTTCTGTATCGTTATATTCTACGACTTCTCCAAGAAGGAAAAATGCGGTGTTATCTGATACACGCACTGCCTGCTGCATGTTATGTGTAACCATGACTATAGTATAGTCCTTTTTCAACTCCATCGCAAGGTCTTCGATCTTTGACGTAGAGATCGGATCCAGAGCTGAGGTTGGCTCATCCATGAGAAGGACTTCCGGCTCTACCGCAAGTGCTCTCGCAATGCAGAGCCTCTGCTGCTGTCCGCCCGACATTCCCAGAGCGCTTGTTTTAAGACGGTCTTTACACTCGTCCCAGATCGCGGCATTTCTGAGTGACTTTTCAACAATATCATCCAGTTTTGCTTTTGAGTGGATCCCATGTGTCCTCGGGCCAAATGCGATGTTGTCATAGATGCTCATCGGGAACGGATTCGGCTTTTGAAATACCATTCCTACGCGCTTCCTTAACATATTCACATCCATCCCTTTGAAGATATTCTCTCCGTCAAGCTCGATCGTACCGTCGATGCGGCATCCTTCCACCAGGTCGTTCATCCTGTTGATGGATTTTAAGAGAGTGGATTTACCGCAGCCGGAAGGTCCGATAAAAGCGGTGATCTTATTAGCTTCGATCTCAAGATTTACATCTTTGAGAGCTTTAAAATCTCCATAATATAAATCAAGATTCTTGATACTTATCTTTGACATTTCCTTACCCTTTCTTGATTGGGGACGTAGTAAAACCCGATTTCACCCCGTCCCGTTTCACACTTTTTTCACATTTATGCTTTCGTAAGTTTTCTGGCGATCACGCTTGACAGCGCGTTGATACCTACTACTAATACGAGCAGGATAACTGCTGTTGCATATGACTGATCCATGTAAAGCCCTTCACTTGAGAGGACATACATGTGGAGCGCCAGGGTACGACCCGACCCCATAATGCTGTCCGGTATCTGGGCAACTGTTCCTGATGTGTACATCAGGGCAGCCGTCTCGCCGACAATACGTCCGATCGCAAGGATCACTCCGGCAAGGACGCCGGGGATCGCAGACGGAAGTACGATGCGGAATACGGTGCGCAGTTTTCCTGCTCCCAGCCCGAAGCTGCCTTCACGGTAGGAATCGGGTACGGCTTTCAATGCTTCCTCTGTCGTCCTCATGATCAGCGGAAGGATCATGATCGCCATCGTGAAAGCACCTGCCAGCAGTGAGAATCCCCATCCAAGTGCGTTTACAAAGAACAGCATACCGAACAGGCCGTATACGATAGAAGGAATACCTGAAAGCGTCTCGGTGGTCAGCCGTATGACCTCTATGAACTTATTCCCGCGCTTCGCATATTCTACAAGGAAGATCGCAGAGAAGATTCCAAACGGAACTGCGATCAGCAGCGACAGCAGTGTCATAACGATCGTGTTGACAAACGCCGGAACGACCGATGCGTTTTCCGAGCTGTATTCCAGTGAAAACAGTGACGGTGTTATATGCGGCAGTCCGTTGATAAGGATATAGGCGATCAGGAAGATCAGCACGGCAAATGTAGCGATTGCCGCCAGCATCACAAGCAGCATCATGATAAATGCCCCCGGATGCTTCAGGTAAGTCCTGAATTTATCGCCGATTGTAGTCTTATTGCTCATTTTATTACTCATGATCCGCCCCCCTCTTCAACAGTGCTACGCTGAAATTGATGATGAGGATGAATACGAAAAGTACAACTCCCGTCGCGATCAGAGCCTCGCGGTGAAGCCCGGTCGCATATCCCATCTCAATAACGATATTACCGGTCAGGGTACGGATTCCGTCCAGGATGCTTCCTGTGAGGCGCGGCTGGTTTCCGATGATCATGATGACCGCCATTGTCTCTCCGATGGCACGTCCGATCCCCAGTACGATCCCGGCGACCACGCCTGATTTCGCCGCAGGAATGATGACACGGAAGATACTCCTCTCCTTCGTCGCTCCCAGCGCAAGAGATCCCTCATAATAATGAGCGGGCACTGCGCGCATCGCACTCTCTGTCGTACCGATGATGGTCGGAAGGATCATCATTCCCAGGATCAGAGAGGCAGTCAGGATACTGTTTCCATTGCCGGGTTCACTAACCAGATTTGCTTTGTACAGGGCAGTACCAAATTCGCGTATCAGCGGCACTACGACTACCAGTCCAAAGAAACCGTAGATAACCGACGGGATTCCTGCGAGCAGCTCCGTCGCCGCTTTCAGCGGTTTGTAGATCTGCTTCGGGCAGTACATTGCCATAAATACAGAAGTCAGGATACCGATCGGGACTCCGAATATGATCGCGCCCGCAGTCACGTACAAACTTCCGACGATCATCGGAAGGATACCGAACTGCTCGCTGTTCGGACGCCAGATCTCACCTGTTATGAATTTGATAAATCCGATTTCTCTCATCGCAGGGATGCCATTTGCAAACAGGAAGATGCAAATGAGTGCAACCGCCAGCACGGACGCGCATGCGGCAACGAAAAACACTCCCTGCATGAATTTTTCAGTCCATGCTTTTGATTTCATTTTTTCCTCCTAATGAGCCGGGAAGACATGCCTCATAT
>DXEY01000007.1 GCA_019114745.1 Candidatus Mediterraneibacter colneyensis | reverse complement strand
CTCTCACCCCGGAAAACCGCCGTGCTTTCTGGCGTAACACAATCCGGCAGATCCACCTGACGCCTGAATACACTGTTGATTTTGTTGATTTTATTTAAGCTGTCTCTGCCTAAGTTGCTAACCCCGTTTGGCGCCGACAAGACAATGACCGCCGTCATCTCCGGAGAAGCCGACATCGGATTCATGGGATCCGAGGCATCCATCTACACCTATGCGGAGGGGGCTTCCGATTATGTGGTCAATTTTGCCCAGCTCACGCAGCGTGCCGGGAATTTCCTCGTGGCACGGGAAGAGATGCCTGATTTCACATGGGAAGACCTGAAAGGCCATCTGGTGCTCGGCGGACGCAAAGGCGGCATGCCCGAGATGGTATTTGAATATATCTTAAAGCAGAACGGCATTGATCCTGAGACAGACCTGGAGATCAACCAGGGCATCGACTTCGGCTCCACTGCTGCGGCATTTGCCGAGGGTCAGGGCGACTTCACCGTCGAGTTTGAACCGGGCGCCACCTCTCTTGAGTCAGAGGGCGAGGGATATGTAGTCGCTTCTCTCGGCGAGGACAGCGGTTATGTGCCGTACACTGCTTTCAGCGCAAAGAAGAGCTATATCGAGGATAATCCGGATATCATACAGGGATTTACCAACGCGCTCCAGAGAGGCATGGATTATGTACAGTCCCACACGCCGGAAGAGATCGCGTCTGCCATCGAGCCCCAGTTCCCCGAGACAGATCTTGAGACGATCACAACCATTGTAACGCGCTATTACGACCAGGATACCTGGAAGAGTAATCTGATCTTCGAGAAATCCAGCTTCGACCTTCTCCAGGACATTCTGGAGAGCGCCGGCGAGCTCGAGGAGCGGGTTCCTTACGATGATCTTGTCACAACAGAATTTGCAGCTATCGCTGCCCAGTGATATAATAGAAAAATACAGGCGTGCGCAGCGGATGCCTCACGGCAGATGCGCGCGCCGCAACAGAAAGGATACAGAGACAATGCTCGATAAAAGACTTGTACCGTACAGTGGATTAAAAAAGGAGCCCTTTTCCGGGAGCCACCATGGGATGCGCTACTTATTAAACGGGGACGACGGCAAAAACAGCACTACGTTTACCGTATGGGTCTATCCCGAGCCGTGGTGCTTTGAACAGACCCCGGATGAAGAGAAAGAAAGCGCCGTATTTCCCCTTTCTGACGAGGGCATGGATGAGGCTTTCGCCTGGCTGCTGGAACGCTTTGAGGCAGAAAAAGAGCGATGGAGCAGCGCCCTTCAGGGCATGATGCACACCATCGCAAATTCTGACTGACAGAGTTTATTTTCTTTTAATATTCTTTAATCTTTCTTCCATATATTGTCACAGCGGATTCACATTTCCCTGTTATGCTTAGACTATGAAAACAAAGAAGACAATGGCTGTATGGGCAGCCGCACGTATGGCCATTGGACTTCGCCTAAAAAATATCACTGCTGTATAGTTTCTTTGGAATCTATCTGAGGAACAACAGTTTTTCTTCATCGAATGCCAGATAATCCGGCATTCCTTTTTTTTCCAGTTCTTCTGCCTGCCCCCTCTGTACAAACCAGCAGACTGTCGTCCCGGCTTTTATGTAATAGTTCTGTTCAAACGGAAGTTCCGCGCTGTCCTCCAGTTCAAACCGGAGCATGTCCGGTCCCGGGGTTTCCGCACCGTCTCTGTCTTCTTCCCCGTCACTGCCCTTTTTCTCTTTGCACCAGACAGGGATAAAGTCATGGGCGCGGTATCCGAGCCATTGTGTATCCTCCGGAATTTCCCGCTCTGTAGTCAGGATGACTCCCCATTCCTCAGCTTCCACTGTATGGGCGTCGATACGGCGGGCTCTCGAAAAATTCTTGCATCCGGTCAGACGCGCCGCTTCCCTGCTCACCGGGTTGCGGAAGATCTCTTTCGTCTTTCCTGCCACTGCGATCTTTCCCTGATCAATGACAAGAAGTTCCTCGCTGAACCGGTACACTTCATCCCGGTTGTGAGATACCATGATCACCGTTCCGCTGTAATCTGAGAGCATTTCTGCGAGTTCCCGCTGGAGCTGGTCTTTGAGGTACATGTCCAGCGCGGAGAATGGTTCGTCCAGAAGGATCATGTCCGGGCCGTACGCCATGATGCGGGCAAGCGCCACCCTCTGCTGCTGGCCTCCCGAGAGTTGTCCCGGCAGACGCTTTTCCAGCCCCTGAAGCCGGAATTTCTCCACCACTTCCCGGACTCGCGCCTCCTTTTCCTGCCTGCTGCCTTTCAGCCCTGCGGCAATGTTTTTCTCCACAGTCATTGTCGGGAACAGTGCGTAATTCTGGAAGAGATAGCCCACGTTTCTCACCTGCGGCTTCAGATTGATCTTCTGCTCTTTATCAAAAAACGTCCTTCCCTCTGCCTCGATACGGCCTTCGTCCGGCTGTTCTATTCCCGCTATGCTCTTCAGCGTCATGCTCTTCCCGCAGCCGGAAGCTCCCAGTATGCCGATGCGCCTGGAATCACTGTGAAATTTGATGTCCAGCTTAAAGCTGTCAAGCTGGCGCCTGATATCCACTGTAACCGACATGGACTACCACCTCCCGATATGTTTCATCTTGCTTCCCGATATCAGATTCATCAGGAAGATCACAAGGAACGCGATTGCCATAACGATCGCAACCCAGATCCCTGCGGTGAGATAGTCCCCGTCCTGGATCACCATGGCGATCTTCTGAGAGATCGTGCCCGTCTTTCCCGGAATATTCCCCGCCAGCATAGACGTTGCCCCGTACTCGCCTAACGCCCTTGCAAAGGTAAGTATTGTCCCGGATGCGATGCCGGGTCCCGCTGTCGGCACGATGATCTTCCAGAAGATCTTTGTGTCCGACATCCCAAGCGTGCGCCCCGCATATACAAGGTTCATATCGATCTGCTCCATAGCCGCCCTCGCATTTCGGTACATAAGCGGAAATGCGATGACCGTGGCTGCGATCACACACCCCAGCCATGTCTGAACGACTTTAAAATCGAACTGTTCAAACAGAAATTCCCCCAGAGGCCGTCTCCGGCTGAAGAGTAGGAGCAAAAAGAAACCTGCCACCGTGGGCGGCAGTACCATAGGCAGGGTCAGGATGCCGTCGATCACCGCCTTTTTGCCCGGCGTCGTCTTTATCACTTTGCGCGCCGCAAATATTCCGAGGAAAAATGAGATAAACGTCGCCACAACTCCGGTCTTTAATGAGATAAAAAGCGGGCTCCAGTCCAGGTCTTTCAATATCTCCATGATCTCTTCCATAATCTGTCTCCTTGTATGACTGCATGAAAAGGGGCATTGCTGCCCCTTTCATGGATTTTCTTTATACGTTTGTGTCAAAGTAGTATGACTCAAATACTTCTTTCGCCTCGTCAGAGAGGATAAACTCAAGGAAGTCCTCTGCCGCCGCTGTCTGCGCATCGTCCGCTTCCTCGTTTACCACCCGTGCGATGGGATAGATCACATCGCCAGTCAGATCATAACTTACCGTCTGAAGGATGTCAAGATCGTCCTCATATCCGTATGTATCGGAATAATAAGTCGTTCCCACTTCACAGGATCCCTCTACTACCGCTGCCAGCACCTTGCTCACATTGTCCTGCTCGCTGATCTCAACGCCGCCGAGCGCATCGGATACTTCCTGGGTCGTAATGGACGCCGGATCATCTGTCGCCGGAAGGGTTCCCATATTGACCAGCGCCTGTCTTGTATATCTTCCCACCGGAACGCTTCCGCCTGCCAGTGCGATACTTTCTGCCTCGTTCAGGTTCTCAAGTCCCGTCACTTTTGTACCGCTGTCCTTTAAGGATACGACGACGACCTGGTTGTTGACCACGTCCGCTCTCGTTCCCTCTACCATCAGTCCGTCGGCTTCTAGGTCATCCATCTGCTTCTGTGCTGCCGAGAAAAAGATATCGCACTCATATCCCTCCTGGATCTGTGTCAGGAGCGTTCCTGAACTGTCCGGATTATAAGTGATCGTGACTTCCGGATGTTCCTCATTGTACATCTCGGCAAGTTCTGTCATAACCGTGTTCAAACTGGCTGCGATGAACACCTGGATCTCTGTCTCTTCCGCTTCTCCCTGGGAATCCCCGTCTTCTGCCGACGCATCCCCGGATGCCCCCGCATCTCCACTGCTGTCCGATCCGCCGGAGCATCCTGCCATTGACAGTACCATTGCTCCTGCCAGCATTGCTGCTAAAATTCTTTTCTTCATAGTTTCTTATCCTCCTGATTTTGTCTTAGATTAAGTATAACCGATTATTTTTTAAAAAACAATCGCCATCTGTAAAATTACCGGAAGCGCCGGAAGGCACATTCCGGTATTCTTATGTCGTTTTGTTCTTATTTTTATGGACGAAAGATTTCTCTGTACTTCTTTTCCGCAAACTCTGCCACCTGGCGCTCCAGGTGCTCATACTGTTCCATCAGCCTGTGACCGGCAGGGCTGACCTGAGCGATCCCTCCGTTCTTTCCTCCGGGGCTCCTCTCCACTACCGGGCGTCCCAACTCCTTTTCAGCCGTCCGGATCAGAGACCATCCCTTACTGTAGGACATTCCTGCTTTCTCGCACGCCTCGCGCACATTTCCCAGCAGGTCGATCTGTTTTAAAAGCACCATCATGCCCGGACCGAAAAAGGGCTCGTTCCTCACAAGCTGCAGTTTGACTTTCGGATGGATCTCAGCCCGCTTTTCCCCTGATGCAAGCTCTTCAAAACGATCCTCCCTCCGCGCGCGGACAAGCACTCCGTCGTCATCCACCGGCAGAAGTTCCGTCTCTGCGCCCGACGCATCGATCGCTCCTTTCAGGCCGCGCCCGCCCCTGTAACAGGCAATCTGCTCTGTCAGGGCGGCGTCGATCAGCACCGGGTGCCCTTTCCTTCCCCCGTGAACCGGGATCACAACAGGCGCATCCTTTGTGAGCATCTTCCTGAGCGTGTCCTCTGCAAACAGCGGAACGTCCGCAGGGCAGAAAAAGATCCGGCTGCAGTTTTTCAGGTACTGAAACCCCATCACCGCAAAGTCCAGCATCTGCTTCGACTCGTAATCCCTGCACCGCAGGAATACAGCCCCCAGCTTCGCCAGGCTCTTCTCCGTCTCCTGCGCCTGAAATCCTGTCACCACAGCGACATCCTCCACTCCGGCGCGCCGGAAGGTATCGATCATCCTCCTGAGCATGTCTCTGCGGTCTGTATGCTCCAGTTTCTCATAAGCCCGAAATCCTCCGGGACTGCCCGCCGCCGCGATCACAGCCCCGGTTCGCATCTGTCTCTCACTGCCTCTTTGTCTCTGCATCGCCGTCTGTTCTCCATCTTACAGTCCGCTACCTGACCGCTTTCTGCTTCTTTGAATAATACGTGTCCTCCATCGGCAGCTTCGTCCGCAGCACATGGTCCATCGCGTAATATGCTCCCAGTGCCGCCGGAGCCGTCGGGATGGTAGCGATCTCACCGATTCCCTTTGCACCGTATGCAAAGGGCAGAAGTTCTTCTTTTTCCACATAGATCGCGTGGATATCCGGGATCTGGGTGGAGCGCATCAGCCCCAGCGTGCCGTATTTCGCCTGCGGCACTCCGTCCTTTAACGGAAAGTCTTCCGTCAGGGCATAACCAAGCCCCATCAGCACGCCGCCCTCGATCTGTCCCTGTATGGAAATCGGGTTCACGACCTTTCCGGAATCATGTGCCGCATAGACCTCTTTCACGCGTCCATCGTCGTCCAGAATGACTACATGGGTGGCGAATCCATACGCCACATGACTCTTCGGGTTCGGGACGTCAGCGCCCAGCTTGTCTGTGGGGTCAAAAAATTCTGCAAAAAATTCTCTCCCCTCCAGTTTTGCCAGATCTCCCCCTGCCGTTTTCAGTTCTTCATTCAGGTCAGCGGCAGCCATCCTGACCGCCTCGCCCGTGATCAGCGTCTGCCGGGAACCGGAAGTCGTACCGGAATCAGGTGCTACTTCTGAGTTCGCTCCCTTATTTATGATCTTCTCTTTTCCGAGTCCTGTCGCCTCGGCGATCATCTGCACGAATACAGTGGCGCATCCCTGTCCGATGTCGGAAGCCGCGCTGTACAGTTCGACTTTCCCGTCCCGTACGATCAGCTTCGCCCTTCCTTTGTCAGGGAGTCCCACTCCTACGCCGGCGTTCTTCATAGCACAGGCGATCCCCGCTCTGCCCGGATTGCTATCATAGGCGTCTTTCACCGCAAGGAGCGTCTCTTTCAGCGCAGTCGAGCAGTCCGCGATCTGACCGTTTGGAAGCACCTTCCCCGGCTCGATGGCATTGCGGTAGCGGATCTCCCACGGGGAGATTCCGACTTTTTCTGCCAGGAGGTTGATATTGGACTCCAGGGCGAACTCGCTCTGGCACACGCCAAATCCACGGAATGCTCCTGCAGGCGGATTATTTGTATAATATCCGAATCCACGGATATCAGTATTCTGATAGCAGTACGGCCCTACCGAGTGCGTACATGCCCGTTCCAGAACCGGGCCACACAGGGAGGCATATGCCCCTGTATCAAAGTAGATCTCACAGTCCAGACCGGTAAAGATCCCGTTCTCATCGCATCCAAGCGTGAACGTCCCCTCCATCGCATGGCGTTTCGGATGGAAATTGATGGATTCCTGCCTGGAAAATGTCACCTTCACCGGACGGTTTACTTTCAGAGCCGCCAGCGCCGCAATATGCTGGGCAGACACATCTTCCTTGCCTCCGAAGCCGCCTCCGACCAGCTTATTCTCCACTACGATCCGCTCGGGATCCCAGCCGAGCATGATGGAGATCTCATGTCTCGTATCATAGACCCCCTGGTCCGTTGACAATACTTTGACCCCGTCTTTATATGGGAACGCCACCGCACATTCCGGTTCCAGAAATGCATGTTCGCTAAACGGCGTCCGGTAAGTCTGGGTGACTACATATTTGGAATTTTCCAGCGCCTTTTTCGCATCCCCTCTCGTCACATGGCGGCTCTGGCACAGATTTCCGTTAGAATGTACTTTCGGCGCATCCTCCGCCATCGCCTCAGCGACAGAGGTAACCGGTTTTAATTCTTCATAATCAATCCTGACCAGCTTTTTCGCCTTCTCAAGGATCTCCCTTGTCTCAGCGACAACCAGACAGATGGCGTCGCCCACGCATCTTGTGATGCTGCCTTTTGCGATCATCACATCCCAGTCCTGCTGCAGATGCCCCACCTTGTTGTTCGGCACGTCGTCTGCAGTCAGTACAGCGAGCACTCCCGGGAGCGCTTCCGCCTTCTCCGCATGGATATCCAGAATGCGGGCGCGCGGATATTTCGACCGCACTGCAGACGCATAGACCATGCCTTCCATCTCCACGTCATCCGGATACTCTCCGTAGCCGAGTACCTTTTCCCGGACATCCAGACGGAATGCATGTTTTCCCACTCCATAGACGTCGCCCTTCTCCAGGTCTTCCTCGATCCGGGCGTCTCCCCGCAGGATCGCAGCGGTGAGCTGGATCCCTTCTATGATCTTCTTATATCCGGTACACCGGCAGATATTGCCCTTCAGAGCCTCTTTAATCTCTTCCTCTGTCGGATCCGGCACACGGTCGATCAGCGCTTTTCCCGCCATCACCATGCCCGGGATACAGAAACCGCACTGCACAGATCCTTTTGAACCGAATGCATACACGAAAGCCTCTTTCTCCTCCTCGCTCAGCCCTTCCGTCGTGATGATATTCTTTCCTACGGCGCGCTTTGTCGTCAGGACGCAGGATTTCACCGCCCTTCCGTCCACGATGATCGTACACGTACCGCAGGCGCCTTCGCTGCATCCGTCTTTGACAGAATGAAGATGAAGGTCATCCCGCAGATACCGAAGCAGCGGTTTGTCCTCGCTTGTCGTCCGCTCCACTCCGTTTACAATAAAACTGTAAGTATCTTTCATACTCCCACCTGCGCTTCCCGGATCGTAAAGATCCCATTATAATCCCGGATCACTCCCCGCGGGCATTTCACTGCACACATGCCGCAGGCAATACATTTCTCCTCGTCGATCACCGCATGGCCGTTCTCAATGCTGATCGCAGCCATCGGACAGTTCTTCACGCAGATCCCGCAGGCGATGCAGCCCGTGCCGCACACCTTCCTCGTCTCTGCGCCCGGATCCTGGCTGACGCATGCCGGGTAAATATTGTACTCAATGCCTGTGATCCTGATCAGGCCGCGGGGACAGGCTTTCGCACACAGCCCGCACCCGACGCATTTCTCCGGATCCACCCCGGCAGTTCCTCTCTCATTGATATAGATCGCATCCAGCCGGCAGGCAGCCACGCAGCTTCCCCCGCCCAGGCATCCCCAGCGGCATGCTGTCCCGGCAGCCTCTGCCCCGGCAAGCTTTTCGCATCTGCCGGCTTCCGCTTCGCCGCCTCCGGCAGCCTGTGTCCGGCATCCGCCCTGACACTGCACAACGGCTATCTTCTTTTTCCGCGCCTGTGCCATTTCTTTCATCTCCTCTCGATCTGTTTGTTACAGGTCTTCCTTTCTGTCGATATCTTTCAGCTCTTCGGGATCTGCCTGTACGATCCTCACTTTGTCTCTGTATTTTTTCATGATCTGTCTTCCGCCTTCGTCCCCCTCCAGCGCCAGCAGTTCCGGGAAAAAGGATGCGTCCCAGCAGACGGGGTTTCCTGTCTTTCCGCCGCTGCCTGCACACACGATGCTTCCCGGATGAAGGGAAGAGACGCGGAAGATCTGCTGCATCGTCGCCGGATCCAGACCGGGCTGGTCGCAGACCGAAAACAGGATTCCCTTTAGTCCGGACCTGCTCTTCACCGTCTCTTCAAGCCCCAGCTTTAGTGAGCGGGCGATCCCAAGCTCCGGTTTCCTGTTCCACACAGGAGTGATGCCTCTTTTCTGTGCCTCTCCTGCGATCTCCTCCGACCCGGTTACAATAAATGCCGGAAATGCCCCGAATGCCTGCACACGATCCAGCGTATGCTCATAGAGCGGTTTATTCCTGACCGGCGCATTCAGCTTATTACCGCCAAATCTTGTCCCCGCTCCTGCCGCAAGGACGACGATCGCAAACTTATCTTTCATCTTCTCAAATCCGGAAACTGCCTCCAGCACACCGCCCCCGATCGCCCTCGCCTTATCGGATATGGTATAGCAGTGGGACAGTTCCGCCCTGGCGTCAATATCCCCGATCTTCAGATCCTTTTTCACCTGCACCCCTGCCTGCAGCATTCCGCGGACGATCCCTGTCATCTGGGCGTATACGGGAACTCCGCCTGTAAGGGCGACAATATCACCTGTTTCTACATGGTCTCCGATCTGCACTCTCGGCTCAAGACCGCCGTCCGCCGCGGCGCGGATCAGTCTCTCAATGGTATAGCCCGCCACATTTCCCGGCACTCCGGTGTTCGGAATGGCACTTCCTTTCCAGATCACATTTCCCAGCGTGTGCCCGCGCTTTGTCTCTACCACGCAGTTGCAGTCTTTCCCTGCGGTAAATCCGGGCCCCGCCGCGATGACAAAAGGGGCGTCCATGATCCGTGTCCCCAGGTTTTTCTTCGCCAGGATCGCATCGACGATCACATCCGGCTGGAACCATTCGCGGCATGCCGCCTCTTCATCTACCATGACGGCGATATCGCCCTGCGCCATGATCTTTTCTGCTTCTGTCCGCCCTTCTGCCAGTATCCCCAGCATCTCTTCCACCTGGGCGCGTCCCTCGTAGACTGCCCGGCTGAGCGCTACCGTGCGCCGGACGGTGAGCGGAACTTCTATCTCGGTCATCAGGAGCTTATGACCTGCTCCATAGAGCCGGGATGCGATCCCTGTCGCCAGATCCCCTGCTCCTCTGATCAGTATCTTCATTTTTCTCTGTCTGCCTCCCGGGCTTCGTCTCCGCTCCTCCCGGTCACAACTACCCGGCAGAGCCCTCCTGACCGCAGCGCTCTGCATATTTCAAGCGCCGTCTCCATAAGCCCTTCATGATCTGCTTTATTCAAAACGACCGTGTACTCCATCCCCGCGGCACAGCCCTTTCTCCCGGCAAGCTCTGACGCTGCCAGCAGCGCGATATCCTCCGGGGCGACACAGTCTGTTCTCTTCTTCTCCAACAGTATCTCCGCCAGTTCCGGGCGGAATACCGTATCTTCAATCTTCTTTCCCACGCTGTCGAGCCCGTACACTGACAACACATGGGTCGTGCATGGCAGGATCACAGGTTCGTGGTCTGCCGGCACTTTCAGGGGCATCCTGCGCGCCCCGTCCGCCTCGATCAGCAGCGGGATATCCCAGCCTGCGATCTCCTCCAGGAGAGCCTCGGGCAATATGCCCAGCTTCCCTCCGGGTACAGACGTTCCGATCCACACCTGTCCGAATCTGCCAAGCGCCCCTTTGATCTGCTCTGCAGAAACATCAGATAAAAACCAGGGACTGTCTTCTTTCATGATATGGGTTGTAGTCGTCACAACTGCCGGAATCCCTGCCTGTACATATTCCTCAGCAAGCCGGTGCAGCGTCGTCGTCTTGCCGCCCGCACCGACCGCCGATACGACCGGGCGCCGTCCCCGGAGGCTGTCGTCCTCCAGGTTCAGCGCCTGTCTTAATGAGTCTGCCTTACACAGTCTCTCTCCACTGTAACTATAGATCATCTTACTCAATCCCATGGCGGATATATACGCCTGTATTCTCCTCCACGATCCTGCCATTCTCTGCCGCCAGCTTTCCACGCAGATATACCTGTTGGGCTCTGCCGCGGATCTTCGTGCCCTCCATCGGGCAGTAATCGCATGCTGACTGCTGATCCTGTGCCGTCATCGTCCACTCCTCGTCCGGATCCCACACTACGATATCCGCATCACTTCCGGGAATCAGCGCCCCTTTCCACGGATACAACCTGTAAAGTTTCGCCGGATTCTCGGACAGGTAGATGCACATCTGCTCCGCCGTGATCCTGTTCTCATTGACTCCGAACTGCCAGATAAGCGCCGGTCGTTCTTCTGCCCCGGGCATACCGCAGGGCGTCCTGGAGAAATCGTCTGCTCCCGCCATCTTCTGCTCCTTCGTAAAGCTGCAGTGGTCGGTCGCGATCGTCTGGATGCGCCCCTCTTTCAGCGCCTGCCACAGGATCTCCTGGTTTTTCTTCTTCCTGAGCGGAGGTGCGATCATATAATGTCTCGCCTCTTCCGCCGGCAGGGAATACTTCTCCTCATCCATCAGGAGATACTGCGGGCAGGTCTCGATATAGACCGTCTGTCCCGCCTCCCGTGCCTTTAAGATCTCCCGGTATCCCGCCGCCGTGCTCAAATGTACGACGATGACCGGGGTGTCCACACATTTTGCGATCTTCAGGAGGCGTCCGACTGCCTCTGCCTCCGCCTCTTTGGGGCGTGTCCACGGATAATCAGACACATCTCTCCTGCTGCCTTTTCTCTTTTCTACTTCCTTTACCCTTGCCTGGATGATCCCGTTGTTCTCGCAGTGTACGCCTGCGATCCCTCCCAGCTCTTTCAGCCGGGAGAGGATCTCGTACATCGTCTCGTCATCCACCATCGTGTCATATGTCATGTACAGTTTAAAAGAGCAAGTCTCTTTCTGTATGATCTCCTCCAGTTCCCGGCTGATCTCCTCATTCCAGTCAGTAATCGCCAGGTGGAACGCATAATCACAGGAGGACTGTCCGTCCGCTTTTTTATGCCAGTTGTCAAGCGCCTCTCTCAGGCTCTCCCCCTGATACTGGGTGGCATAGTCCACGATACATGTCGTTCCTCCGGCAAGCTCTGCCTTCGTTCCTGTTTCAAACTTATCCGCCGTGACCGTATTACTCACTTCCAGAGCCATATGGGTATGCGCATCGATAAACCCCGGGAAAAGAAGTTTGCCCCGGACATCTACGATCTCGGCATCCCTGAACTCCAGATCTTCGCCAACTGCCAGAATCTTTTCGCCTTTTACCAGCAGATCCAGTTTCTGCATGCCGTCGCCGCTCACGACCGTTCCGCCTTTAAACAAAAGTTTCATACTGACTCCCTCTTTCTGTAATCTAATCTCTCAGTAAATATGCATAGTCTGTACAGACTGTCTCCATCAGTTTCAAAATCCCCTCCGGGATCCTTGTCTCTTCGCCTTTTGTCCAGACATAAGTCTCTCCGAAGAACCTGACCTTACATTTTACCTGATCTCTGTCAAGCACTGTGAATCCCTGGTTCTTGCTGTCGTCCATGTCTTTCTCATCCGCAAACAGCGTAAATTTGTCCAGATACGGTGCGCTGTCATACGGACAGAAGCTCTTGCAGTTGCCGCATTCATTGCACATATAATCCACATGGATGATCTGGTGTTTCTCCATGCCCGGCACACGGATCGAAATATTTGCCCTGTTCGGACATACCTCCACGCAGTTTTCACAGATACCGGAGCATCCGAGACATCTTCCTGCCTCATCGCTGTCCGCCTTCTGGTCAGAGAGATTACCTTTCCTGCTGTAGATCGTCTCCTCATCCGTCACAGGCTCCCAGTCTTTCACAGGAGATTCTCCAAGTACAGCCTGTGCTGCCCTCAGGGCGTCGCCGATTCCCTCTACGACTGTCGCCGGGCCGCCAAGCCCGTCGCCTGCAAGATAAACGTCTGCGCGGCTGGTCTCCCCGGTCTCTTCGTTTACAATGGCGCGTCCTCTGTCGTTGACATTGATACCGCAGGATTCATAGAATGATGTTGGTACTTTCTCACCGACTGCCGCGATAACCGTATCTGCCGGAACCTCTTTCACTTCTCCGGTCTCCACAACGCCTCTTCTTCCGGAAGCGTCGTAGTCGCCCAGTTTCATCACTTTACAGAGAAGGCTTCCGTTCTCCTGCTTCACCGGTGCGAGCAGTTCCATAAATTCCACGCCGTCCTCGACCGCCATGATCAGTTCTTCCTCATCGGCCGGCATATAGCGTTTCGTTCTTCTGTATACGAGATAGACATGCTCCACGCCCTTCGTGCGTTTTGCCGCCCTTGCAGTGTCCATCGCGGTATTTCCGCCTCCGATGACAACCACATTTCTGCCGATATCAAGGTCGCCGTCCTTTGCCTTAAAGTCTGCCAGGAACTCCAGCGCATTGACCGGCTCTCCTTTTTCCAGCCTCAGCACACCCGGCTCCGATGCGCCTACCGCCAGGATAACTGCCGTATATCCGGCATTTTTCAGCATATCCAGGTCTGTGATCTCTGTATTCAGGCAGATATTCACTCCCATCTTCTCAAGGAGAGCCGCGTCTTTTCCGATCGCCTCATCTGAGATACGGAATCCCGGGATCACGTGGCGCACCACTCCTCCGAGGGCGTCGGTTTTCTCAAATAATGTCGTCTCCATGCCGGAACGGCGCAGAAAGTATGCCGCCGCCATTCCCGCAGGGCCTCCGCCGATCACGGCTGCCTTGCCTTCTCTCGTCACAGCAGGAGTTGTCATCTTGTCCATCAGAGCATCATATCCATTCTCCGCAGCGATCAGCTTCATCCCGCGGATATAGACAGACTCTTCGTAGAAATTACGGGTACATTTGCTCATACACGGATGTGCACAGATCGTCCCGGTAATGAACGGGAGCGGGTTCTTCTCCGTGATGACTTCCATTGCTTCCTCATATTTCCCGTCTTTTACAAGCTGCAGATA
>DXEY01000073.1 GCA_019114745.1 Candidatus Mediterraneibacter colneyensis | reverse complement strand
GAAGCCAGTTCGAAGAGTATACATCCCAAAAGACAACGGAAAGAAAAGACCGTTAGGGATACCGACGGCGCTAGACCGAACAATCCAACAGGCAATATCACAGCCTATATCTGATATTTACGAAGAAATATTTAGTGACTACAGCTACGGGTTCAGACCGGGAAGAAGTTGCCATGATGCCATCAGACAGGCACTGGAATACCTGAATGAAGGATATGAATGGGTAGTGGATATAGATATAGAACAGTTTTTCGATAAGGTAAATCATGACAAACTAATTCAGATACTAAGGGAACAGGTAAATGACAGTACCACATTAAATCTGATTCGGAAATATCTGAAAGCAGGAGTAATGGAAAACGGGTTGGAGAAAGCGACAATCACGGGCGTGCCACAAGGGGGTCCACTTTCCGTCGTATGTTCAAATGTGTATCTAGATAAGTTGGACAAAGAACTGGAATACAGAGGGCTCCGGTTTACGAGGTATGCAGATGATGTGCTGATATTTACAAAAAGTGAAATGGCAGCCAACCGGGTGATGAAATCCATAAGCAACTGGTTGGAAAGAAAACTATTCCTGAAGGTAAATGCAACCAAAACGAAAGTTGTCAGACCGACACGGAGTAAATATCTGGGATTCACATTTCTGAAGAATGGTGGAGAATGGAAAGTAAAACCCACTACGGAAAAGAAAAAGAAACTCAAAAAGAAACTGAGTGAATATCTGAAAAGAGGCAGAGCAGTCGCAAGACCTCTGGCGGCTACAATCAAACGCGTGAATGAAATGGTGAGAGGATGGATTAATTACTTTCGGATTGGGCTGATGAAAGAGTATATGGAGAAGTTTGGGGAATGGCTGCGGCACAAGATATGAGTAATCGTCATGAAACAGTGGAAGAAGCCGAAAACCATCTACAGGAATCTGAGTTACTTAAACTGGAAGAATCATAATGGTTTTAGCCGTGAAGAAATTTATAAAGTCGCAAATTCAAGGCTAGGGTGGTACAGAAGAAGTGGAATGAACGTAGTGAATTTCATAATCAGTAAAGATTTACTTGAAAACAGGATAAAAGACGGAGCTGGACTGCTCAATCCTTTATCCTATTACTTAGTAAAAGTTGGAATATAAGTTGTAGAGCCGTATACGAGACCCGTACGTACGGTTCAACGGGAGGGGCGAGATTTTATTCTCCCTCTACCCTATTGCGGCTGCGGTCAGTCTCTCCACGCTTTCCGGTATGCATACGGAGTGGCGTTTTCCCTTGCTTTGAACAGATTGATAAAGTGCGTAACATTGTGGAATCCTGCCTCAAATGTAATATCATTGACCGGGAGGTCAGAGTATTTCAGGAGTTCCTTTGCATAGGAGATCCGGGTGGAGATCAGATACTCGTTTACCGTTGTCCCCATATATTTTTTAAACTGCTTGGCGATATGGTATCGGCTGCGGTGGTACTTTTCTTCAAAATACGGAAGGGACAGCTCCGTGCGGAAATTTTTATCGATGTCTTTTGCGATATCGCGCACATAATCGGGGATCAGAAAAGCATCTGTATTGTTTGTAGATGTCTCCACGATCAGTTCCGTGAGCATCGTATTGATCAGGTTTGACACGACAGCTTCCGTCGTCAGGTCCTTTTTCTGGTGAAGGGCAATGATCCGCCAGATCGTCCGCTCCCAGAAGAAATGATCCCGGCAGTGTATGATCCGGAAACTGTCTTTGACAAACTAGCATAAAACAGGACGAAAGGAAGGGCATGGTATGAAAACGAGAAAGGAACTCAGGAAACCAAAGATCGGGATCTACTCCATGGGACTTAAGCATTATTGGGGACAGTTCCCGGGAATGAAAGAACGTCTGACAGAATATGGTAGATTTATTGCAAAAAAAGTAGA
The DNA here is from genome assembly GCA_019114745.1 of Candidatus Mediterraneibacter colneyensis. Lineage (GTDB taxonomy): Bacteria > Bacillota > Clostridia > Lachnospirales > Lachnospiraceae > Mediterraneibacter > Mediterraneibacter colneyensis. The sequence continues at coordinate 13,640 of DXEY01000073.1, read as the reverse complement.
AGACATGGGAAGTGAAGTTTTCTTCTACGGAATGGTAGACTGTGAGCAGGAAGGACAGAAAGCGGGAGAGTATTACAACGAGAAAAATGTAGATCTCATCTTTGCACATGCTGCGACTTACGTTACAAGCGCATCGGTTCTGCCTGTACATCAGATCTGCAGCGCGCCGGCAGTCGTGCTCAACCTGCAGCCGACGGCAAGGATCAACTACGAGAAAACGACGACAGGCGAGTGGCTCGCACACTGCGGCGCATGTCCGGTGCCTGAGATATCAAACGCATTTAACAGGGCAGGGATCAAATACCGTGTGGTAAACGGCCTGCTCGGTCTGGACTATACGCCGGAGATCTCCATGACAGATGAGAATACCGCCGGACGGCCGGAAGCGGTACGCGCATGGAAGAAGATCGGGGAATGGGTGCTGGCAGCGAAAGTAAAACGCAACCTTCAGGGCGCACGTTTCGGATTCCTCGGCAATACATACAGCGGCATGCTGGATATGTACAGTGATTTTACGATGTTCCAGGGACAGACAGGGGCTCATCTGCAGGTACTGGAAATGTGCGATCTGGATAAACATCTCCAGAAAGTGACAGATGAGGAAGTGGCAGAGAAGAGGAAAGAGATCGAGGAGTTCTTTGTGATCAGCGAGGACGACGCCGCAGATCCGCTGGCTCAGAAACCGACGGAAGAGCAGCTCAACTGGTCGGCAAAAGTCGCAGTGGCACAGGAGAAGTTAGTAGAAGAGTTCGACCTGGACGCTCTGACTTATTATTATCACGGGGCGCCGGGCAATCATTATGAGGACGTACAGGGCGGCTTCATTGTGGGACACTCCCTGCTGACGGCAAACGGCATCCCCTGCGCGGGCGAAGGAGACCTGAAAACTTGCCTCGCCATGAAGATCTGTGATATTATTGGAAAAGGAGGAAGTTTCTGCGAGATCGTTACGACAGACTATGAAGACGGCACGATCCTGCTCGGACATGACGGACCTTTCCACCTGGAGATCGCAAAAGGAAAACCAATCCTGCGCGGTATGGGTCTCTATCATGGCAAACAGGGCACGGGAGTCTCTGTAGAAGCGAAGGTGCGCACCGGTGAGATCACAAACCTCGGCTGTACCCAGACGATCGACGGAAAGCTGAAATTTATCATCACGGAGGCAGGGTCTACCGACGGACCGATCATGACCATCGGAAACACCCAGACTCCGGTAAGGTTCAAATCTGATCCGGATACTTACATGGACAAATGGTTCGCGGAAGCGCCGACGCATCACTTCGCTATGAGCGTAGGACATAACGCAGAAATCTTTAAAAAAGCAGCCGATCTGCTCCGGATACCGTTCACTGTACTGGAATAGGAGAGGCAGGATTATAGTCAGGAGGATAATACTATGGTAAGAAAAGGATTCAAAATGAAATTATATCCGGGTATGGAAGCTGAGTACGAGAAACGGCACAATGAGCTCTGGCCCGAGATGCAGGATATGATCCATGAGTATGGCGGGAAGAATTATACGATCTTCCTTGACAAAGAGACTCTGGTACTCTACGGATACATCGAACTGGAGGATCCGGCGAAGTGGGATGAGAGCGCTGATACGGCGATCAACCGTAAATGGTGGGATTTCATGGCTGATATCATGGAGACGAACCCGGACAACAGCCCGGTTTCTGTTGACCTGCATGAAGTGTTCCATCTGGATTAAGCGGGATCAGCATAAAAAAGACGGACAAACTGAAAAAACGGGGCGCGGAAAAAGGAACCGCACTCCGTTTTTCTGTCATGCAGGCAGCGGGAAGCTTCTTTTGCCGGGAAACAGGTATACAGGGGGTCCTGTCTGTAATATATTATTTATGGAAGAAACTGAGCGCTTATAATTCCGGAACTTACCTCCGGTATTTCCGGTGATTCTGTATATACCGGAAACAGATATGGGAGTATACGCCGATGAAATGGAATGATCTGAAGTTTAAACGATATATGGAAGCAGGACTTGCGGTGCTCCTGGCGCTTACCCTGGGACTGGCAGGGATGACGGGAGCGCTCTCGCCTGAAGCGGAGGGAACCGGGCAGGCAGAGGCGTCCGCCGGCGCCCAGGCTGCGTCCGGCGGGAGCGAAGAGACAGATCCGGCTGATTCCGGGACAGCACAGGAGAGCTCCGCACCATCCGCTGTACAGGAAACGGCGGCGGACGGGCAGTACCCGATCATGGGGAGCAGCAGCGTGACCGTCCAGGAGATGGTGGATTATTTTAATGCCTCCGGGGAATCATATCCCGAGGAGGAGCTCTCCGCAGGCGGAGCGGACAACATAGAGACTTTCTGCCAGATGTATTATGAGGAAGCGGCGGCGGAAGGGGTGCGTCCGGAGGTGGCGTTCGCACAGACGATGAAGGAGACCGGGTTTCTCCAGTACGGAGGCGATGCGTCTGTCGAACAGTTCAACTTTGCCGGGCTGGGGACGACGGGAAACGGAGTGCCGGGCAATTCCTACCCCGATGTGCAGACCGGGATACGCGCCCAGATCCAGCACCTGAAAGCCTACGCCACGGCGGATCCCCTGAACGGGGAATGTGTGGACGACCGGTATGAGTATGTGAAGAAAGGCTCTGCGCCCTATGTGCAGTGGCTGGGGCAGCAGGAGAATCCGGAAGGGCTCGGCTGGGCGACAGGAGATAACTACGGGTATGACATTGTAGAGATGATCGAAGATATGGTGCATTCTTAAGATTTTCTAAATTGCTTGACAAATCGGCATTTGGCGACTATAGTATTGATAGTTAATTTTTAGTTAACAAATTCGTAAAAGGTGCAGAGAAAGAGGAGTACACTATTACTTCCATCAGAGAGGACTGCCCGGACGGTACATGTACTTGAAGCCGTAAGAGATCGTCCGGCTGAAAGGCGGTTTTGGGAAAGGATAGTGGAAGGTAGCTTTTGAACCGGATAGCTGAAGGGCGCACGACGGCGCAGGTAGGCTGTCCCGGAGTAGTCCACGTTACAGGACAAAAGAGATATATGCCGCAGATGCGGACGTATATGAAATAAGGTGGTACCGCGGAATCTTCGCCCTTTACGTTATGTAAAGGGCGTTACTTATTTCTTTGTGAAAATTCCGTGAACACCGTGAGATAAGGTCAGGTTCCCGGCTGACGGGGACGGACGCAGAAGTTTATGAGAGATTACACGAGGGGACGCGAGGAGAAGACAATGAGCAGAGAATTAGCAAAGACTTATGATCCGAAGGCGATCGAAGAAAAACTGTATGAGAGATGGTGTGAGAATAAATATTTCCACGCGGAAGTTGACCGCAGCCGGAAACCTTTTACAACGGTGATGCCTCCTCCGAACATTACAGGCAAGCTCCACATGGGACATGCCCTTGACAATACGCTTCAGGATATCCTGATCCGCTACAAGAGGATGGAGGGCTACAATGCGCTCTGGATCCCGGGGACAGACCATGCGGCGATCTCTACCGAAGTAAAGGTAACAAACCAGCTGAAAGAAGAGGGGATCGACAAGAAGGAACTCGGACGCGAGGGATTCCTTGAGAGAACCTGGCAGTGGAAAGAAGAATATGCGGGTACGATCGAATCTCAGTTAAAGAAGCTGGGAGTATCCTGCGACTGGGACAGAGAGCGTTTTACAATGGACGAGGGATGTTCCAGGGCAGTTGAAGAAGTATTTATCAGCCTGTATGAGAAAGGCTATATCTATAAAGGATCCAGGATCATCAACTGGTGTCCGAAATGTAAGACGTCTCTGTCTGACGCAGAGGTAGAACACGAGGAGCAGGAAGGTCACTTCTGGCATATCAAATATCCGATCGTCGGCACAGACCGCTTCCTGGAGATCGCGACCACGCGTCCGGAGACGATGCTCGGAGATACTGCTATCGCAGTACACCCGGATGACGAGAGATATCAGGATATTGTAGGAAAGAACGTGATCCTGCCGCTGGTGGGACGAGAGATCCCGATCGTAGCGGATTACTATGTAGACAAAGAGTTCGGTACCGGAGCCGTGAAGATCACTCCGGCACACGACCCGAACGATTTTGAAGTGGGCAGGCGCCATAACCTGGAAGAGATCAATATCATGAACGATGACGCCACCATCAATGAGAATGGCGGAAAATATGCGGGCATGGAGCGTTACGAGGCGAGAAAGGCGATCGTGAAAGATCTGGAGGAGCAGGGGTATCTTGTGAAGGTCGTTCCCCACACTCACGCGGTAGGAACCCACGACCGCTGTAAGACGACGGTAGAGCCTCTGATCAAGCAGCAGTGGTTTGTAAAGATGGAGGAACTGGCGAAGCCGGCGATCAACGCATTAAAGACCGGGGAGCTGAAGTTCGTACCGGAGCGTTTTGACAAGATCTACCTGCACTGGCTTGAGAACATCAAAGACTGGTGCATCTCCCGCCAGATCTGGTGGGGACACCGGATCCCGGCTTATTACTGCGACGAGTGCGGCGAGATGGTTGTCGGACGCCATGCGCCGGAGAAATGCCCGAAATGCGGCTGCACTCACTTTACCCAGGACGAGGATACTCTGGATACATGGTTCTCCTCGGCGCTCTGGCCGTTCTCGACTCTTGGATGGCCGGATCAGACGGAAGACCTGGATTATTTCTATCCGACGGATGTGCTTGTGACAGGATACGACATCATCTTCTTCTGGGTCATCCGTATGGTATTTTCCGGGTATGCACATACCGGGAAGTCGCCGTTCCACACCGTGCTCATCCACGGGCTTGTGAGGGATTCCCAGGGGCGTAAGATGAGTAAATCTCTCGGAAACGGCATCGATCCGCTGGAGATCATTGATAAGTACGGCGCGGACGCGCTCAGGCTTACCCTTGTGACGGGCAATGCACCGGGAAATGATATGCGTTTCTACAATGAAAGAGTAGAGGCGAGCCGTAATTTCGCAAATAAAGTATGGAATGCATCCCGTTTCATCCTGATGAACATGAAGGACGAGACAGTGGAGGCGCCGGAGGATTCCCTGCTGCAGCCGGCAGACCGCTGGATCTTATCGAAAGTAAACACTCTGGCAAAAGATGTGACAGAGAATATGGATAAATATGAGCTGGGTATCGCAGTCCAGAAAGTCTATGACTTTATCTGGGATGAGTTCTGCGACTGGTATGTGGAGCTTGCGAAATACCGGATCTACCACGCACAGGAAGACCCGAAGGCGGCGGACTGCGCGCTCTGGACGTTAAAGACGGTACTGGCTCAGGCGCTCAAACTGCTTCACCCGTTTATGCCGTTTATCACAGAGGAGATCTACAGCGCCCTCGTACCGGAGGAAGAGTCGCTGATGATGTCGGGCTGGCCGGTATACAGAGAGGACCGGGCATTCCCGGAAGCAGAGAAGATCATGGACTGCGTGAAAGCGGTCACGAGAGGTATCCGGAATATCCGTTCCGAGATGGACGTGCCGAACAGCAGAAAGACAAAGGTTTATATCGTAAGCGAGAACAGCGGTATCCTCAGCGGTATCGAGTCGTTTAAAGAGTCTGTTATGCCGCTCATGATGGCGGGTGAGATCATTGTTCAGGAGACAAAGCAGGGTGTGGATGACAACGCAGTTTCCGTTGTCGTGCCGGATGCCGTAGTCTACCTGCCGCTTGAGGATCTGGTTGATCTTGAGCAGGAGCGTGAGAGACTTACAAAAGAAGAAGAGAGACTGAAGAAAGAGATCAGGAGAGCACAGGGCATGCTTGCCAATGAGAAGTTTGTCAGCAAGGCGCCGGAGGCAAAGGTGCAGGAAGAGCGTGACAAATTAGAAAAATATACCCAGATGCTTGCTCAGGTAAAGGAGAGAATGGCAGCACTATGAAGCGGATTCATATCAGGAAGCCGGATATAAAAGGATTTTTTACGAAAATCAGAAATCTGAAAATAGAAGACATCAAGAGGCATCACAGGGAGAAGAAGGAGCGGCGCCAGCGGATACTCGAGGAACGGCGCAACAGCAAATTTGCGAAGAAGATGCAGCCGGTTTACAAGTGGATGAACCGGCTCTCCCTTCCGCTGCAGTTCCTGCTCGCCTGCGTGATCAACTTCCTGATCGAAGTAGTCTCCCGGCTGTCTTTGTCTGAAGCCTGGGATTATCTTGTGGGGACGCCCCTTGTGTTCCTGTACAATGCGTTTATGATCTTTGCAACGTTCAGTATCGTATACCTGGTGCGCAGAAGAGTGTTTGTCCGGATCCTGCTCAGTGTATTCTGGCTGTTTCTCGGCGTGTGCAACGGATATCTGCTCACAAAGCGTGTGACGCCGTTTAACGCGCAGGATCTGAAGGTGCTGTCAGATGCGCTGGAACTGACAAATAATTATTTTAATACATTTGAACTGATCATGATCATCATCGGCGTTGTAGCTCTTGTATTTTGGGTCGTCTCCATGTGGAGAAGAGGCGGACAGTTTACCGGGAAGATGCACCGCATTATCGCGCTTGGCGGAGTGGCCGTCTCTTTCGGGGCATGTCTGTGGCTGACCGACGCGGCGATCGATAAACGGGTCATCTCCAATTACTTCGGGAACATTGCCTTTGCGTATGAAGACTACGGTTTTCCGTACTGTTTTTCCGCCAGCCTGTTCAATACGGGGATCAACGAGCCGTCCGGATACAGCGAAGAGACGATGGATGAGATCAGCAATAACGGCAGCCTGACAAGTTCTGAGACAGGGCGTTCAGAGGAAGAACTCCCCAATATCCTGTTTGTACAGCTTGAGTCTTTCTTTGATCCGACAGAGGTGGAGTGGCTCCGCTTCTCTGAAGATCCGATCCCGAATCTCAGAAAACTGTTTGAAGAATATTCTACAGGATACTTTAAAGTGCCGTCTGTGGGAGCCGGGACAGCGAACACAGAGTTTGAGGTCCTCACCGGCATGAGCATGAGGTTCTTCGGACCGGGAGAGTATCCGTATAAGACTTATGCAAAGTACAATCCTGTGGAGAGTGCGGCGAGCGCGCTGAAAGAACTGGGATACGGGGCGGAAGCACTCCACAATAACGGCGGGAACTTCTACAGCCGTGCTCAGGTGTTCAACAACATGGGATTTGACCATTTTACCAGCAAGGAGTTCATGAATATCCTGCAGACAACTCCGAAGGGCTGGGCGACAGACGACATCCTCGTGCCGAATATTATGGAATCTATGGATACGACGGAAGGCCAGGACTTTGTCTTTACGATCAGTGTGGAAGGGCACGGCGATTATCCGACGGAGAAAGTGCTCGAAGATCCGGAGATCGTTGTCAGCGGCGTTGAGGATGAGGGAGAGAGGAATGCGTGGGAATACTACGTGAATCTGGTCCATGAGATGGATAAGTTTGCGGGAGAACTGATCGAAGCAGTGGAAGCCCGGAATGAACCTACCGTCCTCGTATTCTACGGCGATCATCTGCCTACTATGGAACTTGAGGCGAAAGACCTGAAGAGCCGCTATCTCTACAATACGAATTATGTGATCTGGGATAATATCGGACTGGAGAAACAGGACGGGAATATTGCCGCATACCAGATCATGGCGGAGGTATTTGAACGTCTTGACATCCATTCCGGAACCGTGTTCAATTATCACCAGGAACGCCGTCAGACGAAAGATTATCTGGCAGACCTGGAGCTGCTCCAGTATGATATTATGTACGGAGATCAGTATGTATACAAAGAGAGCGGCGCGCCGATCACGGAGGGACATATGGTCATGGGCGTGAAGGACGCCGAGCTGTCGCAGCTTGTCGTGCAGGCGGATGGAACGACCTATACCGTCTACGGGGATAACTTTACGAAGCAGAGTAAAGTCTATATCAATGGTGAGAAGCAGTCGACGACATTTTTGAATAATACAAGGCTGGATCTGAAAGAGTCGCAGATCAATGAAGGTGACACCGTTATGGTGGCTCAGGTGGGATCGAGCAACACGATATTCAGAGAGTCTAAGACTTACCAATATATCGGAGGCGAGCTGATCGAGCTTCCGGCAGATCCGGATGCGCCGGAGAACGGACGGCAGGCGTTTGTCACCGAGGAAGAAGAACAGGAAGAATGACATATACTGAGGCAGTAGATTATATACTGGACATTCCAAAATTCACAAAGAAAAATGATGCAGAACACACAAAGACCTTTCTGGAGTATCTCGGCAGCCCTCAAAAGGGCATGAGAGTGATCCACGTTGCCGGTACCAACGGAAAGGGCTCTGTGTGCGCGTATCTTGACGGTATGCTCCGTTCGGAAGGAAAACGGACGGGGCTTTTTACATCCCCGCATCTGGTGAAGATCAATGAGCGGATCAGGGTGTGCGGGACTCCGGTCAGTGACGAAATATTCCTTCATGCGTTTGAACAGGCGCTGGAGGCTGTGGGGAAAATGAGGGAGGCGGGTCTCGCCCACCCTACATTTTTTGAATTTCTGCTGGGAATGGCGCTGTGCGTGTTCCGTCAGGAAGAGACAGAGTACGCGGTGCTGGAGACAGGGCTTGGAGGCAGACTGGACGCCACCAGTGCGGTAGAGCCCCCGGAAGTGTGCGTGATCACATCCATCGGGTATGACCACATGCAGTACCTGGGCAGTACGTTAGAGGAGATCGCCGGCGAGAAGGCGGGGATCATCCGCCCGGGCGTGCCCGTATTTTTTGCCGGGACTTCTGAGGAAAGCGACAGGATCATCGAAAGGACGGCAGAGAAAAACAACTGTTTCTGTAAAAAAATCGGGAAAGACGCGTACGAAATTCTTGGAATCAAAGACAAACATATTGCATTTTCCTGTGCCAGTGATTATTATGGAAATACCACGTGGAAATTAAATAATACCGGGCTCTATCAGCCCGGAAACGCGATGCTCGCCATGGAGACGATGCGTTTTCTCATGAAAGAGGACGCGCATCCTGATCGCTGGCGCAGCGTGCTTGAGGATCTGACATGGGAGGGCAGGATGGAGGAAGTCCTTCCCGATGTGTACGTGGACGGAGCACACAATATCAGCGCTGCCGAGGGATTTGTGGAGAGTATCCCGAAGGACGGCAGAGGGAATCTGATCGTGTTTTCTGCCGTAAAGGATAAAGAATATGAGAAAATGGCGGCGATACTCTGCGAAAGGTCAGGGGCGGATCTGTATGTGGTGACGCATATCGAGGATCAGCGGGGACTGGAAGCAGACGAGCTGGGGAACATTTTCAGAAAATATACAGACTGTCCTGTCATTGTGAAAGAGTCCGTAAAGGATGCACTTGCTTTCGCCTTTTCTGAGAGAAACGGGCGGAGGGTGTACTGCCTGGGCTCGCTCTATCTGACGGGAATGATAAAAAAATGGATTCAGGAGGTTGGATAAATGCTGGACTACGAAGAAGAATTAAAGAAATTCAAGCCGAGTCTCGAGGTCGAAGAGATCGAAGACGCTGTGTATCAGGAAGACCTCACGGATATGACAGATCTGCTGAAGCAGGTAATGGATCAGAAAAAGTAAGATACAGATAAGGCGGAAGTATAGAAAGTTAATGGTGGATATAGATGGATTACAGGAAAAAGATCGTATACCAGTCAAATTACTGGTATAATGACGGGCTGCGCAAAGCGCAGATCCGCGATATGTCCGGGGCGATCGTTTCTCTGCGGAGGAGCCTGCAGTTTAACAGGGAGAATATCGCCGCGAGAAATCTGCTGGGGCTGGTCTACTACGGGATAGGAGAAGTGCCCGAGGCGCTGGTGGAGTGGATCATCAGCAAGAACTTCAGGGCACACGACAATATTGCCGATTATTATATCAATAAGGTACAGGCGTCGGCGAAAGAACTCGAGACGATCAATCTGGCGATCAAAAAATATAATCAGTGTCTCGCCTACTGCCGGCAGAACGGGGAGGATCTTGCGGTCATACAGTTAAAGCAGGTCGTAGCGTCACACCCTTCTTTTTTAAAGGCTCATCAGCTCCTTGCCCTGCTGTATCTGCATACGGGACAGTATACCCGTGCCCGTCAGATGATACGCCAGGCGAGAAAGCTCGATACGGGCAATGAGATTACGATGAAATACATGCACGAGCTGACTCATCAGAGAGGGAAACAGCGCCGCAAGGCCTCGAAGAAAAAAGAGGATGCAGTGGAGTACAGCCTTGGAAATGAGACGATCATACAGCCGAAACATTCCCGTATCCGGGAGATGGCGAGCCACCTGGCTGTAGCGAATATCTTTATCGGAGCGGCGATCGGAGCGGCTATCATATGGTTTTTAGTGGCGCCCGCTGTGAATCAGTCCACTTCAGACCGTCTCAATGACCAGATGAGAGATTACAGTGACCAGATCCAGTCGCTCGAGGCGCAGGTCAGCGCCCAGACAAGGACGCTTGACAATTACCGGGCTTCCGGCGAGGCACTGGAGGCGGATACCACCCAGGCGCAGACGGCGAGGGACAGTTATGAAAACCTGATGGCTGTGGTGGAGCAGTATGATTCGGGAGAGTACAGCGATGCGACGATGGCGGATACACTGCTGGGGGTCAGCAGGGACGCCCTGGGAGAGAGCGGACAGGCCCGTTATGATGAACTGGCGGCGGAGATTTTCCCCAACGCATGTGAGAGTAACTTCTCGGACGGCGAGGACGCCCTTGAAGCGGGGAATTACCAGGCAGCCATTGACGCGCTGTATAAGGTGGTCCGCATGGATGCGGGGTACAATGACGGCGAGGCGCTGTTTGACCTTGCACAGGCATACATGAACAACGGAGATAATGAAAACGCTATCACCTATTTCCAGCGTGTAGTGGATGAATACGGCGACTCCGACTACGCGGGCGAAGCCCAGACAAACCTGGATACATTATCGGCGGCAGCCCAGACAGATGAAGCTGCCGGGTAGACGGATCAGACAAGTGAAAGAATGAGATACGAAAGAAAAGGATATGCAGAAACCGGCATATCCTTTTTTTGCGATAGCGACAAACCAAAGTCCGGGCAAGCCCGGGCTCCTGGCACGGACTATGAAAATGAGGAGGAGTAACATGAAATATCAGGTTCAGGAGAACTGTCTGACGATCTATCTGCCCCGGGAGGTGGACGACCACAACGCGGAGGAGATGAAAAGAGAAGCGGATGCCGTGATTGACAGAAACCATATCAAATACATTATCTTTGACTTTGAGAAAACGGATTTTATGGACAGTTCCGGAATAGGGGTCATTATGGGGAGATATAAAACGATCAGCCTGCTTGGAGGCGAAGTGTGGGCGGTCCATGCAAATGCCCGGATACGGAAGATCCTGACATTGTCGGGCGTAACGAATATTATGCAGATCTATGAGGAGGAAACCATATGAAACATACGAATGAAATGGAGATCAGATTTGAAAGCCGTTCGGAAAACGAAGGATTCGCCAGAGTAGCTGTCGCTTCATTTATGACTCAGCTCAATCCGACGGTGGAGGAAGTGGCAGACGTAAAAACCGCTGTATCAGAGGCGGTGACCAATGCGATCATCCACGGGTACGAAGGCAGGACGGACAAAGTGTGTATCCGGTGCCGTATTTGGGAAAACGTATTCAGCGTGGAAGTCTGCGACCGGGGAAAAGGGATCGAGAATGTACAGGAGGCGATGCAGCCGATGTTTACAACGAAGCCGGAGCAGGACCGCTCGGGAATGGGGTTTGCCTTTATGGAAGCTTTTATGGATCAGGTGGAGGTGGAGTCCGAACCGGGAAAAGGGACTTGTGTGAAAATGAAAAAGACCGTTGGAAAAGGAAGGGAGATATGGACCACACAATCGCTTTGATCAGAAAATCACACGAGGGAGATAAAGAAGCGAGAGAACAGATTGTGGAGGAAAATGTAGGGCTGATCTGGTGTGTCGTAAAGCGGTTCCACGGGCGGGGCGTGGAGGCGGAAGACCTCTTCCAGATCGGAAGCATTGGTCTGCTTAAGGCGATCGACAAGTTTGACCTGTCTTTTGACGTGAAGTTTTCAACCTATGCCGTGCCTATGATATCAGGCGAGATCAAACGGTTTCTCAGAGACGATGGTATGCTCAAGGTCAGCAGGTCTTTAAAAGAACTCTCTTATAAGACAATGCAGGCAGGGGAAAAGCTGACCGCCCTTCTGGGGAGGGAACCTACGATGGCGGAACTGTCGGAAGAGCTCGGAGTGGACAGAGAAGAACTGGCACAGGCGATGGAGGCGGGAACGGAAGTGGACTCCCTTTACCGACCGATCCACCAGAAAGAGGGAAGTGAGATATGTCTTGCAGACAAGATAGAAGAAAAGGCGGCACGGGAAGATGAGATCATCGACAGGATGGTGCTGGGGCAGCTTCTGGAAACGCTGACGGCAGAGGAACGCCAGTTGATCTATCTGAGATATTTTGCCGACAAGACCCAGTCCGAGGTGGGAAAAATGCTGGGTATATCTCAGGTGCAGGTGTCCCGCATGGAAAAGAGGATCATGGCAGAGCTCAGGAAAAGGGTCTCATAAAAAGCATAACGCGAGGGTATAATTTCAGCACAGAGCCGGATAATAAGAACAGAGAAAGGACAGGTGAAGAAGATGGACGACGGAAGGAAAAAAATCTGGCTGTGTCTCCTGGTTATTGTACTGGCGGCAGTAGTGATCGGAATACTGTATACGCTGAGCAGCCCTGCGGTTCAGGGAACAGAAGGCTTTCTGATCCGTGCGGCGGGATGGGAGCAGGTGGTCTGATGGCTGCGCAGAAAGTGTTGTATCTTAAAGGAGACCGTGATGTGGAGGTGACAGAGCCAAAGGTGGTACTGAGCGACATCCTGACTATGGAGTGCGCCGACCGGGCGGTGCTTCAGAAGGTGAAAGCGCTGAAGATCCTGCGCTTTCAGAAGAACGGCAGACAGCGGTGCGTAGTCTCGATCTTAAAGGTCATCGCCTGCATCCATGAGATCTGTCCGGATCTGGATATACGAAATCTGGGCGAGACAGACATTATCGTCACATATGAAGACCAGAAAACACCGCCTTTTGCATGGCATATATTCAAGACCGCGTTTGTCGTACTGGTCACATTTTTCGGCGCCGCATTTTCGATCATGGCATTCAACAATGACGTGGATGTAACCAGACTTTTTGACCAGATCTGTGAGCTGGTCACCGGACAGGCTCCGGACGGATATACGGTCATGGAAGTCGCTTATGCCGCCGGGGTGACTGCCGGGATACTTATCTTTTTCAATCATTTTGGAAAGAAACGCTTTACGGTAGATCCGACGCCGATGGAGATCCAGATGAGGCTGTATGAAAACGACATCCAGACGACGCTGGTGGAAAACGCGGAGCGGAAAGGAGAGGAGATCGATGTGGATACAGCAGATCCTTCTGGCGGTCATCGGACTTAGCGCCGGGATTGCCGTGGCGGGAGGTCTTTTTGCCTTTATCGTGGAATTGAATGTGATCGCCGGTTTTGCCGACCGGACGCACACCGGAGAACAGATCCTCCTGTACGAGGACAGTACGGCTCTGGGCGGGATTCTGGGGAATCTCTGTTATGTGTTCGGCATCGGCATACCGGCAGGCGTGTGGGGACTTATTATCTTCGGGATCTTCGCAGGCATTTTTGTGGGATGCTGGGCGATGGCTCTGGCGGAGATCCTGAATGTATTTC
>DXEY01000072.1 GCA_019114745.1 Candidatus Mediterraneibacter colneyensis | reverse complement strand
CTTCTGATCAGTCATGCTTTTGACGAAAATGGGCTGGTCGCGGAAGAAATATATCGAAAGCTGCTTTTCAATAAATTGGAAGTAAATAAAGGAATGCTGCTGGAGAATATTGTTGCGCAGATGTTGACTGCGTCCGGGCATGCCCTGTATTTTTACTCCAATTCATCCCGCGAAGATGTGGATTCACGCATGGAGATTGATTTTCTGACAACAAAGAGCAAGATCACAAGCCGGCATAATATATCTCCTATCGAAGTGAAATCGGGGAATAATTACACATTGAATTCGCTGAACAAATTTAAAAAGAAATTTCATGAGCAGCTTCACACAGCGTATGTGGTACACACTGGGGATTTAAAAACAGAGGAAGATATTGTGTATCTTCCGGTGTATATGGTGCCGTTTTTGTGACAAAAGCAGTATATTAAATTAATTTCAGGAGGTCATCACCGATGAAAAAACTCGCAGTTATTTTCCCGGGAGTCGGCTACCACACGGACAAGCCCCTCCTTTACTACAGCAAAAAACTCGCGCGTCAGAACGGTTATGAGATCACGGAGGTGCCTTACGGGCAGTTTCCAAAAGGAGTGAAAGGCTCGAAGGAAAAGATGGAGCAGGCGTTTTTCAGCGCGGTGGAACAGGCGGAAGAGATCTTAAAGGATGTTGATTTTTCGTCCTGGGACGACGTGCTGTTTATCTCAAAGAGCGTGGGAACAGCGGTGTCGTCCGCCTATGCGGGGAAGCACGGCATCCGGACGAGAAACATCTACTACACTCCGGTGGAAGCGTCTTTTCAGTTTATGACGCAGCAGGGTATCGTATTTACCGGGACAAATGATTCCTGGGTCAGCCATGACGCTGTCAAAGCGGGATGTGAGAAAGGCGGATTTCCGATGTATGTCACGGAAGGGGCAGACCATTCCATGGAGACGGGAGATGTGGAGAAGGATCTCGAAAATCTCAGGGAGATCATGAAGATCACCAAAGCGTACATTGAGGAAAACACAAAGGAAGAGTCTGATGAGTTATGATTTTTACCGGCGCGCCGCCATCGTCTGTCAGGCTGTCCCATGCGGGAAAGCGGCTACATACGGGCAGATCGCCCTTCTGTGCGGTGTACCGAAAAACGCGCGCCAGGTCGGATATGCGCTGAATAAAGGTAGGCTGGGAGAGGATGTCCCGGCGCACCGCATCGTGAATGCAAAGGGGATCCTGAGCGGGGCGGCGGCATTTGAGACAGCGGATCTTCAGAAGAGACTGCTGGAAAAGGAAGGCGTAAATGCCGTCCGCACGCCGATGGGCTGGCGGGTGGATCTGAAGAAGGACGGCTGGCACAATACGATGGAGGATGCCCTGCGGTTCCGGGAGTTGTTTGAGGAGCTGGGAATATGAAGATAAAATGTATTGCCCTTGATCTGGACGGGACTGTGCTGGACAGCCGGGGGCGTCTGAGCGAAGGGAACCGAAGCGCGATCGTGCGCGCGGCTGCGGCGGGGCTCCATGTGGTCGTGGCAAGCGGAAGGTCTCTGGATTCCCTTCCGGAAGAGATCACAGCGATCCGCGGGATCCGGTATGCGGTCACATCAAACGGCGCGGCAGTCTATGATCTGAGAGAGCGGAAATGTCTGCGCCAGTGTAAGCTGACGCCGGAGTCTGTGGATTATATCCTGCGGTATACCGGGCATATAGAAGAGGTTTACGGAGAGCGTGTGTCCTACGAGACCTTTATCGGCGGGAAACCTTATGCCGCAAAAGAATATATTGAAGACCCGGTGAGATTTGGCGCCATGCCCCGTGCCATCTCCTATATTCAGAATACGCGCACGCCTGTGGATGATATCAGAGGATTTATCAGAGAGCACAGAGAAGAGCTTGACTGTATCGACATTGTAGTAGGGAGCGGTGAGCTGAAACAAAAACTGTGGAGCGAACTGGAGCGCTCGGCAGAGGACGTGTATATTACGTCTTCTGTCCGCCAGTTGCTGGAGATCGCCCACCGGGACGCGGGAAAGGATGCGGGTGCAGAGTTCCTCCTCGGCATGCTCGGACTGAAGAAGGAAGAGCTGGCGGCATTTGGCGACGCTGACAATGATATCGGGCTTCTCAGAATGGCGGGGATCGGATTTGCGGTGGCGAATGCTTCCCCGGAGTGCAGGGAGGCGGCTGACCGGATCGTGGCGTCGAACGACGAGGACGGCGTCGCCCGGGGGATCGGGGAGATATTGGAAATGAACTGTCAGCAGTGAGCGGAAGGAGGGAGCCTGTGGCACTTTTTGCGATCGGAGATCTGCATCTTTCTTTTACGGTCAATAAACCGATGGATGTTTTCGGGAGCGAGTGGAAGAACCATGTGAGAAAGATAGAAAAATACTGGAAAAAATATATCAGAGAAACAGATACTGCCGTCATCACGGGGGATCATTCGTGGGGAAGGAACATGGATGAATGCCGGGAGGATCTCGGTTTCATCGAGCGGCTTCCCGGGAGGAAGATCCTTCTCAGGGGCAACCACGATATGTTCTGGGACGCGAAGAAAACAGCAAGGCTCAACGAAGCATACCGGGACAGGCTGTATTTTCTGCAGAATAATTTTTACCAGTATGAAGACTATGCCCTCGTGGGGACGAAAGGGTACTGCTATGAGGGAAAAGATACTTATGAACATTTTGAGAAGATCTGGGACAGGGAGCTGGCGCGCCTGAGGGCGTCCTTTGAGGCTGCGTCGTCTGCCGGATACCGGAAGTTTATCATGTTCCTCCATTATCCGCCGACCAGTATCGGGGAGATGGCGAGCGGATTTACAAGGATGGCAGAAGAGTACGGCGCGGAGCATGTCGTTTATTCCCACTGTCACGGAAAGGCGAGATACGGGGACAGCTTCCACGGCGAGGTGGACGGCATCGTCTACCACCTTGTCTCCTCGGATTATCTCAGATTCAGACCGGAGAGGATACTATGAAGATCATTATTTCACCAGCAAAGAAAATGAATGTGGATACGGATACGCTTGAATGCAGGAGCGTGCCTGTTTTTCTCAGGGAGACAGAAGAGCTCCTTGCCTGGCTGAGACAGCTTACATTTGCACAGGCAAAGGAGCTGTGGAACTGCAATGAAAAGATCGCAGAGCAGAATTATAAAAGAGTGCAGGAGATGGATCTGGGAAGAAATCTTACCCCGGCAGTTATCGCCTATGAAGGGATCCAGTACCAGTATATGGCTCCGGCTGTATTTGGCGGCGCTCAGACGGATTATATCCAGGAACATCTGCGGATCCTGTCCGGATTTTACGGCGTGCTTAGGCCCTTTGACGGTGTGTCGCCCTACCGGCTGGAGATGCAGGCGAAGGCTTCCGATGCGGGAGACCTGTACCGCTTCTGGGGCGATAAGCTGTACCGGGAGGTCATACGCGGAGAGGAGCAGGCACAGGGCGGAAGACTGATCGTGAACCTGGCGTCAAAAGAGTACTCGAAGTGCGTGGAAAAATATCTGGCGCCGGAAGATATTTATCTGACCATAGTATTTGGAGAATTGACAGACGGGCGGGTCAGGCAGAAAGGAACATACGCCAAGATGGCAAGAGGAGAGATGGTGCGCTATCTGGCAGAGCACAATGTGGAGACGCCGGACGGAATCAAAGGCTTCGACAGACTGGGCTATCAGTTTGAGGAAAAACTTTCAGGCGACAGGGAATATATCTTCCTGAAAAAATGAAAACAGCGCTCTTGTATTTTTGGAAGACACGCCAGAAATAAGTTGTAATCCTGACAAAATCATGGTACGGTAATCTATAGGAATGAATAACCCATGCACAGGCATGGCGTAAGTGAAGGAGGGCAACCTTATGGCAAGATACGTGAAAGACATTGTGCTCAACAAACCGGATGATTTCGTGACATTCATCGTCAATGATTATCTGCAGAAGAACAAGTTTTCCATGGCAGACTGGAATGGCGAACCGGCATACCGCGCAGGCGATGCAATGATCGAGGGATTTAAATATCTGAAATGGTCTTACGCGGGCGGCGTATTCCATCTCGAGGCATGGCTGAAAGGTACGGCGGGCGGAGAATGGGATCTGGACGGCGTGGTCGGCGTCGCGATGAAGAAGCCTTATAAAAACAGTCTGGAACAGTTGTTTACCGCGCTCCAGCAGGAAATCCCGGCACAGGGAGAACAGAGTGCTCCGGGGGATGTTCCGCCTCAGGGACAGCCGGCGCCACAGCCGATTCCGGTGAAAACGGTGGATAATACAGGGGCGGCTACGGCAGCACTTGTACTTGGCATTCTCAGTATTGCATTCGGATTGTTTATCCCGCTGATCGGAATTATCCTCGGTATCATCGGTATGACCCAGGCGAGGATGGGATCGGGCTCCAGCAAGGCAGGAATGGCGAAAGCAGGAAAAGTGCTCAGCATTATCGGAATCTGCATCGCTGCAGCAGGATGGCTTCTCAATATCGTATTGACTGTAGCGATGTTCTAAACTGACAGAGATCGGTTCTGCGCGGCAGAACACAGAAAAGGAAACGGGCTCCCCGCTCAGAAGAGCGGGGAGCTTTCTCTGTGCCTGCCGGAAGAAAACCTGTTTTCGGCTTCCGCCCAGTTGACGACCCGGAACCAGTCGTCGATGTAAGCGGCGCGCAGGTTGTAGTGCTTCAGATAATATGCATGTTCCCAGACGTCGATATTAAGGATCAGCGTGCGGAAATTAAGAACCGGGGTATTCTGGTTTGAAGAGGTTACGATCCTGAGCTGCCCGTTGTCTGAGACGAGCCAGGCGTAACCGGAGCCGAATACTGAAAGAGCAGCCTCCCTGAACTGTGACCGGAAATTTTCCGGGCTGCCGAACTGGCGTGCCATTGCCCGGGTAAGAGGGGAGTCCGTACCGGCGGGGGATGGGGCGCTTCTCATGCCGTCAAAATAGAACCGGTGGTTGTATACCCCGCCGGCATTGTTCCGCAGCGGCGCCTGCAGGTGGCAGGGAAGCCTCCGCCATAAGATGAGAAGCTCCTCCAGTGAATATTCCTGCAGCGCCGGATTTTCTTCCAGAAAGCGGTTCAGATTGTCGATGTATGTCTGGAGATGTCTGTCGTGGTGGAGGTGCATCGTCTTTTCGTCGATGAAAGGCTCGAGGGCATCGCAGGCGTAGGGGAGCGGTGTGTTGATAAAAGGATAATAGTCGTTCATACTGGCTCCTTCACATTGTTCTTCACAGTGTATGTGTAAGGCAGGCGGTTGATTCCCCAAATTTCCTGATGTATGATTAAGATAATTAAACTTACGTCAGAGAGGTGGCATAATGTACATAGGAGATCTGCATATTCATTCCAGGTATTCCCGTGCGACGAGCAAAGACTGTACGCCGGAATATCTGGATCTGTGGGCGGGGCGCAAAGGCATCCATATCGTCGGCACGGGAGATTTTACTCATCCGGCATGGCGGGAGGAACTCGCCGAGAAGTTAGAGCCGGCAGAGGATGGCATGTACGTGCTGAAGGAGGAATACCGGATCCGGGATGGAGCGGTTCCGGGGGAAGTGATCCCGCGCTTTGTCATCACAGGGGAGATCAGTTCTATTTACAAGAAGGACGGAAAAGTGAGGAAAGTTCACAGTCTCGTCCTTTTGCCGGGACTTGAGGATGCGGAGAAGATTTCCGCAAAATTGGAACAGATCGGAAATATCCATTCTGACGGGCGCCCCATCCTGGGATTAGACTGCCATGACCTTCTGGAGATCGTCCTGGAGCTGTGCCCGAGGGCAGTCTATGTTCCGGCGCATATCTGGACGCCTCATTTTTCCCTGTTCGGCGCGTTTTCCGGATTTGATACCGTGGAGGAGTGTTTCGGAGATCTGACTCCGTATATCCACGCCGTGGAGACCGGGCTGTCTTCTGACCCGCCGATGAACTGGCGCGTATCGGCTCTGGATCGGTATCAGCTCATCTCAAATTCAGACGCTCACTCCCCGGCGAAACTGGGCAGGGAGGCGAATCTGTTTGATATCCCTCTGTCCTACGGCGGGCTGGCAAATGCGATACAGACGGGGAACGGGCTCGGAGGCACGATCGAATTTTTCCCGGAGGAGGGAAAGTATCATATGGACGGACACCGGAAATGCAATCTCTGCCTGACGCCGTCCGATACCCTGAAATATAACGGAGTCTGCCCGGTGTGCGGCAGGAAGATCACGATCGGGGTATCCCACCGTGTGGAGGAGCTTGCCGACCGGGAGGAAGGATATGTCAGGCAGAATGCGAAACCGTTTGAGAGCCTGGTGCCGCTGCCGGAAGTGATCGGCGCGTCCGAAGGACATTCTCCTGCCAGCAAAAAAGTGCAGCGGGAGTATGAGAGGATGCTTTCAGAGCTGGGGCCGGAGTTCCGGATCCTCAGAAAGATCCCTCTGGAAGAAATCCGCCGTGTGTCGGGCAGCCGCCTGGCAGAGGGGATTGCCCGGCTGAGAAGCGGCCAGGTAGAACGCATCCCGGGATTTGACGGGGAATACGGAGTGATCCGTCTGTTCAGTTCTGAGGAACTGAAAAATACGGAAGGTCAGATGAGCTTTTTTGATTTCATCGGGATCCAGCCTGCCGATACGGCACAGAAGAAGACTGTGGAAGCAGAGGGCTTCAGCCCGGACAGGGCAAAACAGGTACAGCCAGAAGATGGCGGCATCGCTGAAAAAACAGTACAGACCGTTCCGCAGGAGAGCGGATCTCCGGCAGGAACGGGGCTGAACCCGGAGCAGGAGTATGCCGTCAGATGTGCTTCACCCCATATCGCGGTGAAAGCAGGCCCGGGGACAGGCAAGACAAAGACCCTCATATCCCGTCTCCGCTATCTGATGGAATACCGCCGGGTATCCCCGTCAGAGATCACAGCGGTTACCTTCACCAATCAGGCGGCGTCCGAGATGCGCGAAAGGATCGGTAAGGATATGCGGAAACGCCAGACAGAGCGGACACTGCAGATCGGAACATTCCACAGTATCTGCCTGGATTTCCTTCGGGAGCAGGGAGAAGAATTTACCCTGATCGGGGAAGCAGAGCAGAAAAGGATGGCGGAGCAGGTTCTCATACAGACAGGTGCGGATCTGAAGCCTGCGAGATTCCTTGAAATGGTGTCCGCAGAGAAAACCGGGATCCATGACCCGGAAGAAGCAGAAGACCCGTTGTGGCAGGAGGCGTTTCATCTCTACGAGGAGAAAAAGAGGGTGCAGAAGCTGTTTGATTTTGACGACTTGCTGCTGCAGGCAGAAGAGCGGATCCGGAGCGGCAGGGTATCGGACGGCTGGGAGAAACGTTTCCGGTATCTTCTTGTGGATGAATTTCAGGATATCGATCCTGTACAGATGCGCCTTGTAAAGCTGTGGAGCCATGCGGGCAGGGAATTGTTTGTGATCGGCGATCCGGATCAGTCGATCTACGGATTTCGCGGGGCGGACAGCAGATGCTTTGACAGCCTGAAAGAGATGTATGATGACCTGGAAGTGATCAGCCTTTGTGAAAATTACCGCTCGTCGCCACAGATCTTAAGCGCTGCGGCAGCTGTGATCGCTCAGACAGAACCGGGAAAAGAACCGGATCCCCTCTGCGCAAATTGCCCGGACAATGTGCCGGTCAGGCTGGCACATGCGGCAAGCCCGATGGCGGAAGCAATCTTCATCGCAAAAGAGATCAACCGCATGACGGGCGGAATGGGGATGCTCGAAGCGCACAAAACGTCCTGGGAACATCCCGAAAAAAAGATCCGTAGTTTTGATGAGATCGCGGTGCTCTGCCGTACCCACCATCAGGCAGGCATCGTGGAAAAATGTCTGCGGACAGAGGGCATCCCATATATTGTTGCGGGAAAGGAAGCCTGGCTTGGTGAGGAACCGGTACGCAACAGCATTTGCTTTTTCCGTCTCCTGGAAAGCGGGGAGGATCACGATATACCGGCAATGGAAATCTGTGCAAAATACTTCTGGAAACTGGACTGGAGCCCTGTTGCGAAGGAGGCAGTCAGAAATATGGCGGATAAATTCCGGCCTCTCTACCGTAAGAAATCGCCTCAGAAGTTTCTGGAGCAGTGGGCGGAGGAAGTGAAGCTGGCAGAAGATCCGGCAATGGAGCAGCTTATGAGAGCGTCTGTCTTTTACAGATCAATGCCGGAGTTTCTGTACGCCCTTTCGCTCGGGGTGGAGAGCGACTTGAAACGCTGCGGCGATAAAAATTATACTTCCGACGCAGTCACGATCCTGACGCTCCACGGTTCAAAAGGTCTGGAATTTCCGGTCGTATTTGTGTACGGAGTGGAGGAAGGATCGATCCCTCTGGAAAGCGAGAGGTATTCGACAGATAAAGATGAAGAGCGGAGACTGCTCTACGTGGGAATGACACGTGCGAAGGAAGAACTGCTCCTGACAAGTTCCGGCGGGGCGTCCGAGTTTGTGGATGGGCTTCCGGACAGCCTGGTGGCGCGGGAAGAGGCAGGGAAGAAGAAAAAGACGGAAGAATGGCACCAGATGAGTCTTTTTGATATCTGAGAAAATGGGGCGGAAAGAGAAGGAGCTCTTTCTGCCCTTTCCAGTATATATAGCTCTAAAGAGGATAAGATTTGTGTATTGTATATTTTGAAATATGGATTATAATAGACATACCAATCCTTATTCTGTGGATCTTTCATCAAATCGAATCGTTTTGATCTGTTGGGCGCAGTTCAGAAAGGGACTGCGGTCTGCTTCATAGCCGTTTCGGCTGATTTTCACAAATAAGATTGTCAAAGAAACCAGGAACAACTATAATTAAAGGAGAATGCGTATGGAAAAAAACGGACAATTTAATATGCAGAGGAACGTGACGGCTGGCAGAGGTTCTGTGAATCCGCTCAAAGACATGAATCTTATGGATGATTTCCTGTTTGATGTGGCAACGGTTGATCTGGAAACCTGCAAGATCATTATCGAGCTGTCGCTCGGGACCAGGCTCACAAAGATTGAGTGGAAAGAGGGACAGAAAGTAGTACATAATCTGCCGGGAAAACGGGGGATCAGGATGGATTTTTACGTTGAGGATGACCAGGGGCAGGTATTTGACGTGGAAATGCAGAAGAGAAACAGGGGGAACATTCCAAAACGAACCAGGTTTTATCAGGCGCTGATCGATGCGCCTATGCTGAAGAGCGGAGAACAGGGATTTGATAATCTGAAACCGGCATATATCATAGTGATCTGCGGATTTGATCTGTATGGATACGGATTTTACAGATATACATTTGATAACCGCTGTGAGGAAATGCCGGGGCTTCTCATGGGAGACGAATGCCGAAAGATTATTCTGAATACAAAAGGGAATAATGCCGATATGGTGGAAGAGTCCCTTGTTGATTTTCTTCATTATATTGAGAAAAGCAATGCGGATAATGTCCCGCCGGACTGTGACGCCCGTTTGAAAGATCTGCATCAGAAACTGGAAGCAATAAAGGCGAACGAACAGATGGGAGTGACCTATATGAAAATGGAAGAACGAGACAGGATCATCCGTGAAGAAGGGGAGATAAAGGGGCTTGCGAAAGGCGAGGCAAAAATTGTCTCAATGATCCGAAAGAAACTTGCGAAACATAAAAAGATTCAGGAGATTGCCGGGGAGCTTGAATTAGATACAGATTATGTGGAACAGGTCATCCGTCTTCTGCAGGAAGACAGCAGCAGAACCGATGAGCAGACGGCAGAACTGATGCTTTCCGGAAAATGAGTATAGTTCCAGGCGGAATAAAAAGTGGTGATAAATCTTCCGGGGCAGTGCCAGAGAAGACTTATCACCATTTTCAGTAATTATGAAAAAGAAATGTATCAGACAACACCATATGCGCCGTCGATGATGATATCAGCTCCCGTCGTATAGCCGGCGCTCTCGCTGCACAGCCAGATGATAGCTCCGCAGAGTTCTTCCGGTTTTGCCATGCGGTGCATCGGGAACAGCGGCTGCCATGCTGCCATCAGTTCGGGTTCCACAAAGTCCGGGTCAACGGACATGGGCGTTGCCACATATCCGGGGCTTAAGCTGTTTACCCGGATCCCTTTGTCGATCCACTCGATCGCCAGGCTTTTCGACATGTGGATCACACCGGCTTTAGAAGCGTTGTAAGCTGCCTGGCACTGGGGAATGTTTACGATATGACCGGAAACAGAGGCAATATTGACCATACTGCCATGTATGCCGTTCTCGATCATAACTCTCGCTGCCTCACGGCATACGATATATTCTCCGGTGAGGTTGATGTCAAGGCACTCGCGCCATTCCTCCACAGAAGCCTCAAATGCATCTTTATGGTAGCATACGCCTGCGTTGTTTACGACAATGTCAAGGTGATGCCATGTATCCATGATCTTCCGGATCCCGGCCGCCACCTGGTCTTCCTTTGTAACGTCCGCGATGATGTCCAGGGCTTTTCCGCCCTCGCTCTCGATCAGCTTGACAGTCTCGGACGCACCGGAGCGTGAAAAGATTGCGATATCGGCACCGGCTCTCGCCAGTTCCCGGCAGATTACCTGCCCGATCCCGCGCCCGGCTCCTGTCACGAGGGCAGTCTTACCCTCAAGAGAAAACATATTTTGTAAATAATTTGATTTCATAAAACCCTCCTGTGATTTTTTTGATACAATTTTGTAGAGGGAGGGTTTGGGGTACAAAACAATTGACAAAATATTGTAATAGTGACATAATATTAGTTAATCAAGTTAAGTTATATGCACATTATAGTGTAAAAGCAAGAAAAAAGCAATAGTTTTAATTATGATTGTGTATATAAGGAGAATGATATTATGTTACAACAGGTGATGACTGCTCCGGGGCAGATTACGTTTCAGGAAGTGCCGGATCCAGCAGCAGGAAAAGGCGAAGTAGTAGTTAAGATCAT
>DXEY01000071.1 GCA_019114745.1 Candidatus Mediterraneibacter colneyensis | reverse complement strand
GCAGACAAGAAGCTCTACGCGCTTCGGGATGTGACCGGCACAGTGGATCAGATGTCCCTGATCGCCTCCAGCATCATGAGTAAGAAACTGGCGTCAGGGGCAGATGCGATCGTGCTTGACGTTAAGACGGGCGACGGGGCTTTTATGAAAAAGTTTGAGGATGCAAGGGCGCTTGCGACTGAGATGGTGAGCATAGGAAGGCTTGCGGGGAAAGATGTGTCAGCGGTGATCTCTGATATGGATCAGCCCCTCGGATATGCGGTCGGAAATGCCCTGGAAGTAAAAGAGGCAGTGGAAACTCTGAAGGGAAGAGGCCCCGCAGATCTGAGGGAACTGGTACTTGTGCTCGGTTCGCTCATGGCAGTGAAAGCGGGAAAGGCGGAAAATACATGCGCTGCCAGAACGATGCTGGAAGATGCGCTTGATGGCGGAAAGGCATTTGCAAAGTTCCGCCAGTTTATCGGGGCACAGGGCGGTGACCCGAAAGAGGCGGATAATACGGAACTGCTGCCGCAGGCTGAGTATCAGGAGTCAGTGCCCTCCGACCGGGAAGGATATGTGAAAGATATCCATACCGAGGAGATCGGCAGGATCTGCCTGTTGCTCGGCGGCGGAAGAGAGACGAAGGAAAGCGGGATCGACCTGTCGGTGGGCATTGTGCTGAACAAGAAGAAGGGAGAACGTGTCGGGAAAGGGGAACCGCTCGCCGTCATACATGCCAATGATAAAACATTGCTGAAGCAGGCAAAGGAGCGGCTGAGAAACGCCTATGTGTTTGCAGAAGCGCCCTGTGAAACTGCTCCCCTGATCCGGGAAGTAATCGGATAAAATCTCTGAATAGGACATTACATGCCGCACATATACTGGTTATAAAAGGCGTATGTGTGGCATTTTTATGGAGAGAGAACAGTTAAGGGAACGGCTTGCCTCGGCTGCAAGTATGCCGAAGGATGTGACGCTGAAAGCGGCGGTCGTAACCGCTCTTGGCAACTTTGAAGTATGCATCGGGAACTACAGGGGCATTATGGAATATACGGAGAATCTTGTGCGTGTGCAGACAAAGGGGGGACAGATCCGGCTGACGGGCAGCGGTCTTCAGGTGAAGTATTATACAGGCGATGAGATGAAAATAACCGGCAGGATCGAAATGATCCGGTTCGCCGACGGGAGGGAAGAAACATGATCCGCTCATTGCTCCGCTATCTGAAAGGATATGTCAGGATCCGTGTGGAAGGATATTCTCCGGAACGTTTTTTAAATATGTGTTCGTATCATCAGATCTATATCTGGGGGCTGGCGCCATCCCGGAAAGGCTATGAAATGTATCTGTCTGTCCGCGATTTCCGGAAGATCAGGCCGCTGGCAAAGAAAACGCACACAAAAGTGGTGCTCACCGGGAGGTCAGGTTTCCCGTTTTTTCTTTTTCGATACAGGAAAAGAAAATTGTTTTTTATCGGGCTTTTTCTGTGCACCGTACTTCTGAAAGCCTACTCAATGTTTATATGGGATATTCATTTTGAGGGAAATGAAAAGTGGCCGGATGAAACGCTGGCAGAGTATCTTAAAGAGGAAGGAGTCTCCCCGTTCATGCTGAAAAGCAGGGTGGACTGCCCGGGTATTGTCAAAAGCATTCGGAGAGAATATAATGATATCGTTTGGGTGTCCGCATCCATTGACGGGAGCAGGCTGAAGATCCAGGTCAAGGAAAATGAGGACACTTACCCTCAGGATGACGCCGGATCGCCGGAGGACGAGAAGCCGGTCGATCTGGTTGCCGCCTCTGACGGGACGATCACAAGTATCGTGACCCGTTCGGGGATCCCCCAGGTGCATGTGGGCGATCAGGTGAAAAAAGGGGATATCCTTGTGCTCGGGAGAGTGGATGTGGTGGATGACAGCGGGGAGGTTGTCGGCTATCAATACCGGCATTCTGATGCTGATGTGTTTGCAGATACTCAGCTTTTGTACGAAGATACGATCCCGCTGGCTTATCAGGATAAGGTCTACGACGGACGGGTAAAGTATAAGCCATATCTGAGGCTTGGGGATCTGACATTATCTGTCGGAAGCACGGAAAACAAATATGAGTACAGTGAGCTTTCGGGGATTGAGAGATGCCTCAAAGCCGGAGAGAATTTTTATCTTCCGGTCTCATGGGGGCTGGAAACAGCCAGGTCATATACCTTTGAAGAAAAAACGTATTCAAAAGAAGAAATACGGGAACTTTTAAGTGGAAATTTTCAGAGGTTTTGTGAAGATTTGGAACAAAAAGGTGTTCAAATCCGGGAAAATAATGTTACAATAAGTCTGTCTGCGGATCAGGCATCGGCATCAGGAACTGTGTACCTGAATGAAAGTATAGCCGAAGAAGCGGACACAGAAATACTGACCATCGAAAGGAAAGAAACGGATGAGCCTGTCGGAACTGATGATTGAGATACCGGCTGAACATGAAGCTAATGTGTTCGGGCAGTTTGACACATATGCAAAAAAAATAGAGAGAACCTTCCACGTGACACTGATCGCGCGTGACGGGAATACAAAGATCGTGGGAGAGGAGAGCGCAGCAGAAAAAGCGCATCGGGTGCTCACACAGCTTACAGAACTGTCAAAGCGGGGAAATACGATCACGGAACAGAATGTTGATTATGCGATCTCGCTTGTATTTGAAGATCAGGAAGAAGGGATCGTTGAGATTGATAAAGAGCTGATCTGTCATACCCTTCAGGGCAAGCCGATCAAGCCAAAGACTCTGGGACAGAAGAAATATGTGGATGCGATCCGAAACGGGATGATCACATTCGGTCTGGGACCTGCCGGAACCGGTAAGACCTATCTTGCCATGGCGATGGCGATCACTGCGTTCAAAAGAAATGAAGTGAGCCGCATTATCCTGACCAGGCCGGCCATCGAAGCGGGAGAAAAACTGGGATTCCTGCCCGGCGACCTGCAGAGCAAGATCGATCCCTATCTGCGTCCTCTCTATGACGCGCTGTACCAGATCATGGGCGCTGAGAGCTTTGTCAGAAATTCAGAAAAAGGTCTGATCGAAGTGGCTCCGCTTGCGTACATGCGCGGGCGGACGCTTGACAATGCATTTATTATTCTGGATGAGGCGCAGAATACGACTCCGGCACAGATGAAAATGTTTCTTACAAGGATCGGCTTCGGATCCAAAGTGGTGATCACCGGGGATTCCACCCAGAAGGATCTGCCTGCCGGCGCGGTATCCGGGCTGGACGTGGCAGTCAAAGTCGTGAAAGATCTGGAGGGGATCAGCATCTGTACCCTGACGAGTAAAGATGTGGTGCGCCATCCGCTGGTGCAGAAGATTGTCAAGGCTTATGAAGAATATGAAAAGAAAAGTACTGCTAAGACAAGGAACAGCAGGAGGAAGAGATCATGACACTGTATTTTGAGAGAGAGGGAGAGACATGCCTGCCGTTTGACGAACGGGAGACAGCCGGGCTGGTCGTAAATGCGGCGCTCGATTATATCGGATGCCCTTATGAGGCGGAAGTGGATCTTCTGCTCACCCATGATGATGAGATCCATGAGCTGAACCGCGAGCACAGGGGGATTGACCGGCCGACGGACGTATTGTCCTTCCCTATGCTGGAGTTTGAGGAAGCAGGGGATTTCTCAACATTCGATGAAACATGCGGGGAGCTGTTTGACCCGGAGTCAGGGGAACTGCTGCTCGGCGATATCGTGATCTCTGTGGACAGGGTGCTGGCACAGGCTGAGGAGTACGGCCACTCTCCGAGGAGAGAGTATGCCTTCCTGATCGCACACAGTATGCTCCACCTTTTCGGATATGACCATATGGAAGAGGAGGAACGCAGGGTCATGGAACAGAAGCAGCGAGACATCATGGAACGGGTGCAGATCCTGCGATAGCGGCGCCTGATACGATACAAGGAGGAACTACATGTCAGAGACACAAAGGAACAGAAAAAGAAAATCAGCGGGAGGCGACTATATCGTACAGGGGTCGATCCTCGCGGCGGCGGCGATGATCTCAAAGATCATCGGTGTTGTCTACCGGATCCCGCTGACCAATATCCTCAGAGATGAAGGAAACGGTTATTACGGGTATGCCTATCAGGTATACGCGTTTGCTCTTATGCTTTCTTCGCTCAGTCTTCCGACGGCGGTATCCAAGCTTGTATCTGCCAGGAGAGCGCTGAACCAGCAGAAAAACGCGTTCCGTGCCTTTGTTGGTTCTCTTGTATTTGCATCAGTTGTCGGACTTGTGATCGCTGTGACGATTTTCTTTGGAGCAGGCGTCATTTCTGAACATATGATGAAAGCTCCTCTCAGTGTCTATGCCCTGAAAGTTCTTGCTCCCGGGCTGTTCATAGTGGCAGTCATGGCGGTGCTGCGCGGATATTTTCAGGGTCTGGGTACAATGATACCTACTGCGGTGTCACAGGTTATTGAGCAGATTGTCAACGCGGTAGTCAGCATTGCGGGCGCCAGTGTCCTCTTCGGTATGGGGACCCGTCTTGGAAATGAGACCGGGGAAGACCTCCTGGGTCCGGCTTACGGAGCGGCGGGAGGAACTCTGGGTACGGTTACGGGTGCACTGACCGGTCTCATATTTCTGCTTTTTGTGCTGTGGATGTTCCGGGGAGGAATCAGAAAACGGCTCAGACATGACCGGACGAAAAAGACAGAGACTTACTCCCATATATTAAAAGTCCTGCTCCTTACCGCCGTTCCGGTCGTGTTCAGCACGGCGATCTATAATATCAATCAGATCATCGACCTGACAGTGTTCAACCATGTGATGGACGCCCAGGGGTATGCGGAGAGTGAATACATAGCGCTTCAGGGTATTTATACCGGAAAATATGATCCGCTGATCAATGTTCCGATGGCGATACCGAACGCGCTCTGCACCTCCCTTGTGCCGAGCCTGACGATGGTGGTTATGACGAAGCAGAGGAAAAAAGTGCATTACCAGATCGATCAGATTCTCCGACTGACAACGATCCTGACAATCCCGAGCTGCGTCGGCTTTCTTGTTCTGGCGTCGCCGCTCATGGTGCTGCTCTATAATGATCCGAGCGCAACTCCTGCGAACCTGCTTATGCTCGGAGCTGTTGTGATCGTTCTGTATGGCTGGGCATCTATTACAAATTCTGTGCTTCACGGCCTGAACTATATGTCAAGCCCCGCGAAGCATGCTGCCATTGCACTTGTGGTCCATCTGGCTGTATTTGTGGTTATGCTCGTTGTGTTCCGCATGAATGTTTACGCGCTGCCGGCAAGTAATATTGTCTTTGCTCTTACGATGTGTTATCTGAATCAGCGCAAGATACGCAAAGTGTGCGGGTTTAAAATGAATTTCGGCCATCTCTTTATTAAGCCGCTGATCGCCTCCGCTATTATGGGCGTTATTACATTCCTGATACATTGGGGACTGGATACACTGATCGGTGGAAGAGTGATACCGACAGTGACGGCAATTGTGGTCGCCATCATCATCTATGTCATACTGATCCTTAAGATGGGGACGCTTTCCGAGGAAGACATGCTGGCTCTGCCGATGGGAGCAAGGCTGCTCAGAGCAAGCCGCAGGCTGCATCTGATGCCTGAGGAGAGCAGTGACTGAATAAAATATGTAAAAAAGCCAATACTGTATGCAAAAAGGATGTGGAAGTAATGAGAACGAAATACGTGATTGGCTTTTTTGCTGTATTTCTGGTATTTGGACTTCTTCTGTCTGCGGGTTACCAGATGACCTATGAACAGACGATGGAAAAACAATCTGCCCTTGATGACAAAAGTGCAGACGCTCAGAGTATCGAGACAGATGTGGAGAAAGTAGAAAATACCGGTGAGGAAGAGGACGGTTATTATTTATGTGAACTTCAGGGATTTGTGGTAGTTTACCTGAGCGACCGTACAACGGTATATGAGTTCACGGAAATTCCGCTCACGGATCTTCCGGATGAGGTTCAGCAGGAAATATCCGCCGGAAAATACATTTCCGGTGCGGAGGAACTCTATGGATTTCTCGAGAATTATTCGAGCTGACCGCAGAATCCGTCCTTTGACCCCATGTCTGGACGAACACAGGCAAATAGTGTATAATACACTCCGATGTAAATGGAATCAGATGACAGGAAAGGGATACAGATGGATAATCAGAAGATACAAAGGATCAATGAGCTATACCGCAAGTCGAAAGCCGAGGGGCTGACAGAAGCGGAAAAGAAGGAACAGAAGATCCTGAGAAGAGAGTATATCGAGGCGGTAAAAGGCAACCTGCTCTCGCAGCTCAACAATATAGATGTTGAAGAAAAAGATGGAACGGTCGTGAATCTCGGTGAAAAATACGGAAAGAAAAAAGAAAATTAGAAAAGAATTTCTGAAAAAAAGAGAAAGCATGTCATCAGAGGAGAGGGCTGCCGCGCAGAGACAGATCGCAGAGAGGCTGCTGGCAAGTCCGCTGTACCGGGAGGCGCGCTGTATCTATACCTATATCTCTGTGAAGGGAGAAGTAGATACCGCGTCTTTGATAACCTCTGCTCTGATGGACGGGAAGCGGGTGGCTGCGCCGAGAGTCCGGGGCAGGCATACGATGGATTTCTATTTTATTAAGAGCCGGGCGGACTTACAGCCGGGATTCATGGGAATCCCCGAGCCCGGGCCGTGGTGCCCTAAGGCTCCGTCACCGTCAGCGGATGCGCTTATGGTCATGCCGGGCGTCGCATTTGACCGGAACGGCGCCAGGATCGGATACGGAGGAGGCTACTATGACGCCTATCTGAAAGAAAACCGGCAATGCAGGCGGATCGCGCCGGCATATGCGATTCAGCTCGCTGAATCGATCCCCACAGATGAACAGGATGTATCTGTGGAGTTTATATTTACGGAAAAGGAGATGATCACATGTACACCGGACTGCCCCAGGATCCTGTGATCCTGCTCAGTGTGATCAATACGAAGCTGCGGGATCACTATCCGACGCTTGAGGCCCTCTGCGACGATATGGAGATCGACAGGGGAGAGCTTACCGACAGGCTTGGAATGATCGACTATGCATATGATGCGGGAAGGAATCAGTTTGTATGAATGAGAACAGGATCAATGCCTTTATGGATGAGGCACCGGTACAGGAGCCGGAGCGCCAGTATTATTACATAGAAAAGGCGGGAAGATATTTAGATAAGATGTGTGAGGCGGCCGGCCGGCCGCTGACTTTTTGTGTCACAACATTCGGATGCCAGATGAACGCCAGGGATTCGGAAAAACTGACAGGTATTCTCGAACGGATCGGATACGTGGAAGAACCTGAGGAAGAGAAAGCGGATTTTGTCATCTACAATACATGTACCGTGCGTGAAAATGCAAACCAGAGAGTCTACGGGCGGCTGGGTCAGCTGGGAAGGATCAAGAAGAAAAATCCGCATATGATGATTGCCCTGTGCGGCTGTATGATGCAGGAGCCGGAGGTCGTTGAGAAGCTGAAGAAAAGCTATCATTTTGTAGACCTGATCTTCGGGACGCATAATATCTACAAATTCGCTGAGCTTCTGGCAACGCGCATGGAGTCCGGGCGCACGGTGATCGATATCTGGAAGGATACGGACAAGATCGTGGAGGATCTTCCGAGTGAGAGAAAATATCCGTTTAAATCCGGCGTCAATATTATGTTTGGCTGTAATAATTTCTGCAGTTACTGTATTGTTCCCTATGTCCGGGGGAGAGAGAGAAGCCGCGAACCGGAAGCGATCATACGTGAGATCGAACGCCTTGCTGCCGACGGCGTAACAGAAGTGATGCTGCTTGGGCAGAATGTCAATTCTTACGGAAAGACTCTGGAGCATCCGGTCACTTTCGCGCAGCTTCTGCGCAGGATCGAGAAGATCGATGGGATCGAGCGTATCCGTTTTATGACATCCCATCCGAAAGATCTCTCCGATGAGCTGATCGAAGTGATGGCAGAGTCAGAAAAGATCTGCCGGCATCTCCATCTCCCGGTGCAGTCCGGAAGCACAAGGATCTTAGAGAAGATGAACCGCCGCTACACAAAGGAAGGATATCTTGACCTGGTCGGCAGGATCAAAAAGGCAGTGCCGGACATTTCCCTGACTACAGATATTATCGTGGGGTTTCCGGGCGAGACGGAGGAAGACTTCCAGGAAACTCTCGATGTAGTGCGCAAAGTCCGCTATGACAGCGCCTTTACGTTTATCTATTCCAAACGTACCGGGACGCCTGCTGCCGTAATGGAAGACCAGGTGCCGGATGAGATCGTAAAAGACCGGTTTAACAGACTGCTGAGCGAGGTGCAGGAGATATCGGCAGAGCGGTGTGCGGTACACACAGGGACTGTCCAGACGGCGCTGGTTGAGTCTGTCAATGATCACGATGAGAGCCTGGTGACCGGACGGCTCAGCAATAATCTTCTTGTCCACTTTCCCGGGGACGCCTCGATGATCGGTAAGTTCTTCCGGGTATACCTGAAAGAGTGCAGAGGATTCTATTATATTGGGACACTTCAAAAAGAATAAGTCATATTTTTTCAGCCGCCTCATATATTGTGTAAAGAGGTGGACAAGATGGAAAGAAGGGATTTAAATCATCAGATTTTAAACATACTTGCGAAAAGTGTGCGGAAAATCATCCGTGATGACGGCGCCGATATGAGCCGTATACAGGAGATCCGAATGCGTACCGGACAGCCGCTCCGGGTTGTAAAAGAGAACCGGGAGACAGTGCTACCTGCGGCGGAACAACCACATATTGTCACGAAAGAAGAATTGAGGGAGACAATGGACTATATCAGCCATTACTCCCTCTACGCATATGCAGATGAATTAAGGCAGGGCTTTTTGACAATAGAAGGGGGGCATAGGGTCGGAGTGTCAGGAAAAGTGATTGTAGACCAGGAAAAAGTAAAAAATATTCAATACATATCGTCAGTCAATATCAGAGTATCCCATGAAGTAATCGGGTGCGCCGACAGTCTGCTGCCTTTTATCACGAAAAACAGACAGGTGTGCCATACCCTTATCATATCGCCTCCCTTCTGCGGAAAAACGACGATGATACGGGATCTGATACGCCAGATCTCAGACGGGAACCAATATGTAAAAGGCTGTTCCGTCGGTGTCGTTGACGAACGTTCCGAACTGGGAGGATGTTATCTCGGAATCGCACAAAACCATCTGGGATCGAGGACAGACATCCTTGACTGCTGTCCGAAAGCGGAGGGGATGATCATGCTGATCCGCTCCATGTCGCCGCAGGTGATCGCAGTGGATGAGATCGGAACCAGTGAGGATATCCATGCGATCGAATATGCGATGCAGTGCGGATGTAAGCTGATCGCCAGCGTACACGGGCTTGATCTGGATGAAGCTTCCAGGAAGCCTGTTCTGGGTGAACTGATACGCAGAAGGATGTTTGAACGTTATGTTGTGCTCGGAAACGGGGAGCATCCCGGCGAGATCCGGGGAATCTATGATGAGCGGGGGAGTGTACTGTGCAGAGGGTGATCGGCGGTGTCCTGATCATGACAGCGACAGTCGGGGCGGGCTGGGTCTACTGCCATGATCTGAAGAATTATCTTGGAAAAATGCTCTATCTCCGTTACGTGATGAGCCTTGTCAAAGGAGAGATCGGATACACCCATGCTCCCCTGCCGGAGGTGTTTCTGGAAGTGGCGGGAAGAATAAAACAGCCTTACCGGGCATGGCTTTCCGGAACGGCACGGGCGGTGGCGGACCGGGACGAGGGTAGTTTTGCAAGAGTCTGGAACCGCTGTGCAGATCAGTATCTGAAACCACTGGGGCTCAGGCACGAGCACTCTGTTCTGATCAAAGAACCGGGTACCTTTCTCGGGAGCCTGGAAAGAGAAACATTGGACCGCACCCTTATGATGTATCTGAACAGGCTGGATCTGGAGATTGAGAAGCAAAGAGAAGGGCTGGCTTCCAGGATACGGATCGGAAGATGCCTTGGAGTAATGAGTGGAATCTTTCTGATCATACTCCTGATCTGACATAGGAGGGAACATGGATATAAATCTAATCTTTCGGATCGCGGCAGTCGGGATTCTTGTCTCTATTCTGAGTCAGGTACTCAAACACAGCGGCAGGGAGGAGCAGGCGTTTCTGGCGAGCCTTGCGGGACTGATCCTTGTGCTTTCCTGGGTACTCCCTTATATTTACGATCTGTTTCTGACGATACGTCAGTTATTTGCTCTGTAATAAGAGCAGCTCTGAGAGAACAGGAGGCGGCATCATGAGTATGATACAGATCGGCGTGATCGGTGTGATCGGCGCCGTGCTGGCGGTTCAGCTAAAAGGGGGAAAAACGGAGTACGGTATTTATGTATGTATGGCTGCCGGGGTGATCCTTTTTTCGTTTATTGTGGACCGGCTGGGCATTTTTGCCGATGCGGTCAGCCAGATCGCGTCTTATATCAGCCTGGATGCCGGTTACCTTGCGGTTATGCTGAAAATGGTCGGTATTACATATATTGCGGAGTTTTCTTCCGGAATATGCCGTGATGCCGGGTATCAGACTCTCGCCGGCCAGATTGAGATCTTCGGGAAGCTGACGATACTTACCCTCGGGCTTCCGGTACTTTCAGCTCTTCTCCAGACAGTGCAGGAGTTCCTGTCATGAACGGGAGGCGGGCGTACCTTTTATTCGTGTTTCTGTTAGTCCTGCTCGTGTTCGGCGTTGGAACGAAGATCGTCAGTGCGGCAGAGTCACCGGCGGAAACAGCGGAGAGCGGAGAAACGAAAGAGGTGCAGGAGGACAGCGGGGAAGTGCTGCTTGCAGAGTTTGATTTCAGCGAGATAGAAGAGAGCCTGCGGGAGATGTTTCCCGGTGAAAAAATAACATTTCAGGATGTGCTCGATTCGATGATTTCCGGAAATCCGGAAGAGACGGGAAAATTGTTCCTGCAGTTCCTGACAGACCAGATCTTTTATGAATTTAACTACAACAGAAGAAATTTTGTATACGTCATACTGGTTGCGCTTACTGCGGCTGTATTCAGTAATTTTGCGGGCGCTTTCAGGAGCAGGCAGATTTCAGACCTGAGTTTTTATGTAATGTACATGCTCCTGATCACGCTCTGCCTGACGGCATTCCGCACGTCAGCCGAAGGGCTGGAAGAACGTCTCGGATCCCTTGTAGATTTTATGAGGGTACTGTGTCCCAGTTATTTTCTTGCTGTGGCATTTGCATCCGGCAGTACGACAGCCCTGTTTTTTTACAATGTGATTCTGTTTCTTATTTATACGGTAGAACTTCTGATCGTGCGGTTCCTGCTGCCCGTCGTAAATGTTTACATCATGGTGCGCGTGCTGGGTAATCTGACAGGAGAAGATTTTCTGTCGGAACTGGCAGATCTGATCCGCAAAGCAGTGACCTGGATTCTGCGCTCGATGCTGGCGTGTGTTGTGGGGGTGAATGTAGTTCAGGGGCTGCTGGCGCCGGCGGTCGATACGATCAGGCGGAGCGCGCTGACCCGCACTGCGGAAGCGCTCCCCTGGGTGGGCAATGCCATCGGCGGGGCTGCGGAAGTTGTGGTTGGAACAGCGGTGCTGATCAAGAACGGTATCGGCATGGCAGGTGCGGTGATCGCGGTGGTGCTCTGTGCGGTTCCAGTGCTGCAGATGCTCTTTACCGCTCTTATGTACAAACTTGCCGCTGCCCTTGTTCAGCCCGTATCAGACAAACGGATCACCGCATGTATCAGCGGAGTGAGTGAGGGGTATGAGATCCTCGTACATGTGATCTTTACAACGGGAGTGCTGTTCCTTATAACAATTGCCATGGTCGCTGCTTCTACTTCTTAGAATCAGAATCGGTAAGGAGGGGATGATGTTTCAGGAACTTTATGGATGGATCCAGAATATCACCGTATACCTGCTTGTCACAGCTGCCGTGATGCACGCTGTACCGGGTAAGGATTACGGAAAATATATCCGCTTTTTTTCCGGGCTGATCCTGATTCTGCTTCTGGCGTCTCCGATCCTGAATCTGACCGGGATGGCGGAGCGGTTTGAGACGCTTTATAAGGGAAGAGAATATGAAATGAATAAGAGAGAAATCGAAAAGGCGGAAGAGTTTTATGAGGATTTCGGGGTCGCGGAGAAGGCGGATGAGATCGAAGTGGGGGAGATAGAGATTGGAAATTAAAAGATGGAAGGAACGGCTCGAACAGTTGAAGTCGGGAGAGAAGCTGCCGAAGAAAACCCAGCTTCTGATCCTGCTCCTGATTGGTATGCTCCTTCTTGTGGTCACGGTGCCTGTCCCATCTAAAGACAGCGGCTCAGAAGAGTCGCAGAGCAGGGAAACCGGCAGTGTTGTATCAGCCGGCAGTTCCGGTGAATATGAGGCATATCTTGAGGAGAAAACTGCGGGAATCTTAAGTCAGGTGGAAGGCGCGGGCCAGGTAACAGTTATGATCACCCTGAAGTCCGGCGGACAGAAGATCATCGAGAAAGATCAGTCCGGCAGCAGCCAGACGACGACGGAGACGGACAGCAGCGGAGGTACCAGGACGATAGAGGAAGCTTCCTCTGACAAAACAAGCATTTATGAGCAGAATGAGAACGGAGCGTCCAGTCCCTATGTCAGCAAAGAACTTGCCCCTGAGGTGGAAGGAGTAGTTGTGATTGCCGGGGGAGGAGGAGATCCTGTCGTACAGCAAAATATTACCGAAGCGGTTCAGGCATTATTCGGTGTGGAGGCGCATAAGATTAAAATAATGAAACGGGCTTAATACATAAAAGGAGGACGGAGAGCTTGAAACGATTGTTCAAAAAGAATCAGATCATTATTGCCACACTTGCAGTTATGATCGCAATCGCCGGATATCTGAACTATTCCGGCATCCTGTTCGGGGATGCGCAGGATGGTACGGCGGAGGCAAACGCGGATCTGGCCAATCAGGAACTGCTTGATATTTCCCAGGAGGACATCGAGTCTTCGACGGAAGACATTGAGAGTACCGATTCGGAAGTGGAAGGCACGCCGGGAGAAGCGGTTCTGACAAGCGGAACGGCGCAAAATACGGTGGCGCAGGCAAAAGTGACAAGGGAACAGGTGCGGGCACAGAATAAAGAAACGCTGCAGGGCATTATTGACAATACGAATCTCAGCGATGCACAGAAAGAAGATGCAGTGGCCCAGATGGTACAGATGACAGAGATCGCAGAACAGGAAGCAGCCATTGAGACCCTGATGGCATCGAAAGGATTTTCAGAGGCTGTTGTAAGCCTCGATGGAGAATCTGCCGATATTGTTGTGAACGCGGAGGAACTGACAGATGCCAACCGTGCGCAGATCGAAGATATCGTGACAAGAAAGACGGAGATCGCGCCTGAGAATATCGTGATCACACCGATCTACGAGGAATAACGAGCTATCGCTTTTCTCGGTGTTGAAGTATCGATACAGATATGCTAAACTAAATTCGTATGCCCGCCGAAAGGGACGGGTCGAAGCGCCGGTATGAATGCCGGCGCTGATATTGCGATGGCGATTATGTCAGGAGAAGGAGTTAGTATGTCTGATATTAAGAATGAGATAAAAAAGAGGAGAACGTTTGCGATCATCTCGCACCCCGATGCAGGTAAGACGACTCTCACAGAGAAGTTCCTGTTGTACGGAGGCGTGATCAATACCGCAGGATCGGTAAAAGGAAAGGCAACAGCAAAACATGCCGTATCCGACTGGATGGAGATTGAAAAAGAGAGAGGAATTTCCGTGACCTCTTCAGTCCTTCAGTTTAACTACGGGGGATACTGCATCAATATTCTGGATACTCCGGGGCATCAGGATTTCTCGGAGGACACGTACCGGACGCTGATGGCTGCCGATTCCGCCGTCATGGTGATCGATGCGTCCAAAGGTGTGGAGGCGCAGACGAGAAAACTGTTCAAAGTGTGCGCTATGCGGCATATTCCGATCTTTACATTTATCAATAAGATGGACAGGGATGCAAAGGACACCTTCGACCTTCTTGACGATATCGAGAAAGAGCTGGGGATTCCCACATGTCCTGTCAACTGGCCGATCGGTTCCGGTAAAGAGTTTAAAGGCGTCTACGACCGCCGTGAAAAGGAAGTGGAGCTTTTCTCTGATACGAGAAAGGGAACTACAATGGGCGAGGTGAAAAAAGTCGCCATCAACAATCCGGAGGTTGACTGGCTCATCGGCACAGAGGCGAAAGTGACATTGGAGGAAGAGATTGAGCTTTTAGACGGCGCTTCCGCAGAATTTGACCAGGAACTCGTCGACAAAGGAAAGCTTTCCCCGGTGTTTTTCGGGTCGGCGCTGACCAATTTTGGCGTGGAGACTTTTCTTAAGCATTTCCTGGCGATGACTACATCGCCGCTTCCGCGTATGTCTGACCACGGTGAGATCGATCCGATGAAAGAAGAGGATTTCTCAGCTTTTGTCTTTAAGATTCAGGCGAATATGAACAAGGCGCACAGAGACAGAATCGCGTTTATGCGGATCTGCTCCGGCGAATTCAATGCCGGCATGTCTGTATACCATGTACAGGGAGGAAAAGACGTGCGGCTTTCCCAGCCACAGCAGATGATGGCAAGCGAGAGAAAGATCATAGACAAGGCCTGCGGGGGCGATATTATCGGCGTATTCGATCCGGGGATCTTTTCCATCGGCGACACACTGACTACGTCGAAGGAGAAGTTCGCCTATGAGGGGATTCCGACATTTGCTCCGGAGCATTTTGCCAGAGTGCGCCAGGTGGATACCATGAAAAGAAAGCAGTTCGTGAAAGGAATCAACCAGATCGCTCAGGAAGGCGCGATCCAGATCTTCCAGGAATATAATACCGGTATGGAAGAGATCATAGTAGGCGTGGTCGGAGTCCTGCAGTTTGATGTACTCAAATACCGTCTGAAAAATGAATATAATGTGGAGATCATCCTTGAAAATCTCCCATATGAACATATCCGCTGGATCGAAAATGAAGAGATCGATCTGGATCGCGTCAGCGGCACTTCGGATATGAAGAAGATCAAAGATTTAAAAGACCGTCCGCTCCTTCTGTTTATCCATGAGTGGAGTATCCGGATGACGCTCGAGCGCAACGACGGCCTTATCCTCTCGGAATTTGGACGTTCATAATTACCCTTTGCAAATGGGACGAGATTTGCTATAATGAGGGAAGAGATTAGACAAAACGGGAGGTTTTGAATATGGCTAAGGACGAAAGAAACACTTATACGATACAGAATGACGCAAGCCTTGGTGAAGTGAAGATCGCAGACGAGGTGGTTGCGATCATCGCAGCGCTTGCCGCTACGGAAGTAGAGGGAGTCGCTTCCATGGCAGGTAATATTACGAATGAGGTCATCGGGAAACTGGGGATCAAAAACCTGTCAAAAGGTGTGAAGGTCGACGTGCTCGAGGGCGTTGTCACCGTGTCTCTCGCATTGAATATTAAATACAATTACAGCATTGTAGACGTGACTGGAAAGGTTCAGGAGAAAGTGAAAAATGCCGTCGAGAATATGACCGGTCTTGAAGTTGCTGACGTCAATATCAGGGTTGCCGGAGTCGAGATGGAGAAACAGGGCTGACCTGTTCGGGCGTTGTTGCAAAGTGTGCGCCCTGTGTTGTATAATAGAGGATGTCGCAAGACATCCTTTTTCTATAGTTACGGTTAG
>DXEY01000070.1 GCA_019114745.1 Candidatus Mediterraneibacter colneyensis | reverse complement strand
CGACCTACCGCTTAGGAGGCGGTCGCTCTATCCAGCTGAGCTATAGCGACATTTCAAAAAATCTATTAAATTTTACCTGTAAGCTAAGTTCCTTCGACTGCTTCTGCAGCAGGCGTCTCCCGGACGCAATATTTAATATACCACGTTTTCCTGATTTTCACAACCATTTTATTCAGAAATTAATATATCCCTGCAGCCATATCGTCCCTTTGAACCGGCGTCCCATTTCAGGCTCTCCCATTACGGAGTCTGCCGGAACACATACATCAAACTGCAGCTCATTTACATTCAGTTTCATTTGGTATACTTCTACTCCGGTCATTGTGTTTTTCCGCTTCCTGACCGCCAGGATTTCCCCCATGATCGAATACAGGTCGCACTCGATGCCATAGGGCATAAAATAAGTGTCCACGATGGAGAATACATCCTCTTTCGCAAGTCTTCTTGACACCTGTGAATACATGTCGATGTCATCGAGAGTCAGCGTTTCTATCGCCATCTGATCCCCGTTTCTTGCCGCATTCAGCAGCATTTTCCGGTTATCTGAAGCCTCCCTTTCGCTCTTCAGCATCTGCTCATCTTTTATGACCGGCAGCAGCACAGTTCCCGACAGGGCAAGTCCGGAAAGCGTGACAGATGTGGTCAGTTCCGCAGTAAACCCCGCCTGTCTCTCCCGCATATATTCTATGCCGTTCTGCAAGGTAAAGATCAGGCTGATGCCGATCCTGGAATCCTCACACATTCCCACATACTGTTCCTTTTCAATCTTTCTCTCCACTGAGATTTCCGCGTATGTGCTGATCCCGCTCCCCTGAAAATACGGGAAATAATAATCGGGATCAAACACGTCGTTTTCATCCAGTTCTCCGCAGAGCGAAACTCCGATACATTGTCCGTAGTCTTTTTTTATTTCGCAGAAATCTTCACCCGGCCGGTAGGACACGATCGTCTGATGGGTAAATTTTTCCTCCACATCAGACAA
Source organism: Candidatus Mediterraneibacter colneyensis (assembly GCA_019114745.1). GTDB lineage: Bacteria > Bacillota > Clostridia > Lachnospirales > Lachnospiraceae > Mediterraneibacter > Mediterraneibacter colneyensis. Next base: position 1,526 of record DXEY01000070.1, on the reverse strand, counting down.
TAAGTTTCTCAGATCATTCTTTGTACGGATGTTATCAAATCCGATTGCCTTTAAATATTGATGCATCTGTTTTTGTTACCTCTGCTGATTTTTCGGAACGATCCTGTCATTGCCTCCCATGTATGGCCTGAGTACCTCAGGTATCTTAACAGATCCGTCAGCCTGGAGATTATTTTCCAGAAATGCGATCAGCATTCTCGGCGGCGCAACCACTGTGTTGTTCAATGTATGGGCGAAATAGTTGCCATTCTCACCTTTTACGCGGATGCCAAGCCTTCTCGCCTGGGCGTCTCCGAGATTGGAGCAGCTTCCCACTTCAAAATACTTCTTCTGGCGTGGCGACCACGCTTCCACGTCGACAGATTTCACCTTCAGGTCTGCCAGATCTCCCGAGCAGCATTCCAATGTCCGCACAGGGATATCCATAGAGCGGAACAGGTCTACCGTATTCTGCCACAGTTTGTCGTACCACTGCATACTTTCCTCCGGCTTACATACGACGATCATCTCCTGCTTCTCAAACTGATGGATCCTGTACACGCCCCTCTCCTCGATACCGTGAGCTCCCTTTTCTTTCCGGAAGCACGGAGAATAGCTTGTCAGCGTCTGGGGAAGTTCATTTTCTGAAAGCTGGGTATTAATAAACTTTCCGATCATGGAATGTTCACTTGTACCGATCAGGTAAAGATCTTCCCCTTCTATCTTGTACATCATAGCGTCCATCTCAGCAAAGCTCATCACGCCTGTGACCACATTACTGCGGATCATAAACGGAGGAATGCAGTATGTGAAGCCTCTTCCGATCATAAAATCACGGGCATATGAAATGACAGCCGAGTGAAGCCTTGCGATATCGCCCATAAGATAATAAAATCCGTTACCGGCAACTCTCCTTGCACTGTCAAGATCGATCCCGTTGAACGACTCCATGATATCTGTGTGATAAGGAATCTCAAAATCCGGTACCACCGGTTCTCCATAGCGTTCGAGTTCTACATTCTCACTGTCGTCTTTTCCGATCGGAACGGACGGATCTATAATGTTCGGGATCGTCATCATGATCTTTTTGAGGTTTTCTTCAACTTCTTTCTCTTCCACAGACAGCTCGTCGATCCTTCCGGCGCTCTCAGACACTTTTTTCTTTAACGCCTCTGCTTCCTCGATCTTTTTCTGAGCCATCATCGCGCCGATCTGTTTGGAAGCTTTATTTTTCTCAGCGCGGAGCGCCTCGACTTCCTGTTTGATCTCACGGTTTCTCTGGTCAAGTCTGATCACTTCATCGACTAACGGAAGTTTTTCATCCTGAAATTTATTTTTTATATTCTGTTTTACGATTTCCGGATTATTTCTGACAAATTTAATATCTAACATTTTCTTTTCCTCTCGTTGTTACAATTTTTCTTTCATATCTTTGATATCATATTCTTCCTGGTAGATCGTTTTTTCAAGGCACTGCTGTTCCTCTTCCGAAAGTTCGATATAACTTTCCCCTTTTACGATCTCCTTGATATATGTGTAGCAGCCTT
>DXEY01000069.1 GCA_019114745.1 Candidatus Mediterraneibacter colneyensis | reverse complement strand
GGGGTCGCGGGTTCGAACCCCGTCTGTCGCTCTGAAAGAAGCACTTGAGATTCCGGTGAGGAGTTCAGGTGCTTTTTCTTTTGTTTGCAGTATCAAAGACGCCATGCTATACTGTGGATATTGGACAGAGGAAAACAGGATCAATAGCGTGACCGGTATAGAGCGAACGGAGTGTGAGAGATACAGATGGAGAAAAGAAGCCAGCCTATCGGATTTATGATCAAGCAGATCAATAATGTATATGAAAAAGATCTGAACGAACGGTTGAGGAAGATCGGGATCACTTCGTCCCAGTGCGCGGTTCTGGACTATCTGTTCCGCACGAGCAAGGAAGAGGTCAGCCAGAGGGATGTAGAAAAAAATCTGAATCTGAAAAACCCGACAGTGACGGGGATCCTGAAGCGCCTGGATGAAAAGGGATATATCCTCTGTGTACCCAATGCGCGGGACCGGCGGAAGAAGAATATCTACCTTACAGAAAAGGCATATGACATCCAGCGCAGGATGGACGCCGACCGCAGGAAACTTGACCGGGAGCTTACCAGGGGGATGACAAAGCGCGAGACCGAGGCGCTGAGAAAGAATCTGGCAAAGCTGTTATACAATATCGCAGATCCGTGAGCATAGAAGCTCCGCAAAAAAGGAGGAAATCATGAGTTACGCAGATAAAGTTTTTATCGATATGTGCCGGGATATCATTGAGAACGGCACGAGCACAGAGGGCGAAAAGGTGCGTCCTGTATGGGAGGACGGGACTTCAGCCTATACGATCAAGAAATTCGGCGTTGTCAACCGCTATGACCTGTCAAAAGAGTTTCCGGCGCTGACACTGCGCCGCACGGCGATCAAGAGCTGTGTGGACGAGATGCTGTGGATCTGGCAGAAAAAGTCGAACAATGTAAACGAGCTCAAGAGCCATATCTGGGACAGCTGGGCGGATGAGACGGGCTCTATCGGAAAAGCATACGGTTATCAGATGGGCGTCAAGCACCAGTATAAGGAAGGTATGATGGACCAGACAGACCGGGTGATCTACGACCTGAAAAACAATCCGTACAGCCGTCGTATTATGACGAATCTCTATGTGCATCAGGATCTCCATGAGATGAATCTGTACCCGTGCGCGTACAGTATGACGTTTAATGTGACCAAAGAGCGGGACAGCGATACTCTTAAGCTGAACGGCATTCTGAACCAGCGCTCTCAGGATGTGCTGACGGCGAATAACTGGAATGTGTGCCAGTATGCCGTGCTGATCCATATGCTGGCGCAGGTGTGCGGCATGAAGGCGGGCGAGCTGGTGCATGTGATCGCTGACGCCCACATTTATGACCGGCATGTGCCGATGGTAGAAGAACTGATCAGAAGAGAGCCGTATCCGGCGCCGGCGTTCTGGCTCAATCCCGAAGTCAAAGACTTCTATGATTTCACGCCGGATGACGTGAGGCTGGATAACTATCAGACCCATCCGCAGATCAGGGACATCCCGGTCGCTGTATAAGATCCGGCTGTCCGTGAAGCGAAAGAGAGATCGAGACTGACAGAAAGAAGGATACAGAAATGAAAGCAATACTTTGTGCAGACAAAAACTGGGGGATCGGGAACAACAACCGGCTGCTCGTGAGCATTCCCTCTGATATGAGGTTTTTCCGGCAGACGACGACAGGCAGGGTTGTCGTTATGGGGAGAAAGACGCTGGAAAGCTTTCCCAACGGGATGCCCCTGAAAAACCGGACGAACGTCGTCCTGACCGGCAATAAGGAGTATCGGGTAAAAGACGCGGTTATCGTCCACAGCAAGGATGAACTGATGGAAGAATTGAAAAAATACGACGCGGATGACATCTATGTGATCGGCGGCGAGAGCGTCTACCGGATGATGCTGCCGTATTGCGATACGGTCTATGTGACGAAGGTTGACCATGCGTTTCAGGCGGATACATTCTTCCCGGATTTAGATGAGATGGACGAGTGGGTGATGACAGAAGAAAGCGAGGAGCAGACCTGTTTTGATCTGGAATACCGTTTTACAAAATATGAACGCAGATAAGAAAAGAACAGCGCCTTTCCTGAGAAAATGCACGGCGGTATTGCTGACGGCGGTCAGTACAGTGCTTCTTGCGACAGGATGCGGGGGCGCAGGCGCAAAGACAGATACGGCTTCCGGCGTTTCGGCAAAGGAGGCATCTGACGACGGAAAGATCAGCGTTGTGACAACGATCTTTCCGCCGTATGATTTTGTGCGCGAGATCGCAGGAGAGCAGGTCAGCCTGAAGATGCTCTTAAAGCCGGGGGAGGAGACACACTCTTATGAGCCTGCGCCTCAGGATATCATTGCGATCCAGAACAGTGATGTGTTTATCTATACCGGCGGCGAAAATGACGTATGGGTGGAGGATATCCTCAGTTCCATGCCGGAATCCGATATGCTGACGCTGCGCCTGTTAGACTGTGTGGATACCGTGGAAGAGGAGCATGTGGAAGGAATGAAAGGAAGCGCCGGGCACAGCCATGAGGATGACGGGGTGGATGAGGATGAATCGGAAGACTCGCCCCATGAAGTGGATGAGCATGTCTGGACTTCCCCGGTCAATGCCGTAGAGATCACGGAGCAGATCGCAGAGATCCTTGCGGAAGCAGATCCTTCCAACAGCGGGCTCTATGAAGAAAATGCCGGCGCCTATCAGGAAAAGCTCCTGGAGCTGGACAGGGAGTTCCGTGATGTGGCTGGCAGTGCTGAGCGCAGTCTTCTGATCTTTGGGGACAGGTTCCCGTTCCGGTATTTTGCGGACGAGTACGGGCTGGAATATTACGCGGCGTTCCCAGGATGTGCGGGGGATACCGAGCCCAGTGCGGCTACGATGGCGTTTCTCATAGAGAAAGTGAAGGAAGAACAGGTGCCCGCGGTGCTGAAGATGGAGCTGAGCAATGCGGATATTGCCAATGCGGTCGCCGAGGCGACGGGCACGGAGGTGAAAGTATTCTACAGCTGCCACAATCTGTCGGCAGATGATTTTGAAAACGGGGAGACTTACCTTAGTATGATGCAGAAAAATGTAGAGACTCTGAAGGAGGTACTGAACTGATGCCCCTGATAAAATGTGAAAATGTCTCCATCGGTTATGAAGGACAGACCGTGGTAAAAGATCTGGATTTTTCTATTGAAAAAGGCGACTATCTGTGCATCGTCGGGGAGAATGGTTCCGGTAAGAGCACGCTGGTCAAGAGCCTGCTTGGGCTCAAAAGTGTGGAAAAGGGACAGATCATATACGGAGACGGGCTGAAACAAAATGAGATCGGATATCTGCCCCAGCAGACGGACGCGCAGAAGGATTTTCCCGCCAGCGTCTATGAGGTGGTGCTCTCCGGAAGACTGAACAGCAGGGGGTTCCGCCCCTTCTATACTGCTTCCGATAAGAAGGAGGCGTTCGATAAAATGGAGCTTCTCGGGATCCGGGATCTGGAGAAGCAGTGTTTCCGGGATCTCTCGGGCGGCCAGAAGCAGAGGGTGCTTTTAGCAAGGGCACTCTGTGCGACAAGGAGCCTGATCCTGCTTGATGAGCCGGTAACCGGGCTTGATCCGATCGTGACCGGAGAGTTTTACGGACTGATCCGGAATATCAACAGAGATTCCCATATCGCGGTGGTCATGGTGTCCCATGATATTGAGAGCGCGGTGGAAGACGCGACCCATATCCTCCATCTCCAGGAGAGGGCGCTCTTTTTCGGGACGACGGAAGATTACCGGAAAAGCCGGGTTGGAAAGACATTTCTGGGAGGTGCGCATGATGGAAATGATCGTTGAAATGTTCTCGTATCCTTTTATGGCGCGTGCCTTTGTCGTGGGATCGCTTGTGGCGCTGTGTTCCGCTCTGCTCGGAGTCAGCCTCGTGCTGAAACGGTATTCTATGATCGGCGACGGGCTCTCCCATGTGGGATTCGGCGCGCTGGCAGTCGCAGCGTCCCTGAACCTGGCGCCGCTTGCCGTGGCGGTTCCGGTAGTGATTGTGGCGGCAGTGCTGCTCCTGCGCATCCGGGGAAACAGCAGGATCAAAGGGGATGCGGCGATCGCGCTGATCTCTACCAGCTCCCTTGCCGTGGGGATCATGGTGATCTCGATGACAACGGGAATGAACACTGATGTGTATAATTATATGTTTGGCAGCATCCTGGCCATGAGCGATGAGGATGTGAGGCTGAGTGTGGCAATGGCGGTGATCGTGCTTGTTTTATTTGTTTTCTTCTATCACAAGATCTTTGCCGTCACATTCGACGAGACGTTCGCCCAGGCGACCGGGGTAAAGGCAGATCTGTACAACACGCTGATCGCTATACTGACAGCGGTGACGATCGTGGTCGGTATGCGCATGATGGGCGCGCTCCTGATCTCAAGCCTGATCATTTTTCCGGCGCTTACGTCCATGCGCGTGTGCAGGACGTTTAAAAGTGTGATCGTCAACTCTGCTGTGATCTCGGTTGTATGCCTGGTCATCGGGATCACGGTCTCCTATGTATGGGGGACTCCTGCAGGAGCCAGCGTAGTCATGGTGAATATCGCCGCGCTTCTGGTCTACTCGCTGATCGGGCTGCTGAGAAACAAAGGAGAATGATATGGAATTGTTTCACGCGATCTTTAATATACTGTGGGGAGATCTGATCACGGTCCCCCTGCCGGGAGGAAGTTCTCTGGGGCTTTCTCTCCTTGTGCTGATCCTGATCCCGGCGGGGATTTATTTTACGATCCGTACAAGATTCCTGCCGTTCCGGCTTTTCCCGGAAATGCTGAAAGTGACGATGGAAAACAATAAAAAGGGCGGCGCCTCAGAACGGGAAGGGATCTCCGGCGTTCAGGCGCTGATCGTCTCTACTGCATGCCGTGTGGGGATGGGAAATCTGGTAGGCGTGGTGGCGGCCATCTCGGCGGGCGGCGCAGGCGCTGTGTTCTGGATGTGGGTGATCGCTCTTGCGGGATCGTCGACCGCATTTATCGAGGCAACGCTCGCCCAGATCTACAAGCAGAAAGACCCGCTCTACGGAGGGTTCCGGGGAGGCCCGGCGTATTACATCCATTCGCTGTTTATCAAAAAGGACAGCAAAAGGAAAAAATCAGTGCTGGCTGTCCTGTTCGCTGTATCCGGCCTGATCTGCTGGTGCGGGATCAGCCAGGTGATCAGCAACTCGATCTCTTCTTCGTTTGAGAATGCCTTCCACATTCCGCCGATCTGTTCGACCATTGTCCTTGTTGTCATAGCGGCGGTGATCGTGTTACGGAAAAATGCGACGGTGAAAGTGCTTGATATCATCGTGCCGATCATGGCAGCGTGCTACTTTTTTATCACGATCTTTATCATTGTGAAAAATGCCGGACAGCTTCCGGCAGTATTTGGGAGGATCTTTGCCGAGGCGTTCGGTTTCCGGCAGGTCGTGGGCGGCGGGATCGGCGCCGTGATCATGAATGGGGCAAAGAGGGGGCTTTTCTCCAATGAAGCCGGATCCGGCTCCGCGCCATGCGCGGCTGCCGCGGCTGATATCAGCCATCCCGCGAAAGCAGGACTTTTGCAGGCGCTGGGAGTCTTTATTGATACGCTGGTGATCTGCAGCTGCTCCGCTATGATCATGCTGCTGACGCCGGAGACGCTGACGAAAGGGCTTGAGGGAATGGATCTGCTCCAGACGGCGATGCAGTACCACCTCGGGGAGTTCGGCGTCATCTTTATCGCTGTGATCCTGTGGCTGTTCAGTTTTTCCACGTTCCTTGGCATCCTGTTCTACGCCCGCCCCAATGTGGCGTATCTGTTCGGGGACAACTGGATCTCCCAGACGCTCTATAAAGTGCTGGCGCTGGTCATGCTTTTTATCGGAGGACTGGCGGCATATCAGTTTGTCTGGGATCTGGGCGACCTGGGCGTAGGGCTGATGACCGTGTTCAATATGATAGCGCTCATCCCGCTGGCGCCAAAAGCGCTGGCGTCGCTGAAGGATTATGAACAGAATGTAATGAAGAAGAAATCTTAAAATAGATCAGGAAAATGTGATTGACACAGGTAAAAATACACACTATAATGTATTTAAATTTTTATCACGAAATGCAGTGACAAGGAGGAGTACATGATCTTCTGATGCACAGAGAGGGGACGGCCGGTGTAAGTTCCCGTGAGGATATCATGGAAGTAGCCTTCGAGCAGTGGACCGAACGGAACGGATCATACGGCGTGACAAGTAGGCTCCAACGTTTTCCCGCGTTACAGGGAGACGGTATCGGACAGAGACAGGTTCTGCGGAATGAACCGGAAGCAGTCCCGTACCGGCAGAGTGCAGAGAGTTTTCTCTGAATACAGGTGGTAACACGGATGAAAGATTCGCCCTGAGCATACGATGCTCAGGGTTTTT
>DXEY01000068.1 GCA_019114745.1 Candidatus Mediterraneibacter colneyensis | reverse complement strand
ACAGACACTCAAATTTGAAGTGCAAATTTGGAAACAGACACTTTTGCGCAGAGGTATGTTATGTAAGCGCAGTAGAGCTTAATGAGGCAACCATAAAAAGTTTTACAATATAGCATATTGATTCCGGGGATTCAAGTTTTGAAATTGAAAAGATACTAAAAGTTAGTATAGCGTGCCTGATACGGATAGTACCAGGTAGACAGTGCCTGAGTTTACCAGAGGCACTGTTTTTATGTCTGAATTGCAACCTCTTTGTTATTGACATATGTTCAAAATGAGGTATACTTAAGACAGGAACTGTTTTGACAGAAGGGAGGGACGTGTGATGGCGAGACCGCAGAAACAGAGATGTATCTGTTCTCTTCCTGCGGTAAAAGGTTTTATCCCGCAGGACTGTGAGGCAGATGGAAATGTAAATCTTACTTATGACGAATATGAAGTGATCCGTCTGCTGGACTACATGCAGATGACCCAGGAACAGTGCGCGCAGCGGATGCAGATTTCCCGCCCTACCGTGACCCGGATTTATGATGAAGCGCGCCGGAAGATGGCGGACATGCTCGTGAACGGAAGAATGCTTACGATCGGGGGCGGAGACGTTTATGTGTGCCCCAGGATGCGGCCTGAATGTGAGGGAGAAGAGTATTGCTGTCATAAAAACAGGGAGCTGTCAAGAGGAATCAGAACAATGCGGAGAGGAGAAATAAGCGAATGAACGTACTTATTATAGGCGGAGTTGCCGCCGGAACGAAAACGGCTGCGAAGTTAAAGAGAGAGGATCGGAGCATTGAAGTCACAGTGATCACGAAAGATCAGGATATTTCTTACGCGGGCTGCGGGCTGCCTTATTATGTGGGCGGTTTTATCGGGAGCCGCGATGAACTGATCGTGAATACTCCACAGAAATATTCCGGTCTTACAGGCGTGGAAGTGCGGACCGGGAAAGAGGCGGTCGGTCTGGATGCCGAGAAAAAGGAAGTAACAGTAAAAGACGTGCAGACCGGAAAAACAGAGGTCTGTCCTTATGACAGGCTGGTGCTCGCCGTAGGCGCTTCTGCGGCAGAACTGCCGATCAAAGGAAGAGATCTTCCAGGCGTATTTAAGATACGGACGCCGGATGATGCGGAGCATATCCGTACTTATGCGGAAGAAAATCATGTGAAGAAAGCGGTCGTGATCGGCGCGGGATTTATCGGACTGGAAGCGGCTGAAAATCTTCATGCAAGGGGGATCAGCGTGACCGTCATTGACTTTGCATCCCAGATCCTTCCGAATATACTGGATCCTGAGATGGCTGCCTATGCGAAAAAGCATCTTCTCAGCACAGGGATCCGGGTGATCACCGGGACGAGCGCGGAAGAAGTGCTTGGAACAGACCGGGTGGCAGGTGTTAAGACATCGGCGGGCACCCTTCCCTGCGAGATGCTGATCATGGCTGCCGGAATCCGCCCGAATACAGAGTTTCTGGCAGATACAGGGATTGAGATGTTTAAGGGGACGATCCTTGTAGACGGACACATGAAGACAAGCCTTGACGATGTCTATGCGGCGGGAGACTGTGCGATGGTGACAAACCGCATCACCGGGAAGAGGCAGTGGTCTCCGATGGGCTCCTCCGCGAATATGGAAGGGCGCACTCTGGCGCAGGTGCTCGCCGGAGCTCAGAAAACCTATCCGGGCGTGCTCGGCACAGGCGTGGTGAAACTCCCGGGGCTGAATGCAGGGCGCACCGGACTGACGGAAGAACAGGCAAAAGAAGCGGGATATGACGTGATCACAGCGCTTGTCCCCACGGACGATAAAGCGCATTATTATCCGGATGCATCCTTCTTCATCACAAAAGTGATCGCAGATAAAACGACGCGGAAACTGCTGGGCGTGCAGGTATTTGGTCCGGGTGAAGTGGACAAGATGGTGGATATCGCGGTCATGGGCATCAACATGGGAGCAAAACTGGATGATTATGAGAATGCTGACTTTGCGTATGCGCCGCCGTTCTCCACGGCGATCCATCCGTTTGTCCAGGCGGTATATGTGCTGATGAACAAGATCGACGGTACCTTTGTCAGCATGACTCCGGCAGAGTATGCGGCAGGAAAAGCGGAAGGCTACCGGGTCGTTGACGTACAGCCGGAGCCGGCGATCCGCGGCGCGTTCTTTGTGAATCTGGCACAGGTAAAGGGCGAGATCGAAGGGCTCGGAAAGGATGAAAAAATCCTGCTCGTATGTGCAAAAGGAAAGAGGGCGTACTTCCTCCAGAACCGGATGCGCCACTTTGGTTATACAAACACAGTTGTACTGGAAGGCGCGACGTTCTTTAACGATGTAAAAGTGAAAAACGCAGAAGGGGCGGTGTCAAAAGAAGAAGAGACCCGCGTGAAAGCGCTGGGCTTTCTGAAAGATAAGAGAACCCCGGACAAGTTCAATGGCCGTGTGATTACGAGAAACGGTAAGATTACGGCGGACGAGGCGCGGGTGATCGCGGAGGCAGCCGAGAAGTTCGGCAGCGGGGAAGTGACAATGACTTCCAGGCTCACGATGGAAATCCAGGGGGTTCCGTTCGACAATATCGAACCTCTGCGCGAGTATCTGATGCAGGCAGGACTTGAGACAGGAGGCACAGGATCCAAAGTCCGTCCGGTCGTATCCTGTAAGGGAACGACGTGCCAGTACGGTCTGATCGATACCTTCGCGCTGTCGGAGGAAATCCACGAGCGCTTCTATCACGGATACCGTGACGTGAAGCTGCCGCACAAGTTCAAGATTGCAGTAGGCGGATGCCCGAATAACTGTGTGAAGCCGGATCTCAATGACCTCGGCATCATCGGTCAGAGAGTTCCTCAGATCGACCTGGAAAAATGCCGCGGCTGTAAGGTCTGCCAGATCGAGAACAACTGTCCGATCGGCGTGGCAAAAATGACGGACGGAAAGATCACGATCGACGACTCTGTCTGCAACCACTGCGGGCGCTGTATCGGCAAATGTCCGTTCCATGCGGTTGAGGACTATACCAATGGTTACCGGATTTACATCGGCGGACGCTGGGGTAAAAAAGTGGCGCAGGGAAGATATCTGGACAAAGTGTTTACAGATAAAGAAGAAGTGCTCTCGATCGTGGAGAAGGCGATCCTTTTATTCCGCGAGCAGGGCAATACAGGAGAGCGCTTTGCGGATACTGTCGCCAGGATCGGATTTGAGAATGTGCAGGAGCAGCTGCTCTCAGATGATCTGCTGGCGAGAAAAGAGGAAAATATAAAAGCACAGAAACACCTTTCCGGAGGGGCGACGTGCTGATGAGAAGTGCAATCGCCGCCGGCGCAAAAAGCTGCCGCACTGATCCGTCAGTGCGGCAGCTGCATGTTCAGTTAAACGGCGCCGTAGTTTTACGCTCGATCAATTGAGGCTTGAGAATGATCCTCTCGGGCTGGCTGTTTGGATTGCGCAGCCGGTTCAGCATAAGATCGGCAGCGATGTGTCCCATCTCTTCTGCGTGCTGACTGACAGTAGTAAGTTGATTATCATGCAGGGAAGCCAGAGGAATGTCGTCAAAACTGATAATAGATAAATCTTCAGGTACGGATAATCCGGATTTTTTACAGCCGTCTATAAAGCCGAGAGAAGTCATGTCGTTTACTGATACAATAGCTGAGGGCCTTTTTTCCAGCCGGAGAAATTCCTGGGCGATGGCCTGACCGGACTGCAGTTTCAGGTCGCTTGGCCATACATATTCATCGTGAACCGGAAGGCTGTAATTCCGCATTGCCTGTCTGAACCCTTCAAACCGCTGCGTAGATGCGGAAGAGCTTTTAGGACCGCTGATAAAGCCGATTTTTTTATGCCCGAGTGTGATCAGGTGCAGAGTGGCCTCATAACCGGCCTGAAAGTTATCGGTCAGAACGGAATCTCCATCATAGTGGGGCAGAATCCGGTTGACCAGGACTTTTGGCAAGGAAGTTTCCGTCAGTTTCTGTGCGATTGCTTCGCTTTGTGCCGTTATAAGCATAAGACCGGAAAAATGGCATTGTTCTGCAATGTTTATAAATTCCAGTTCTTTTGTTTCGTTATATTCACTGTTAAATACAACGGTCATATACTTTGCATCCATCAGATGTTTCTGGATGATGAAAGCCAGATTCGCATAAAACGGGTTGCGGATGTCGCCAAGAACCAGAGCGATAATGTTTAATTTTTCGGATATATTATTTCGAGAAAAGGATGTTGGCAGATATCCTACATTATCACAGAATTCGGTGATTCTTTTTCTTAGCTCCTGACTAACGCCCGGGGCGCCTGAGAGTGCACGCGAGACAGATGCG
>DXEY01000067.1 GCA_019114745.1 Candidatus Mediterraneibacter colneyensis | reverse complement strand
TCCTCTATTTGAGATCGAAAACAGGGTCTGGGAGGAATGGACAGAGGAAGAACAGGAGCAGTATCTTCTGCTTACGCAAAAATACAGAGACGCGCTGAAAAAATATTTGTATACGATGTTTTGATACGCGTCTCCAAAAGGAGAATCATATCATGAACAGAGAGAATAAACGAAAAATGTATGCAAAAGGCTATTATAAAACACACAAATGCGACGACAGTTTCACCTGCAAAGTATGCGGACGGCCTGTCGTCTCGGCAGGCGCCGGCAGCGGTCACCGCAACCACTGTCCGAACTGCCTTAGCAGCCTTCATCTGGATAATGAACCGGGCGACCGGGAATCCGACTGCGGAGGCATTATGGAACCGGTCGGCGTATGGGTAAGAAAAAACGGAGAATGGGCGGTGATCCACCGCTGCCGCAGGTGCGGTCATCTGAGTTCCAACAGAATTGCCGCGGACGATAACCCGATGAAACTGATGTCTATCGCTATGAAGCCGCTCTCACAGCCGCCGTTCCCGCTGGAACGCATTGAGGAGATGACGGCGCTTATGGGAGGCGACGGGTGCATGTACAGCGGGTAAGCCCGGCTGCGCCTCCTCTTCTTCGGCTCAAGCCCTGCAGCTCGACTCCGCTTCGCTCCATCTCGCTCACGGGCTGCGCCCTATACAAAAAGAGGGAACATCCCTCATTCGTGCAAGCACGATGATTGATGTTCCCTCTTTTTGCGCACGGCTTGAGCCTAACCTGCAAATTTGCTCCAATAGCCCTGTATGAACAATAAGATTACGATTAAAGGTATAACAAATGTCACGTATGGTCTTACCCATTTTGGAAATTTCGGACCCTCTCCGGAATTTGCTTCTGTGAGGAAGTTTTTCCAGCCCCATCCGTAGCGTGTCGTACAGAAAAGTACATATACAAGACTTCCCAGCGGAAGAAGATTATTGCTTACGATAAAGTCCTCCAGATCCAGGATCGCACTTCCTTCGCCAAATGGCGCGAATCCGCTGAGTACATTATAGCCGAGCACGCACGGCATGGAAAGCAGGAGGATTACGACCAGATTGACCGCCACCGCTTTCCCTCGCGAGCATCCTGTCATGTCCATGGCAAATGCAACAATGTTTTCAAATACTGCTATGATCGTCGATGCTGATGCGAAGAACATACAGAGGAAGAAAATTGCTCCCCACAGCCGTCCGCCAGCCATCGAGTTGAAGATATTCGGCAGGGTGATAAAGATCAGGTTCGGGCCGCTGTCCGGATTGACTCCAAATGCAAAACACGCCGGGAAGATAATCAGTCCCGAGATCAGTGCTACACTTGTGTCAAGAATCGTGATCGCCACTGCTTCTCCTGCCAGTCTTCTCTTTTTGTCAATATAACTTCCGAAGATCGCCATTGCACCGATCCCAAGGCTCAGTGTAAAGAACGACTGGTTCATTGCCGCCGACACTACTTCCAGTATCCCGGCCTCTTTCATTTTTTCAAAATCCGGAAGGAGGTAGAACTCCAGTCCGGCCCCGGCGCCCGGGAGCAAAATGGAGCGGATCGCAAGTATGACGAGCAGGATGAGCAGAAGCACCATCATTACTTTTGTGATCCCTTCTACTCCTTTCTGCAGTCCGAGTCTGACGATCCCGAAGCACAGGACTACGACCAAAGCCATAAATATCGTCATCAGAACAGGCTGCCCCATCAGTTCACCAAATTCTCCTTCAATCTGTGCGGCGTCCATGCCCTCAAAGCTTCCTGACGCCATCTTGTAAAGATAGATCAGAAGCCAGCCCCCGATGGTCGTATAAAACATCATCAGCAGATAGTTGCCTGCGATACCGAACCATTTATACCAATGCCATTTTGTTCCCAACGGCTCCAGTTTATCAAACGCTTTCGCAATACTGCAGCCTGCCGCACGGCCGACAGAAAATTCCATCACCATGATAGGCAGTCCCAGCATTACCAGACACACCAGGTAGATCAGTACGAACGCCGCGCCTCCGTACTGTCCCGTAATATACGGGAATCTCCATACATTTCCCAGCCCGATCGCACACCCTGCGGATATCAGGATGAATCCGATCCTGGAACCGAATTTTTCTCTTTTCATTATTTCTCTTCCTTAACTCATTTTCCTTTATATCCTATGGTTATTTTACTTCGATCAGCTCGTACTCTCTGCTGCCAAGCCCTATTTTTTCCGCATGTGCAAGACAGGTCTCCCACTCGCTCTCCGGAGTCGTGTTGATAAAATGATCGTGATGATCGCAGAATCCCTCCTCATGGATATGTTCATCCAGAAGGCTTCCCTTTACCGGCTGCTGTGCGTTGCACGCATCAGCGCACGCCTGGTCAAGAGCCACCGGATCAAAACTCGCAAACATTCCCACATCGGGCAGGATCGGCATGTCATTCTCAGGGTGACAGTCGCAGTAAGGAGACACGTCGATCACAAGGCTGATATGAAAGGCCGGACGCCCGGATACAACAGCTTTGGTATACTCTGCCATTTTAATATTTAAGTCTTTCACCGCAGAGGGGTTCTCATTATATATAGCGTCAAAGTTACACGTTCCGAGGCATCTTCCACAGCCTACGCACTTCTCATGATCAATAACTGCTCTCTTCTCCGGGAATGAGATTGCTCCGTGCGCGCAGTTCCTGGAACAGACGCGGCAGCCCACACAGACAGACTGATCCACGGAAGGCTTCCCGCTGTTATGCTGTTCCATCTTTCCTGCGCGGCTCCCGCAACCCATGCCTATATTTTTGAAGCATCCGCCGAATCCGGTCACCTCATGCCCTTTAAAATGGCTCAGGCTGATAAACACATCCGCATCCATGACCGCACGGCCGATCTTCGCTTCCTTTACAAGCGTGCCGCCTTCCACCGGGACACTGACGTCATCTGTTCCTTTCAGACCGTCCCCGATGATCACATGACAGCCTGTGGACAGGATATTAAAGCCATTTTCATAAGCCGCACTCAGATGTTCCAGCGCATCCTTCCTTCTTCCCACATACAGCGTATTGCAGTCGGTAAGGAAAGGACGCCCTCCCAGTTCTTTTACTACGTCAGCCACCGCTTTGGCATAATTCGGGCGCAGAAACGAGAGATTGCCCGGCTCCCCGAAGTGGATCTTGATCGCCGTCATCTTTTTCTCAAAATCGATTGTTCCGATCCCGGCACTGCGGATCAGCTTTTTCAGCTTATCCGGAAGATTCGTGCCCGGAAGGGCTCTCATATCAGTAAAATAAACTTTTGATTTTTCCATAGCTTTTCATCCTCTTTCAACTGTTATTTTGTTACCCTGTACGTTGTCGCGGTCACTGCTGCCGCAAGATTTCCCCGGTCGTCCTTTACATCAATTCTGTAATATCCTGTTGTCCTTCCGTTTTTTACGCATGCCGCTTCAGCGGTGAGACGTTCTCCTTTTGCCGGAGCCAGGTATGTGATCTCAGAGTTCAAAGAAACATGTCCCATCTCCTGCCAGTTACTCGCAACGGCCAGGGCAAAATCTGCGAGGGTAAAATATACGCCCCCCATGACCGCTCCCATGGCATTGCGGTGACGGTTTTCGATCAGCAGGCTGCACTTCGCGTAGTGGTCGTCGACTTCGTCGATCACCGCTCCGTTTTCTGTGGCAAACCGGTCGTTCTGGAATAACTTTATTGTCTCTTCTGATGGCTTCATCTGACTTTCCTCCCAATGCGCAAACAGCATCTCCGTTGATACATCTTATTTAGTATATCATAAATTCCCACTGTTCTTCCAGTATTTCCTTTCGCGGGAACAGCAAAACGCAGCCCATATCTGGACTGCGTCTCTCCCTCGAAAGCCGGAAATCAGACTTGAACTGACGACCCCTTCATTACGAGTGAAGTGCTCTACCGACTGAGCT
>DXEY01000066.1 GCA_019114745.1 Candidatus Mediterraneibacter colneyensis | reverse complement strand
ATTTCAAATAACTTCTGGGTATTGGAACTATGTTTGTCACCAATCACTATCATAGCATCCACCGATTTTGCAATGCTTTCTGCCTCGGTCTGACGCTCTTTCGTAGCATTGCAAATTGTATTTAAAACACTTACATCATAACTCTTTTTCTTTATAATTTCAACTAAATCTTTAAATTTGTTGTAATTAAATGTCGTCTGGGAGACAACGCAGATCTTCTGCATTTTGCTGAAATCAGTTTTCTCAATATCATCCGCGTTCTGTACCACCGCCGCATTCTTTCCTGCCCAGCCCCGGATGCCCGTCACTTCCGGGTGCTCGGGATTACCGATGATCAGGATATATCTGCCCTGTGCGCTCTCTTTCCGGACGATATTGTGGATCTTTTTCACAAACGGGCATGTGGCGTCTACCACGCGGATGCCCTTTTTTTCCAGTTTATCGTATATCCTTTTTTCCACGCCGTGAGAGCGGATGATGACGGTTCCGCCGTCGATCCGGTCGAGGGCTTCTTCCGAACGGAGAACCTTTACTCCCCGGTTCTCAAGATCTCTGACAACTTCTTCGTTATGGATGATCGGCCCGTAGGTGTAGATCGGCCCCTCACATGTATCCGCCTGCTCATAAACTGTCTCAACTGCGCGTTTCACACCGAAACAGAACCCGGCGGTCTTTGCTTTGATGACTTTCATACTACATACTCCCTTTTATCTGCAGTGACTGCATATCTCAGCGATGACCTCCGGGATCGTCATATGAGAACTGTCGACAAGGATCGCATCCTGCGCTTTTTTCAGCGGGGCAATCTCTCTTGTCATATCCCGTTCGTCTCTCTCCCGGATATCACGCTCGATCTGATCCAGATCACATTCCATGCCTTTTTCCGTCAGTTCATCGTAACGGCGCTTCGCCCGTGTCTCGGCGCTTGCCGTCAGGTAGATCTTGACATCCGCATCCGGCAGGATATTAGTTCCGATATCACGGCCGTCCATGATCACGTCGTTTTCTCTTGCCAGAGTTCTCTGAAGCTCCAGGAGCTTTTCCCGCACTGCCGGAACCGCGGAAGTCATGGACGCCATATTTCCCACTTCTTCTGTGCGGAGCATCCCGGTCACATTCTCGCCGTTTAAGAAAACCTGCTGTACCCCGTCTTCATACCGGATCGACACATCCGCGTCCGCGCACGCCCCGCTCACGGCGTCTGTATCTTCCGGTGCAACGCCTTTTTTGAGGAAGTGTACCGCTAAAGCCCGGTACATCGCTCCTGTATCTACATAAATATAGCCTTTCTCTTTCGCCACCAGCCTGGCTATGGTACTCTTTCCAGCGCCTGCCGGCCCGTCGATCGCTACATTATATCCCATTTTCATTCCTCCTGATCTGCAATATCCACATCATTATACCCTGATACATAAAAATGGACAAGGTATTTCATCATGCATTTAGTCCGGCAAGATATCCCGTGCTCCAGGCAATCTGCAGATTATATCCTCCGGTTACAGCGTCCAGATCGAGCACCTCCCCGGCAAAATACAGCCCGTCCACAAGTTTGGACGCCATCGTCCCCGGATCGATCTCCCGTACGGAGACTCCCCCTTTTGTGATGATGGCCTCATTATATCCGCGCAGTCCTGTGAGGGTCATTGTAAAGTCTTTGATCAGGCGGACGAAGCTCCGCCGTTCTTCTTTTGTGATCTCATGGACTTTTTTGTCCTCAGGGATCCCTGATAATTCCACCATGACCGGACGCAGCTTTGCCGGAAACAGGCTGTCCACAGCATTTTTAAACTGACGGTTATGATTGCCCTCAAATTCCCGAAGGACGCGTTTATCCAGCTGCTCTTCGGCAAGAGCGGGCTTCAGGTCAATATGGAGCGTAAGCTCTGTCTGCTTCAGTCTTGTGCCGACAATGCTGCTGGCGCTCAGGATGACAGGCCCGGTCACTCCGTAATGGGTAAAGAGCATCTCCCCGAACTCCTGGTATAGTTTTTTCTTTCCGTCTGTGATACGGATCTCGATGTTGCGCAGGGAAAGCCCCATCAGTTCCCCGGCGTACCACTCTTTTACTTCCATCGGCACCAGAGAAGGGGAAAGTTCGGTTACTTTATGCCCGCATTTTCCGGCAAAACGGAATCCGTCTCCGGTAGAACCTGTTGACGGATAAGAAATGCCTCCGGTTGCGACAATGACCGCGTCGCCGTACACTTTTTTCCCGGATGAAAGAACAATGCCTCTGACGCTCATTTTGCCGTCCTCGTCCGGCTTTCCCGGGAGCAGTTCTTTTACTTCCGCGTTCAGGTTGATCTTTACGCCAAGCTGTTCCATCTCCCGCTCCAGCGCCCGGATCACATCAGAAGAGTGGTCGGATTCCGGGAATACTCTCCCGCCCCGTTCTACTTTTGTCCTGACGCCCAGATTTTCAAAAAAATCGATGGTCTGGCTGTTTGTAAAACTGTAAAAGGCGCTGTAGAGGAACTTGGGGTTACTGGATACAGCCGGGAAGAACTCTTCGATATCGGCGGCATTTGTAATATTGCACCGACCTTTTCCCGTGATAAACAGCTTCTTTCCAAGTTTATCATTTTTCTCGAACAACTCGACTTCTTTCCCGTTTTCCGCGGCAGTGACGGCTGCCATCATACCGGCAGCCCCTCCGCCCACGATTATGACCTTACTCATCCTGTCCTCCGTTCTCAGCTCGTGAGGATTCCGGATCCTGTGGGAATGTGGTGCTTACGGGGTTTAATTCATCGCCGCTGTATACCTGGTACTCATCCCAGATATCTTCGAGGGTCTCCAGGGTTGAGACCACTTCTTTTTGCTTTTTCATACACAGTGCAACGATCAGCGCGTTGATCACGCTTAACGGCGCGACCAGGGAATCAACGATAGACGCCATATCGCTGCGCGCGATCAGGTTGCAGGACGAATACAGGTTCATAGGTGAGTGGATACTGTCGGTGAGGGTGATCACCTTTGCTTTCCTGTTGCTGGCAAACTCCAGCGCCTTTAATGTACGCATGGAATATCTCGGGAAGCTGATGCCGATGATCACATCTTCCTCGCCGATCCGGATGAGCTGCTCAAAAATCTCGCTGGAGCTGTTGGTCGTGACCGGAGTTACGTTGTCACACACCAGGTTCAGGTAGAAGCTGAAAAAGGATGCAAGTGGTGCACAGCTCCGGATGCCGATCACATAGATCTTGCGCGCCTTTAAAATCGTATCAATGGCAAGGTTAAACGCATTGTGGTCGATAACTGCGAGGGTCTGCTTGATCTTGTCGATATCAGACTGGAGCACAGTCTCAAGGATCTCGCTCTGGCTGATCCTGCCATAGGTGACTTCCATCCGCTGGATAGAGTTCAGCTTGTTTCTCACCAGCTCTTCCAGCGCTTTCTGAAAGCCCGGATATCCTTTATAACCGAGCTGTATCGCAAAACGCACGACCGTTGATTCACTGACTCCTACGGTTTCTCCAAGTCTGGCTGCTGTCAGAAACACCGCCTTGTCATAGTTCTTGCTCACATAGTCCGCCAGCCTGCGCTGCCCTTTGCTCATTTTACTATATTTTTCTTCCATTCGGAGGATCAGTTCATTTGTTGTAGTTTCTGTTGTTTCCATAACTTACTTTCTATTCCTTACTTTATTTATTCGTATCGAATGCCCCGGACAACTCAGACAGGGCGCGTATATTTCTTCAGCCATACGCGCTCGTCCTGATCCAGGTACGGGGCGACTTTGTCATAGACTTCCCGGTGATATGCATTCAGCATCTCCCTGTCTTCCACGGTCATTTTCTCCGGGAGTATGGCATCCAGATCGATGGGGACATAAGTCAGTGTTTCAAAATGCATAAACTGACCGTAATCATTTTTTTCATCCTCACACACAAGAAGTTCATTCTCAATGCGGATGCCGTGGGATCCTTCTATATAAATGCCGGGTTCGTCTGTGATCACC
>DXEY01000006.1 GCA_019114745.1 Candidatus Mediterraneibacter colneyensis | reverse complement strand
TCTCCGCTGTCCCAAAGTGGTTCTTACATGCGCTGATCAGCGAGTTTTCGATCGCATCCATCATCACATCCCTGCTGATGTTTTTCTCCTTCTCAAGAATTGTCAACGCTTCCATTAACTCTGTGTTCATTCCTACTTCCTCCTAATTAATTAAAAATCCAGTGCCAGACGGATCAAAGCGATATCCGCGCGCTCAAAAGTCTGTTCTGTATCGTCTTCATAACCGATCGTAACTGTTTTGTCATCATAGCTTTTCAGAATCCCGACAAATTCTTTCTGCCGGTCGACCGCTCTGTATGTGCGTATCTCTACTTCTTCTCCGATGCTTCTTGCAAAGTCCTTTTCCTTCTTTAAGGGCCTGCCCAGCCCGGGTGAGCTGACTTCAAACACATAAGTATCTTCTATATAATCTTTCTCATCCAGGATATCGGAAAACCTTCTGCTGACTGCTTCGCAGTCGTCTACCGTGATCCCGCCGGGCTTATCGATATACGCCCTCAGATACCATGTGCCGCCCTCCCTGACGTATTCCACATCCACCAGCTCAAATCCCAGTTCCGAAACGATCGGCTCAATGAGCTGTTCTGTCGTCTGTTCATATTCCTCTCTTCTGGACATGCTGTACTTCCTCCTTACCAACAAAGAAGAGTGAACTTTCGTCCACTCTTCTGCCGGTTTCCTTATGTAACTATCGGCTAGTATACCACCTATTCCCTGATAATGCAAGCACAATTTGCAAATTTACGCCTGTTCCGGCGCGGTTTTCCGCTATCCGCGGTATTTATTTCCAGTCCCGTCGCGTTTCGCCTGTTTGAGCCGGTTCAGCGTGACTTCCTTCTCATTATAAAGGATCTTTGTCTCCGTCCCTTCCTCAAAGAGCCAGACCTGCTCCACCTCATCCTTTTTGTGCAGCCGGATCCCCCTGACGCCGATGGCGGCCTTTTTCTTCTCCGGCACCTCAGAGGCAGGAAATCTCAGGAAGTATCCATTCTTAGTCTGCAGTACCACGTTCTGGTTATCCGTTATAACCTTCACTGCGACCAGGAAATCCTCATCCTGAAGTTTCGCGGCGCTGATCGTCCGCTTTGTCACCTGAAATTCCGTTCCTTCCACCTTCTTCACCATTCCCCGGGCAGTAACGAACAGCAGGTGTGCGAAACGCATCTGCTCCGCGTCGCAGACCATGACGATCTGTTCCTCACTGGTGGAATAATTGCTGACATTGTCAAGGGGCGTTCCCTTGTCGCGGAACTTACCGTAAGGCACATCGAGCACTTTCACCTGATGCATCTTTCCTGTGTCAGTAAAAATACACAGCTTTCCTGTATTCATACAGTGCACGATGTATTTGTTCTCGTTGTCTGCCGCCTCCTTGTTTCTCTCATACACAGACACATCTACCGTCTTCGCATAGCCGAACCTGTCCATGAGGAATACGACTTCCTGTTCCTCGATCTTCTTCTCTTCAAAGACAGCTTCTTCCGCATTTTCTATCACGGTACGGCGTTTTCTTCCGTATTCTTTCTTATAAGAATCCAGCTCCTCAATGATCACGCCTGCCATGGAGTCATAATTATTGAGGATATCTTCATATCTGGCGATATTTTTCAGCGTCTGCTCATGCTCCGCCCTGAGTGCTTCGATCTCCAGCCCGATCAGACGGTACAGGCGCATCTCCAGGATCGCAGTCGCCTGGCGTTCTGTAAACCGGAGCAGGGCAGCCATCTTTCTGGAAATATTGGACTTAAACTTGATGTTGTCTGTAACGCCGTTCACAAGACATGCCTTTGCATCCTTCACCGACTTACTTCCGCGCAGGATCTCAATGATCAGGTCGATCACGTCGCACGCCTTGATCAGACCTTCCTGGACTTCGCTCTTCTCCCGCTCTTTCCCGAGGAGGGTCTGATACTTTCTTGTTGCCAGCTCAAACTGGAAGTCTACATGATGTTCGATGATCTTTTTGAGTCCCAGCGTCTCCGGCCTTCCGTCCGCTACTGCGAGCATGTTCACGCCGAACGTATCTTCCAGGCGGGTCTTTTTGTAGAGCATGTTCTTCAGGTTTTCCGCGTCAGCTCCTCTTTTGAGTTCAAGCACGATCCGGATTCCCTCTTTCGATGACTGGTTGGAGATATCGACGATATCCGTTGTCTTTTTCGACTCTACCAGAGAGGCAACGTCGTTCAGGAACTTACTGATCCCGGTTCCGATCATTGTATATGGGATCTCGCTGATGACAAGCTGTTTCCTGCCGCCTTTGAGTTCCTCCACCTCGACCTTTCCGCGTATTTTAATCTTGCCCTGTCCGGTCTCGTAGATCTCCGGCAGGTCGTCCTTATTGACGACGATCCCCCCGGTCGGGAAGTCCGGTCCCTTGATGTATTTCATGAGCTGTTTCGTAGTGATGGCGTCATTCTTCATGTACGCTTTCACTGCGTCGATGACCTCAGAGAGATTGTGGGTTGGAATACTCGTCGCCATTCCCACCGCGATTCCTTCCGCACCGTTTACAAGAAGGTTCGGGATCCGGACCGGGAGCACCAGAGGCTCCTTTTCTGTCTCGTCAAAATTCGGGCCGAAGTCGATCACATTTTTATCCAGGTCGGCAAGACAGACTTCCTGGGTGAATTTTGTAAGCCTTGCCTCCGTATAACGCATGGCGGCAGCCCCGTCCCCTTCGATGGAACCGAAATTTCCGTGGCCGTCCACCAGAACCTGTCCCTTTTTAAAATCCTGCGCCATAACGACAAGCGCCTCGTAGATGGAACTGTCGCCGTGGGGATGGTATTTACCCATCGTATCGCCCACAATACGGGCACACTTCCTGTACGGCCGGTCGTAACGGATCCCCAGCTCGTACATATCGTAGAGCGTCCGCCTCTGCACCGGTTTGAGCCCGTCGCGCACATCCGGCAGCGCACGGGATATGATCACGCTCATGGCGTAATCAATATATGATTTCTTCATAAGATCTGAATACTCAGTCCTTATGATCTGTGATTCACTGTTCATTCTTCTACTCCTTTATCCTTCCGGACATCCTAGACGTCCAGTTCCGCCTCCGTAGCGTTTTCATAGATAAACGCGCGTCTCGGAGGCACTTCCGTCCCCATCAGCATCTCCGTTACTCCGGATGCCATCCTTGCGTCCTCGATCTCCACCAGCTTCAGAAGTCTCCGCTCGGGATCCAGCGTAGTCTCCCAGAGCTGCTCCGCATCCATCTCGCCCAGACCTTTGTACCTCTGGAGCGTAAACGGGCCGGTGTGGGTCTTGCGGTACTTCTCCAGCGCCTTGTCGTCATAGAGATACTCTTCCTCGCCATTCTTCGGCATCGCCTTGTAGAGCGGAGGCATGGCAATATAGACATGTCCCTCATAGATCAGTTCCGGCATGAAACGGTAGAACAGCGTCAGGAGCAGCGTCGAGATATGGGCGCCGTCCACATCGGCATCCGCCATGATAATGATCTTGTCATACCGGAGCTTCGTGATATCGAAATCATTGCCGTACCCTTCTGAAAATCCGCATCCAAAGGCGTTGATCATCGTCTTGATCTCCGCGTTGGCGAGGATCTTGTCGATGCTCGCTTTCTCTACATTCAGGATCTTTCCGCGGATCGGCAGTATTGCCTGGTAGTTCCTGTCCCTTGCGGTCTTTGCCGAGCCGCCCGCGGAATCTCCCTCCACGATAAATATCTCACATTTCTTCGGATCACGGCTCTCACAGTTGGCCAGCTTTCCGTTGCTGTCAAACGAATATTTCTGTTTTGTCAGAAGGTTCGTCTTTGCCTTTTCCTCCGTCCTGCGGATCTTCGCCGCTTTCTCGGCACTTGAGAGCACAGTTTTGAGCGTGTCCAGGTTGCGGTCAAAGTACCGGACGATCTCGTCACCCGCCACTTTGCTCACTGCCTTTGAGGCATCCGGATTGTCGAGCTTTGTCTTTGTCTGCCCTTCAAACCTGGGATCCGGATGCTTGATCGAGACGATCGCCGTCATACCGTTCCTGATATCCGCCCCTGTAAAGTTAGCGTCCTTGTCCTTGAGTATCCCAAGTTCCCTGGCATACTGGTTCATGACCGTAGTAAACGTCGTCTTAAATCCGGTCAGATGAGTGCCTCCCTCGGCATTGTATATGTTGTTACAGAATCCGAGAACATTTTCGTGAAATTCGTTGACATACTGCAGCGCGATTTCCACCTCGATCCCATCGGACTCTCCCTTAAAATAGACCGGCTCGTGAAGAGCATCCTTCTTCTTATTCAGGTCGCGGATAAAACCGAGGATCCCGTCCGGCTCATGATATTCGATGTGTTCGGGCGTCTCCAGCCGCTGATCCTCAAAAATAATTTTCAGCTCCGGATTCAGGTATGCGGTTTCATGCAGCCTGCTCTTTACTTCTTCCGCCCGGAACTTTGTCTTCTCAAAAATCGTGTCGTCCGGCAGAAAATTGATCGTCGTCCCTGTCTTTCGCGTCTTGCCGATCCGGGGCAGCAGGCCGTCTTCCAGGTCGAGCACCGGCACGCCTCTCTCATATCTGTCGTGGTGGATATACCCGTCGCGGCTGATCTTCACATCCATGTAAGTGGAAAGGGCATTTACAACGGATGATCCGACTCCGTGCAGTCCTCCGCTTGTCTTATAGGCGGAATCATCAAACTTGCCTCCCGCATGGAGAGTCGTAAAAACAAGCCTTGCCGCGGACATCCCTTTTTCATGCATGCCTACCGGCACGCCGCGCCCGTTGTCCGACACAGTCGCCGATCCGTCTTTCTCAAGCGTCACCCGGATTTCGGAGCAGTATCCCGCCAAATGCTCATCCACCGCATTATCCACGATCTCGTAGATCAGATGATTCAATCCTTTAGTGGAGACGCTTCCGATATACATCCCCGGACGTTTCCGAACAGCTTCAAGTCCCTCGAGCACCGTAATGCTTCCGGCATCATATGTATTCTTACCAGTCATTTACATTCTCCTTCTGTTCTTCTGCGTATCCTGCATCTGCGCAGGACAATCCATTACATAATATACCACCAGCTTTTACGGTTTTCAATATGAATCTACTCCCCGACGAGCACATCGTAAAGCATCTCCGAGAGCACCTCCATCGCATTCATCATCTCCTCGACTGTGTTCGTCTGCGCGCCCGCTTCCACCAGAAGCGATTTCGGCATCAGATGCATATTGTAGCGGTACGCCCTCAGATAGATATGGCGTGTAAAGCCCGGATACTTCTCTTCCGCCGCGATCTGCATCTGGAGAGAAAACGCAAGGTTATCCTGAATGTACGGATTGGCGAGATAGCTGATATCTCCGTTCGTGCGGGATCTGCTCAGTCCGTTGAAAAACATGATCTTCGCGGTCGGTTTCCCGTTGATTTCCGTTACAAGCCTTGTGCCTTCCGCCACCCCATCCCGGTGCAGGTCGATCAGCACTTCTATGGAAGGATTCTCCTCCAGGATCCGGCTCACCGCCTCCCCGGCATACTCATACGCATTGCTCCTGTCCAGCTTACCGTTGATGATATCGTACACCCCGGTGTCGTGGATCGTCTCGATCCCCCTGGCATTCAGAAGCTGCGTCAGATACTCCCCGACTCCCACGATGCTGTCCGCCGGATCCCCGGAAGTGGAATCTGCAAACATCTCCTGGGAATGAGTATGGTAGATCAGCACTTTCGGTCCGTCGGAAGCAGTATCGATCTTCATGCTCCGCCCGAGCAGATCGTCAGCATTTAACTGATCCGCGCCGATCATTGTCGAGCTGTCGACCGTGTAAAAATTTCCCAGCAGATACTCAAAGTCCCTCAGCTTCCCGATAGAAGTATCCACGGTCTGGACAGGCTCGTCTGCCACTGCCGCCTGTTCATCCGGCTCCCCGACAAGGTTACCGTTTTCGTCTACCATATTCTCATCATTTGCCTGCGCCTCCAGTATCTTTGCAAGGGTCTCTTCATCTTCCAGTGCGGCGTCCTGATACGCGTGATCCTCCACATAACTCACAAGCGGGATCCAGGCAAGCGCTTTTTCTTTCAGCCATGCCCCGATCCCTGCCGAAGGCTTTCTGTCCGCCCATGCGAGCACCGGCACATACATCTCTTCTGCGCCTGCGCAGATCTGTCTCTGCAGGCGGTACTGCCAGTCCCCGCCGAACTCATCTGCCGCCGCCAGCAGGATACACGCGGATAAAAGCACTGTCATTGCCGCTGTCCCTGTCTGTCCCATTCCCGACCTGATCCGTCTTTCCATTCCCGGCGGCACCTTCTTTCCGTTTTTCTCCTGCAATTGTATGCGCCCAAAAGACAGGTTATGCGTAGTCCGAAAGCATGTTGATCGCTTCAGAGATCGTGTGGCTGATCTGGTGTACCATCTCGTCCACATCCTTTGGCGTCACAAACATCCCGTTCAGGTGAGGGGCGATCAGCTCTCTGACAAACTCATACTTTTCTCCCGCATTATAGGATCTGAGCACCTCTCCCACACCTTTGAATGAATCTGATGTCTCAAGGGATACGATAAAATTTTCCATCGTATCGTTTACGATCGTGGCCGCGTCTACTACTGTCGGCACCCCGATACCGATCACAGGGACTCCCAGAGACTCCCTGGTCAGGCCGAGCCTGCGGTTTCCGATCCCCGACCCCGGATGTATCCCTGTGTCCGCGATCTGCACAGTACGGTTCAGGCGCCTGCTGTTCCTTGCGGCAAGGGCGTCTACAGCGATAATGATGTCCGGATGGGTCTCCTGTACAATGCCCCGCACGATCTCCGTGCTTTCCATCCCGGTCTGTCCCATCACCCCGGGTACTACCGCACTGATCATATTCGTATGATCTACGCCCATGGCGTACTTGCCGTACTCTTTCACAATATGCCGGGTCACCGAGAGATGATCCGCCACACAGGGGCCCAGTGCGTCCGGCGTGACGTCACGGTTTCCCAGTCCGACCACGAGAATCGACAGATCCTTTTTTCCATCCCGGTTGTTCTTTTCGATCAGTTCCCTGATATAACGGCATATTATTCCGGCAAGGTTCCTGTGTGTCTCATCATCCGGGATCGCAAGATTCGGAGTCTCAAGTGTAAGGTAAGTGCCTGCCGGCTTTCCCATCGCTTTCGCTCCGTTCTCTGTCCTGATCTCAACCCGCGTCACGCGGATTTCTTCTTCTTCGTCATACTCTTCCTCCAGCACTACGCCCTGGATCTCCACATCGTCTGACTCAAACCGTTCTTTTTCCTCCAGGGCAAGATCTGTCCTCACACTGTAATTTTTCAACATATCCCATCCTCGCTTCCTATTGCTGTCTTACAGATCTCATTTCTGATACACATTTTTTGCAGTATTTCTTAAAATATGTATTGACAACCGCTGTTTGTT
>DXEY01000065.1 GCA_019114745.1 Candidatus Mediterraneibacter colneyensis | reverse complement strand
TGCCGCTTATATCATCATGGCCGTTCTGGTTTTATGTTTTCAGGTCACCGATTTTATCAAGGCAAAGCGAGAGAATCGTCTTGAAAAGGATACAAGTTATGCAAAGACTGGAGCCGTCGGCTTCGTATGCCTGTTTTTCGACGTGTTGGGAATTGGCTGTTTTTCAACGATCACTTTCCTTCTGACTGCATTTCGTCTGGTGCCTGACAAGCAGATTCCTGGTACTCTTAACGTTTCAACAGCTCTCTCCGCACCAATTTTTGCGCTCCTGTTTTTCACAAAAACAGACGTAGATCCAGTTACCCTGATAGTTCTGACGGCATGTGCAGCGGTAGGTGCATATTTGGGTGCAAAAATCGTATCAGGTATGCCAGAGCTGAAAATACAGCTCAGTATGGGCATTGCTATGTTCATTGCGGCAGTGTTCGTGCTTCTCGGGCAGCTTAATTTAATGCCAGTGGGCGGAGATGCTAATGGATTAGCTGGAATCAAACTGATTATTGCGGCAGTTACACTCCTGATTGTAGGCGCACTGGCCAATCTTGGGGTAGGCCCGTGGGCGCCGACAATGGCAATCCTGTTCTTCCTCGGAATCTCGCCAATTGTATGCTATCCAATCTGCTATGCACTCTCGGCATTCCAGCAGCCTATATCGAGTATCAAATTCATAAAAGAAGACGCCTATAACAGGAAAGCTTCTGCTGCAATAACAATATGCGGATGCGTTTCTGCGACACTGGCCTTTTTCATCGCAGTATCACTTCCTACCTATGCACTAAAGTGGATCGTATTCTTTATCGTTCTCTACACAGGAATCAGAATGCTGTATTCATACTCAAAAAACAGGAAACTGCAAAAAGCGCCTGTCTAGAACAGCTCGCGCCGCTTCTTTGCTCATATTCTGGCGCTCAACTCATACAAAATACGGGAGAAAAACCATGTAAACATGATTTTCTCTCCCGCATTTTGTATGGCTGAACTGGTGCTTTAAACTGGTGCTATATGTTCCACTTTTTGTCCTGGGCGACTCTCAGCCTGTTCATTGCCCGGGCAAGGGACGCCTGCGTATGGTAATACTCCTGTATACTCTGTTTCTGCCTCATCTGTTCTTCCGCCCGCTCCTGCTGTTCCTGTGCTCTGCGGACGTCAATGTCCTCCGGCTTTTCCGCCGTGTCCACCAGAAGCGTGACCCTGTTGTTCACGATCTCGGCAAAACCGGTTCCCACCGCAATATCTCTCCATTCGTCCTCGCCGTCAAGCTGGACTCTGGCTATTCCTACCGCTATGGCAATGACCATGTTTTCATGGTTTGGCAGGATTCCTTTTTCTCCGTCCACTGCCGGGATCGTCAGTTTCCGGCAGCGGCCTTCATAAAATACTTTATCACTTGCTATGATCTTCAGACCAAATGTATCCATCTATGCATACACTCCTATTCCTCTGACGCCTCCGCTTCTGCTTTCGCGATAACGTCGTCAATGGTTCCCACATTGAAGAACGCAGACTCCGGATATTCGTCCATCTCACCGTCAATGATCATCTTAAAGCCGCGGATCGTCTCTTTGAGCGGCACATATTTTCCCGGGATACCCGTAAATGTCTCTGCCACAAAGAACGGCTGGGACAGGAATCTCTGGATCTTTCTGGCTCTCATGACCGTCGCCTTGTCCTCGTCCGAAAGTTCTTCCATTCCAAGGATTGCGATGATATCCTGCAGCTCTGTATATTTCTGAAGGATCGCGATCACTTTGTTCGCGACTTCATAGTGCTCCTCACCTACGATATCCGCCTCGAGGATACGGGAGCTTGACTCCAGCGGATCCACCGCCGGATAGATTCCCTGCTCTACGATCTTTCTGGAGAGCACTGTCGTTGCATCCAGGTGGGCGAATGTCGTCGCCGGCGCCGGGTCGGTCAGATCGTCCGCCGGCACATAGACAGCCTGTACGGATGTGACAGAACCGTTCTTCGTAGACGCGATACGCTCCTGAAGTTCACCCATCTCCGTCGCAAGAGTCGGCTGATAACCTACGGCTGAAGGCATACGTCCGAGCAGCGCGGACACCTCGGATCCCGCCTGCGTGAAACGGAAGATATTGTCAATGAAGAGAAGGACATTTCTGTGCTCCTCATCACGGAAATACTCTGCCATCGTAAGCCCGGTCTCCGCAACACGCATACGAGCTCCGGGGGGCTCGTTCATCTGTCCGAACACCAGGGCTGTCTTTTCGAGCACTCCTGATTCTCTCATCTCAGACCAGAGGTCATTTCCCTCACGGGAACGTTCTCCCACACCTGTAAAGATGGAATATCCGCCGTGCTCTGTGGCAATGTTCCTGATCAGCTCCTGGATCAGCACGGTCTTTCCGACTCCCGCGCCGCCAAACAGTCCGATCTTACCGCCCTTTGCATAGGGGGCGAGCAGGTCGATGACCTTGATTCCGGTCTCGAGTATCTCAACGACCGGGCTCTGATCTTCAAATGACGGCGGATTTCTGTGGATCACCCACTCCTCTGAATCTTTGATTTTTTCGCCGTCGTCAATTGTCTCTCCAAGTACATTAAACAGTCTGCCGAGAGTCTTTTCCCCGACAGGGACTTTAATGCCGGCTCCTGTCGCCGTGACCTCCATATCTTTGTGGAGACCTTCACTTGCCGCCAGCATCAGACAGCGCACCTCATTGTTTCCAAGGTGCTGCGCCACCTCCATGACACATTTCTTTCCGTTGTTTTCAACTTCAAGCGCATCCTTGATAAAGGGAAGTTCGCCGTCCTCAAATACTACGTCAACAACAGGCCCCATGACCTGTGTGATTCTTCCTTTATTCATACCCATTCTCACTTTCTTTCCAAAAGTACCGGCTGCCGAAAGCCCCGATACTATTTCTGCTGTGCCCTTGCTCCGGCACATACCTCCGTGATCTCCTGCGTGATCGCCGCCTGGCGGGCTCTGTTGTACAGCACCGACAGGTCATGGATCAGATCCCGGGCACTGTCGGTAGCCGATTTCATTGCCATCATGCGGGCATTGTGCTCGCTCGCATATGCCTGGACAAGACAACCGTATATCATACCATTTACATAGTTCGGCACGATACTGTCCATCACCGCTTCCGCTGACGGATACAGCTCGATTGCCTCACGGTGTACATTCAGCGGCATCTTCATCTCATCGAATGAACTCCGTTCCAGCGGAAGGAGCTTCATTACCTCCGCATCTGACTGTACTGAGTTTTCCATACGGGTATATACGATATAGATCTCATCCA
This sequence comes from Candidatus Mediterraneibacter colneyensis, assembly GCA_019114745.1. Lineage (GTDB taxonomy): Bacteria > Bacillota > Clostridia > Lachnospirales > Lachnospiraceae > Mediterraneibacter > Mediterraneibacter colneyensis. Next base: position 6,624 of record DXEY01000065.1, on the reverse strand, counting down.
GTTCCCCCTGCCGGAACTGCTCCAGCAGCACGCCGGAGATATCCCTGGCCCGGTGCATCGTCGGCTTCTGCACTGTGTATCTGAAATGCGTATCAATCTCCACACCGCGCTTTGCGAAATAATGGCGCCCCAGCTCTCCGACCACAAACAGCTTGTGGATCCCCGGCTTTGCCAGGATTTCCTCTTCCAGCTTTTCAATGTTGTGGTTGTACGCGCCGGCAAGCCCTTTGTCCGCTGTGACTACGATGGAGCCGATCCTGCGCTCCTCTTTCGGTATATCTGTCCTCTGATCGAAAAACTCGTGTTCCAGTTCAGGAAGATGGCGGAGGATCCTGGAGATTTCTCCCTGCAAAGCGTAGAAGTAAGGCTCTGTATCCATGAGTTTTTTCTTCGCCTGCGTCATCTTTGAAGAAGAGATCATATACATTGCGTTCGTAATCTTCATCGTATCTTTCACGCTGTTGATCCGGCTCTGTATCTCTCTGATATTTGCCATATTATCACCTGCTCATCTTAAATTCCTTTGCGGTCTCCACGATCCTGCTGATCAGTTCATCAGACAGTTCCTTCTTCTCTTCAATCTCCCTGCCGATCTCCGGGCGGTTTGCCTCAAAGTAGGTCAGCATGTCCATCTGGAACTGCTTGATCTGTTTCTTGTCAACGCCGAGAAGCACCTTGTGCGTCGCAGCACAGAGTGTGATCACTTTCTCATGGAGTGACAGCGGGTGATACAGCGGCTGCTTTAACAGCTCCATCAGGCCTCCGCCGTACTCAAGCTGCTCTTTCGTCGCCGCGTCCAGATCTGAACTGAACTGGGTAAACACCTCCATCTCCCGGTACTGTGCCAGGTCGATACGGATGCTCCCCGATGCTTTTTTCATCGCCTTTGTCTGCGCCGCGCCGCCCACACGGGATACGGAAAGTCCTACGTTGACCGCAGGTCTCATCCCTGATGCGAACAGCCCGCTCTCAAGGAAGATCTGTCCGTCCGTGATAGAGATCACGTTTGTCGGGATATATGCGGACACATCGCCCGCCTGCGTCTCAATGATCGGCAGCGCGGTGATCGAGCCGCCGCCCTTCTCTTCTGACAGACGGCTGGATCTCTCCAGAAGTCTCGAGTGGAGATAGAATACGTCTCCCGGATATGCCTCACGTCCCGGAGAACGTCCCAGCAGCAGGGAAAGCGCACGGTATGCCACTGCATGTTTGGACAGGTCATCATACACGATCAGTACATCTTTTCCCTGATACATGAAATGCTCTGCCATAGCAGTACCGGCATAAGGAGCGATGTACTGCAGCGGCGCGCAGTCGCTGGCTGTGGAAGATACAACGATCGTATAGTCCATAGCGCCGTGTGTTTTCAGGGTATTTACTACTTTCGCCACAGTAGACGCCTTCTGTCCGATGGCTACATAGATACAGATTACATCCTTCCCCTTCTGGTTCAGGATCGTATCAAGCGCGATCGAAGTCTTACCTGTCTGTCGGTCGCCGATGATCAGCTCACGCTGCCCCCGTCCGATCGGGAACATTGCGTCGATCGAAAGGATTCCTGTCTCCATGGGGACGCTGACAGACTTTCTGTCTACGATCCCGGGGGCTTCCTGCTCGATCGGACGGTAATCGGACGACTCAATGTCTCCCTTTCCGTCGATGGCTTCTCCAAGCGCGTTGACAACTCTTCCTATATATGCATCTCCTACCGGCACCCCGGCTCTCTTTCCGGTACGGGACACTTTTGTCCCTTCCCGGATCCCCGTATCGCTCCCGAACAGGATGCAGCCGATCTCATCTTTCCTTATATCCTGCACCATACCCTTCAGGCCGTTTTCAAATGTGATGATCTCCCCGTACATGGCATGGTCGATACCATAGATCGTCGCGATACCGTCTCCCACAGCAACGACAGTCCCCACTTCACTGTCTTTGCTCATCATATCAAAATTCTCTATCTCTTCTCTGAGGATAGAGATAATCTCATCTGAGTTGATTGAACTCACCTTGTTCACCTCCAGGTTAATCTTTGTTCCAGTCTGTCCAGACGTCCCTTCATGCTCCAGTCGTACTCGTCGCTGCCCACCCGCAGGACAAATCCTCCCAGGAGCGTCTCGTCTGTACACACGCTGATCTGCGCCTCTCTGGCGCCGTATTTCCTGCAAAGGAACGCTTCCATCCCCGCCTTCTGCTCCTCGCCGGGCGGCGTGGTGCATTTGAGTACGGCATGCAGGACTTTCCCCTGTTCATCCCTGTATCTGTCATACGCGGAGAATATTTCATCCATAAGATCCGTCCGGCGGTATTTACACACAGTTTTAAGAAAATTTCTCATCTCTTCGGGAAATACCCTGTCGATCACGCTCAGTTTTTTCTTCTGTGGGATCGTCGGATTTTTAAAAATGTCTTCAAGCTGCGGGACTTCCGCAAGGATCCTGCGGGTTTTATCCACTGCTTCCTCCGGTATCCCAAGTCCGAACAGGACGCGTCCGTATGCGGCTGCCGTCGAAGAGCAGCGGATCTCTCTGTCAGTCTGCTTCTCCATGTCCCTCACCTGCTTCTTTCAAAAACTGATCATACAGATCAAGTGTCTCCCTGTCATCTGTACTTTTTCCAACAATTTTAGCCGCAGAGGCAACCGCGAGACCGGCGATCTGCGACTGCAGTTCCTTCATAGTCTGCTCGCGCTCTACACGCACGCTCTCTTTTGCAGATTCGAGTATATTTTCTGCTTTATCCCCCGCCTCGCTGAGGATCCGCTCATACTCTGCCTTTGCACTCTTTCTCGCGTCCTCGATCAACTGCACGGACTCCTGTTTCGCCCCGCTCAGAGCGGTCTCGTATTCCTGTTTCAGCCTGTTGGCGTCATCCTGCGCAGCCTGTGCATTCTTAAATCCGTCCTCGATCATCTGTTTTCTCTGTTCCATGATGTTCATCACGGGACCGATCAGGAAATGTTTCAGCAAAAGATAAAGAACAACAAGGTTTATTATGGTCCAGACAAGGTTCAAATTGATAGAAATCACCTTTTAAGCCCACCTTTCATGTTATCGTCTCTAAGTTCTGCCCGCCTGATTACTGAAGAAGGATGATGATCAGAAGTCCGATGATGAAACCATAGATCGCTGTCGCCTCTGCAAGCGCACATCCGAGGATCAGGTTCTTACTGATCTTGCCCTCTGCCTCAGGCTGTCTTGCGATCGCTTCCGTTGCCTTTCCTGTCGCGATACCGATTCCGACACCTGCTCCAATACCTGTCAATACTGCAATAGCTGCTCCAATAGCAATAATTGTTTCCATGATTTTAATCTCCTTTTTCTTAAAAATAATATTGTATTGTGAAATTACTCCATCTCCTCAGTCATAAACAATCCTGTCAGGAATACGAACACATACGCCTGAAGCAGGCCGTCGAAGATGTCAAAATAAAAACTTACCGGGATCGGTATGATCAGCGGTACGAAAAACTTCAGGAGCTCCAGCACCACAAACCCGGCCAGCATGTTTCCGAAGAGCCGCATACAGAGCGACAGCGGTCTGATCACGATTTCCAGCACCATGATCGGCGCTACTACCGGAACCGGTTGGGCGAAATGTTTTACCCAGTGTTTCAGTCCGTTTTTGTGTATCCCCGAATACTCGATCAGGCACATGCTCATGATCGCCAGCGCCGCTGTCACATTCAGATCCTTTGTCGGCGGCTTAAAGCCGAACAGCGGTGCGATCGTATTGGCTGCTGCCAGATACAGAAGTATTGTGATCAGATATGGTATATATCTTCGGTTTTCTTTTCCGATGATCCCCTCGAAAAAGTCCTGTGCCCAGCCGATCGCCGCTTCCAGCGCCAGCTGCACTTTACCGGGATTTTCGATCCGCAGGTTTCTCACCAGGATGACAGACAACAGTACAAGTACCGCCATGATGATCCAGGTGACGACTACGGATTCTGAAATACCTCCTATGACCGGAAGAGTGAACACCGTCTCACAGTTCAGTTCTTCCATCAGTGTTTCTGTCAGATTTCCCGTATTGCTCCCTCCTTTATGAAATTTATTCCGCATTGGCCGGCCTGAAGTTTGTGACATGGACAGATTTTAGGCATAAAAAAAAGAGTTGTTCTGCGTCGAACCCCCTAAATCCTTTTTTCACTTTTCAGTTCCAGTCAACTTTTCTCCGGCAGGTACGCTGCGCACTCTCCGGAGACAGCGCTTTTCTTCTTATTAAATAGGTATTCCGAAAAGCTGACTAAATATTACGCCCCGTGCCGGGATTTGTCAATATTTTCGATTTTCACATACACTCGGACAGAACAGGCTTATTTTTGTTTCAAATTGTACTTTTTCGTAAACATAAAATCCCTGATTTTTATTGATTTTTTATGTGTTTTTACCAGAAAACCGATTTCCTCATCCCTCAATACATTATTTTGTACAAATCCCGGGGAAATCTCTTTGATATTTGTATGTTTCTCACAGAAAAAGCAGGGTGGAAATTGCTTCCACCCCGCTTCCTTTTGTCACTTCCGCAGATTACTCTCCGGATATTTTTACTGTGCTTTTCTTCTTCGTCTTATCTGCCATACCGCTGTTCCGATACCGGCAGCTCCCACGCCCATAAGCGCGATCCATAAGACCGGATCACTGCTGTCCCCGGTTTGCGGAGCAGACGTACCGCCGGAATTATCTTTCGACTGTCCTCCGGGTTCTGCCGGATCTGAGGGCTTTTCAGGTTCTGTCGAAGGATCCTCCGGTTCCTCATTTCTGATATAGGTTTCGGTAATTAAAAATCCATCCTCAGAGTACGCTGAACCATTGATCTCTGCACTGTATTCCTTTGGCTGGCCGCTTACCGCAACAGTATAGTCCACCATCTCCCACGCGTCTGAAGCACGGTAATCACCTGTAATCTGACAGTTGTAGACAGGCTGTGGATCAAACCGGAACGTCCACGCGTCCGTGCCGCCGGACGCCGCCACGGTGCTGTCAGCCGGATTCTGTCCGTATTTCAGATTGATTTCGAGAGAATCCGGGCGCTGCGCCTGGTCGTCCCCCGTCCATTTTACTGTTCCGGCAGGAGTAACCTCATGGGTAATTTCAAAATACTGATACCCGTTCTGCAGAACCATTCCATTATTCCCATCCGCAGCTTCACAGGTTTCCGTCCATTCCTGAGCGCCTTCGGCGGCTGCCTCCTGATTATACTTCGCGAAAGCATACGGATCGGACGAATAGTCAAGATCTTCTATAGCTCCGTCATAAGCATAAGAAAACGTCTGGGTTCCGTCTGAGCAGGGACCGCTCATAAAGCGGACGGCGCCTTTTTCTATCTTAACCGGACAGGAAATGGGTTTTGCATCCGCATCGGATACGTCGGCGGCATACCCGGAAAAGCCGTATGAATACACGTTTCCCCCATAGGTTTCCCCACCGTATGTATAAGGAATATCCTTCGCTCCTTCACTTACAGCTTCCACATATGCTCCGGATACGGTCATGCCGGCGCTGATCCCGTAACTGACAGCAGCTTCTTTCGACGCCGTTACTTTCAGCACTGCATTGTTCTGAACCTTCAGCACACTGTCTGAATAGCTGACCAGAACCCCGATGCTGGAATATCCTTCTCCCGCCTGGATTTCAACGGTGGAATTATCAATAACCGTCTCTTTATTTTTTGACTCCATGACAAAACCGTAACTTCCCGTCCAGCCCGGCGCCACTGCCGCAGAGTTCAGCGGTGCGACCGTTCCGCCCGTAAGACGCACAGAACTGTTTCTGATGACTGCTCCGCCGTCTGTCACATACATTCCGCCGCTGAAGTATGTCGAATTTCTTCCCTCTGCAGTAAGCGAAAGATTTTCAACAGTCAGATCACCTTCAAGGACATAAACTCCTATGCTGTTCGCCCACTCTCTGTCCTTCTCCCCGCAGCTTTGCGATGTCAAAGCGCTGGTTTCCGCCCCGTCTCCCGTGATCGTCAGATCACCGTATACAGTAATGCCGTGCCGGTGCAGCCCATAATAGGTAAGAGGATTTTTACGCTTGTTTTCTATAATATTGTTTTCTCCGAGCACTTTGACCGTAATATCCCGCCGCGCCATAATCACCGCATCGTCAGAAACATCCCGCGGGTACTCCTGCGTCTCATACAATACCCTGTGATCCGTGTAGGCGGTTTTTGACAGCTGTGCCCCTTTCAGGGTAATAGTGCCGGACGCCGGGTCGTAGCTTACATTATAGTTTTCGGCAGATGCATTCTCGGTGGTGATCCCCCCGCTGCCGTCGTTCACGTAATATTCGGTACTTCCTGTATCCCCGACCTTTGTTCCCGCCACATACACCTCTTTTTCTTCTACTCTGTGGCAGGTGTACGTATGCCCTTCAGAATCTTCCGCTTCACAGGAAGCAGGCGCCTCTGGTCTTTCTGCCGCAAAAGCTGTCATCGGAATCATTGTAAGTACTAAGCAGAAGACAAACAGGGCAGCCCAAAATCTACGTTTTGTTTTCACTGTTTTTCCCCCTTCCAATCTTCTTTTTTCCTATTAATAGTGTAAAAACGCATCTTATTGGTATTATATTCAACGCGTATACTTTATGTCAAGATAATCGTTTAAAAAAAGTAGCGATA
>DXEY01000064.1 GCA_019114745.1 Candidatus Mediterraneibacter colneyensis | reverse complement strand
CGGCATGGATCATTGGCTGATCATCCCTTCTAATTCCCGCATCCATTTTTCAGTCTGCCCTTCTTCTTTGCTGTTGACATATACCGGACCCTCCTCAGTCACGATCTCAAGTACCGGCGAATATTCCACATACAGATACATCCGGCACTTCCCGGTCTGCTTTCCTTTGAACCTTCCGATCATCTTCTCCTGATCCTCTCCTCCGTTGATCCTGCGGTAATCATCATCCGGCAGCCTGTCGATCAGACGCACTTCTTCGATCTCGTCACAGCCGATCTCATAATCCGAATAACCGGATGTGATCTCGATCCGGTTCTCTTCCATCGCAACCCGGATCGGTGTAAAATCCAGTCTCCACATCGCCACAAAGAGCCACCCCAGACATCCGGCCACGAGCAGGATCATGACAATAAAGCTGATCTTTCCCGCCGGCCTCGCCATATTCGTCGTATAGTTCCAGGAGCACGCCCAGTCCTGCACCAGCAGCCTCTTGTCGCCGGGATTGCTGTACCAGCCGTTTTTCCAGTATACATCATCGTCAATATACAGCGGTCTGTCATTTTGTGCCAGCAGCTTCTCCTTCTGGCGGCGCATATAGACAAAACCTCCGATCAGAAAGAGCGCCGGTACGGTCTCAAGAATACACCACGCCGCCAGAACCCCGGTACTGATCCAGCCTTCACGGTCTGCGCCTGATACTACAAGAAGGTACGCCGCCACATTAAACAGGTCACCTCCGGCGAGCGCCCAGGACCAGACCTTCTTCTGCATTTGGTTGATCCCGGCATTCACATCAGAATCCCCGCTGTACACTTTATTCCGTATCCGCAGTATGACCACGTGCAGAATCCCGAAGCCCACACTGACACATATCGCGGTAAAAAGAAAGATCCACCCGTCCTCAGAGACTCTCAGGTAATACCGGATGTCCCCGTCCAGGCACGGAAGAAGGATCAACGCGCAGAAAAGCACATGATACCAGGGCGACAGTCCGATCTTTCCGGACTGCGCCGTCACTCTGGTATCTACTGCCATGATCCGGCTTCCGCCGCCCCCGATCCATCCTTTCTCTATCTTCAGGTCATACAGCTTCCTGTGAGACCGGTACAGCAGGGCGATCGCGCCAGCGCAGAACTCCAGAATCCAGACAGACCAGCCGATGATAAACAGGGAAAGATACCAGAAAGACAAAAGGCAGCTCAGGACGCCGACCACCGCATTTGCCAGATAAAATATTTTTGTATTTCTGTAATACCTCCTCATAAAATCCGCAACTTCTCCGCTGTCCGCGGCACTCTGAGGCAGATGCACGCCCAGGAGCATCCCTTCCGAATATTTCCGCTTCGTTCCGTAGACCGCATAAAAAATGCCGATAATAGAAAGGCTGATCGCCGCAAACATGAAAAACAGGATCATCGTTTACACCTCCATCGCTGCAAATGCGCCTTCGCACAGGCTGATAAATTCTTCCCGGTTCATCCCCCTGAGTTTCGCCTCAGCGCTCAAAAGCTCCAGCTCGTCTCCCAAACGTTCCCGGTATACATCCGGCGTACTCTTCCCCGCAAACATGCATGGTTTTACAACAGCACCCTTCCTCCGGTCTGTCTCGATAAAACCTTCGGACTTCAAGAGCTGGTAAGCTTTGCTTACCGTCATCGTATTCACGCCCAGATCCGAGGCAAGCTGCCGCACCGTAGGAAGATTTTCCCCTGCGGAGAGCTCCCCTCTGCCGATCCCTTTTACGATCTCATTTCTGAGCTGGATGTAAATGGGGATCTCTGAAGACATGTCAACTTGAAGTATCATATACCGCCCTCCCTTTCTGCCGTCTGTTCTATGATTTCCCGATTATTTTTTCATTCTTTTTGTATTATACCACATAATACAATTAATACAATACAAAGGATGCAATTTTCACCATATTATGCTATCATAGTCTTTATGGAAGAACGCTTTTCGGGGATAAGACATATACATTTCCCGAAAAGTTCTAATACATACAAAGGAGTATATGCTTTATGAAAATGAATGAACTGAAACTCGTCTATTTCAGTCCCACAGGGACAACGCGCAGGGTCGTTATGGAGGCCGCCCGCAGCATTGATCTGAAATCCGTATCCTTTGACTTTTCGGTGTATAAAGAAAAGAAACCTGTTCTGAAATTCAGAAAAGATGATTTCGTCCTCTTCGGGATTCCTGTATACGGAGGCAGAGTGCCTGCCACATTTATGGAATATATGGAGCATATCTCAGGAGACCATACCCCCGCCGCGCTGATCGCGACCTACGGCTGCCGGGAATATGAAGACGCTCTTCTCGAGCTGAAAACAGAAGCAGAAAACCGGGGATTTAAAGTTATTGGTGCCGGCGCGTTCCCTGTGGAGCACTCCATCGTGACGACCATCGGCGCAAGAAGGCCGAACAAAGCGGACATGAAAGTGATCTCTGAATTTGGGACCGACCTGAACCGCCGTCTGAGAAAGGAATCAGACTTTGACCACATTGACATACAGGTTCCGGGCAATACGCCTTACAAAAAATATATGAAAAACTCCCTGTTCCCAAAAGCAGATTCCAAAACGTGCACACTGTGCGGCTCATGCGCAAAGGTCTGTCCGGTCAATGCGATCTCCGTAAAGGAACCAAATAAGACCGATACCAGAAAATGTATCGGCTGTATGAAATGTACCCGTGTCTGCAGGCAGAGATCCCGCAGTGTCAACGCCCTGAAAATGCGGGTTGTGGAAGGGAAATTGAACAAAGCATGCAGAAGCGATAAAGAAGCGGATATCTTTCTGTAAGGTTGGTTCCGGGTCAATTCTGGGCTGACCGGCAGAGATGACATCTATCTCGCCATCCCGGCAGCCCGGAACTTACTCTCCTCTTCTGAGAAGATCATATTTATCAGGCGTCTCCCCGAGCTCAACCCAGAGAACCTGTTTTGAGTGGGGCGCGCTCTCCTGCTCTTCCCCGTCCTCATTTACAATGCGCTTTACCTGCACTTCTACGTTCTGCCCGTCCGGCTTCATGATCTCGATCATCTCGCCAACCGAGAATTTGTTTTTCTGTTCGATCCGGCACATGCCGTCTTTTACTTCGTTTACGATCCCCAGATATGTGTATTCTTTATTGTACGTGTTGCTGTCATAGATCTGTGTATTCTCATCCGGTTTTCCGAAAAAGAAGCCCGTCGTAAACTGGCGGTACGTGCAGTTTGAGATCTGATCCAGATACCAGGGCATATTTTCCTCGTACAGTTTGGGGTCTTTCTGGTAGTCGTCGATCGCCCTGCGGTAAGTGCGCGCCACCGTCGCCACATAGAGAGCGGTCTTCATGCGGCCCTCGATCTTCAGGCTGTCGATACCCGCGTCGATCAGCTCCGGGATGTGCTCGATCATGCAGAGATCTTTTGAGTTGAAGATATACGTGCCGCGCTCATTCTCATAGACCGGCATGTATTCTCCCGGCC
>DXEY01000063.1 GCA_019114745.1 Candidatus Mediterraneibacter colneyensis | reverse complement strand
AAATCTGAATGCTATTTTCAGGAATGTTGTGATAACAACGGGAAAATGTCGGAGATATTTCGGAACAACGCGATAAAGAGTAATACGATTTTCCCGCCTGTCACGGCAGCCTTTGCCGGGGGAGGGATCCGCGGCGGCTGCCCATTTGCGCCAAAACTGGCATATACACCAAGTTAATGTATGATTTAAAAAATAAAAATACTATATTTTGTGGTTGGAACAAGAAGTTTCTGTTTGTCAAGCCTTGATATTTTCCGGCGTCAATGATAACATTTTATTTGCCACGTTCCGGCATGGCAGACCATGCGGGAAACATATATTGATTTCGGAAAGAGGTACAGGAACATGACAGTAGAAGAATGGCTGGGCGAAGATAATCAGCTCGGGACAGACATCTGGACTAAAAAGTATCGCAGCGACGGCGAAAACTTTGAGCAGTGGCTGGACAGAATCAGCGGGGGAAATGCTGAGATCGCAGAGTATATCCGCCGGAAGAAGTTTTTGTTTGGGGGAAGGATACTTTCAAACAGAGGCCTGGATCAAAAGGGAAGAAAGGTAACTTACTCGAATTGCTATGTGGTCGAGCCGCCGGAAGATAACATTGAGAGTATTTTTGACTGCGCAAAGAAACTGGCTCGCACGTACAGCTACGGCGGAGGATGCGGGGTCGACATATCAGGGCTGAGTCCGCGCGGGGCAAAGATCAATAATGCGGCGAAGGAGACGAGCGGTTCGGTTTCGTTTATGGAACTCTATTCGCTGGTTACAGCGCTGATCGGACAGAACGGGCGCAGAGGGGCTCTGATGATCTCCATTGACTGTTCCCACCCGGATGTAGAAGAGTTTATCGACCTGAAGACAGATCTGGAGAAAGTGACAAAGGCAAATATTTCTGTCCGTATCCATGAAGATTTTATGGAAGCGGTGAAGAACAATGAGGAATATCTGCTCCATTACACGAGGGAGGCAACCGGCGAAGTGATTGAGCGCACGGTCAATGCCCGGGATCTGTTCCGCAGGATCGCGGAGACCAACTGGGATTATGCAGAGCCGGGAGCGCTTTTCTGGGACCGCATCGACGGATGGAATCTGCTGAGCAATACAGAGGAGTTCTCTTACGCGGGAGTAAATCCCTGTGCCGAAGAACCGCTTCCGGCGGGAGGAAGCTGTCTGCTTGGAAGCATCAACCTTGCAGAGTTTGTACAGAACGCCTTTACGGACAATGCAGAATTTGATTTCGAGGGCCTGAAGCACTGTGTGGAGGTCTCGGTGCGGGCGCTCAATGAAGTGCTGGAGGAAGGGCTGCCCCTTCATCCGCTGCAGGAACAGCGGGAGAGCGTCGCGAGATGGCGCCAGATCGGACTTGGCATCATGGGGCTTGCCGACTGTCTGATCAAACTTGGCCTGACTTACGGCGAAGAGGATGCGGTCGCGATGTGCGACAATATCGGATTTGCCATGGCAGATTCCGCGATCGCGGCATCGGCTCTGCTGGCAAAGGAAAAGGGAGCGTTTGAGGCGTGCAATATTGATGAGATCATGTCTACTCCCTATTTTGAGGCGAACACATCGGAAAAGACGCGAGAACTCGTGCGCAAATACGGGCTGCGCAACTCTCAGCTCCTTACTATCGCTCCGACCGGTACCCTCTCTACGATGCTGGGAATCTCGGGAGGAATCGAGCCCGTCTATGCGAACTATTACGAGCGCAAGACAGAGTCTCTCCATGGGACAGATGTATATTATAAAGTCTACACGAAGATCGTGGAGTCTTATATGAAACAGCACGGTCTGAAAAGCGATTCGGAACTTCCGGATTACTTTGTGACAGCAATGACACTGAATTACCGCCAGAGGATCGACATGCAGTCTGTGTGGCAGACTCATATTGACGCGTCGATCAGTTCTACGGTCAATGTACCGAACCGCTTTACCGTGGAAGAAACAGAGAGCCTGTATATGTACGCTTATGAGAAGGGCTTAAAGGGCATTACGATCTTCCGCGACGGATGCAAAAGGATCGGAATCCTGAATGCAAACGAAAAGAAAGAGAATAAGATCGTATCTGCCGGGGAAGGACTCAGGCGGGGCGAGATCCTCCTCGTGACGGACGATGTAGTCGGCAAAAAGAGAAAGCTGACAACAGGATGCGGAAGCCTGCACTGTATCGCTCTGTTTGATCCTCATACAGGGGCACTGCTGGAGACTTATCTGAGTAAAGGGTCTACCGGAGGCTGCAATAACTTCATGGTAGGGCTTTCACGTATGATCTCAATCAGCGCGAGAGGCGGAATCGACATTGAGACGATCGTGGATCAGCTCAATTCCAGCGGTTCATGCCCGTCCTATACAGCAAGGCGCGTATCGCGCAAGGACACCAGCAAGGGCGCGTGCTGCCCGATGGCTGTAGGAAATGCTCTGATGGATATGTATAATGAGATGCAGGCAGAACTCGCTCACACTCAGACCGGGGGGAAGGCAGGCATTCCCCGAAAGGCAGAGAAAGCGCCGAAGCCGAAGGCAGTGAGTACCGAGGCGGAAACGGATAAGATGTACTGCCCGGAGTGCGGCGAACCTCTGGTGTTTGAGGAGGGGTGCAATATCTGCAAATGCTGCGGATGGAGTAAATGCCATTAGACTGTTTTTTCCCTGAAGATTTTTCCTGTGACCCAGTGCGTAAACGGCGCAGCGGCGAACATATTCCAGAAGAACGCCATAGGGAAGTTCTTTAGTACAGTACCGATCCAGATGGCGGGCAGCCGGGAAACCGGCATGCCCGCCATGATTATATTGAACAGGATAGAAGCGGTAAGGCTCATAGTAGGACACATGACCGCGACAGTTCCTGCCTGGCGCAGGATCCGGCAGAAATACGGGTTGTCATTGGAAGGGGCGCAGTGCCTTGCGGCGAAAGCCGCCCCGAACCGGTTGCCCCAGAGGTTTGAAAAGAGGATTACCAGAAGTCCCATGTAGGACATTTCTATAAGCGCGTGCAAAAAAACTGAATTTGTCATACTGCTGAAGCTCCCGTCAGCCAGGTGACAGCCCTGGTTGATAGCGGTGTTATAGACTTCCATCCCGAACGCCATGGCATATGACATAATGATTCCAAAAGTAATTCCCTGTAGTTTTTTTCCTGACATTTTTCTACTCCTTTATCTGAAACAAAATAAAAAACGTGCAGCTTTCAACTGGATTTACGCAGTGAATGCTACACGTCTGATAAATATGATAGCTCAGAAATTCTGATTTTTCAAGCATGATTTTCCCGGGATTTTCTGACTCCCGGGTGTCCGGAAAATGTGAAAGATATGTGAAGATATGTCGAAAAGCACTTCCGTACTGCTGCTCATTGTGTTATACTAACCAGGAGTATAGTTTACGGTCGGAGCGTTCCGTACCGTAGGGCAGTTTATTCATGAGAACATAACATGATAAAGGAAGGTACGATATGAAAAATATAAGACGCACAGGGAGTTCTCTGGTTGCTGCGGCCCTGCTTTCATGCATGGCTGTGACTTCTGTAATGGCGGCCCCTGTGGACGACCTTGAGCAGCAGAGGTCAGAAGCGCAAAGCGAAGCAAACGACCTGCAGGCACAGCTCACGGAACTTCTCAGTCAGATCAACGCGATGGAAGAGCAGGTGATCGATACAGGCGAGAAGATCATTCAGGCACAGGAAGACCTAGAAGCGGCAGAAGAGAAGGCGCAGGAGCAGTATGATTCCATGAAGATCCGTATCAAGTATATGTATGAAGACGGATCCACAGATTTTTGGACCGCACTTCTCACAGCAGAGAATTTCACGGATCTTCTCAATAAGGCAGAATATGTGAGCAATGTACATTCCTATGACAGGGCGCAGCTTGAGGCGCTGATAGAGACACAAAAAGAGATTGAAGAACTGAAAGCTACCCTGGAAGAAGAGCAGGCTACCCTGGAAGAACAGCAGGCGGAATATACCGCTGAACAGGAGCGGGTGAACGCGGAGCTTGCGGCAAAGAAAGCCGAGGTCGCCGACTTTGACGAACAGCTTCAGGCGGCGCTGGAGGCTGTGGCGCAGGAGACGGAAGAGAGTCAGTCGTCAGCCGTCACCGGATCGGAGGCAGATACATCGGGAGACGCATCCGATGTACAGGGCGGCCAGGAAGGACAGGGAGGTTCCTCCAATGACCAGAATGGCGGCGATTCAGAGCCGTCAGGCGGAGGAGGATCTGATAGCGGGTCCGATTCATCAAGCGGGGATACGTCGGCGGCACAGGCTATTGTAAATGCAGCATACGAACAGCTCGGAGTACCCTATGTGACAGGCGGGACATCACCGGGAGTTGGATTCGACTGTTCAGGTCTTGTACAGTATTGTCACTCTGTTGCCGGGATTTCGATCCCGAGGACTTCAGGATCTCAGGGAAGCGGCGGAAAAGCGGTGAGCAGTCCGCAGCCGGGAGATGTTGTATGCGGTCCGGGGCATGTGGGAATATACATAGGAAACGGACAGATGATACATGCGCCGCACACAGGGGACGTTGTAAAGATATCCAGGGTATCCGATGTGTTCGATTCCCCCTGGTACAGGCGATATTGGTAGAAATACGGCATGACCACAGAAAGCAGGATCTGTGGTCATGTTTTCTATTGACATTTATTCTGAATCGGACTATCATCTTACCCGTACACATAAAAGAAAAATTTACTGGGGGAAATTTATGAATCCTGAACTTGATCATACAAACGATACGCGAAAGAAGATACTTACTATTCCCAACCTGCTTTCCTTTTTTCGTCTCTGCCTGATCCCGCTGTTCATGTGGATGTACTGTGTGGAGAGAAATTACATATGGACCGGGATCATACTGATCCTGTCCGGCGTGACAGATACTGTGGATGGATTTGTCGCAAGGCATTTTCATATGATCAGTGATCTGGGAAAGGTACTGGATCCGATCGCAGACAAACTGACTCAGGCAGCAATGCTGTTCTGCCTGCTCACGAGGTTTCCGCTGATGATCGTGCCGCTGGGGATCATGGTCTTTAAAGAGTTCTTTATGGGGGTGACCGGGTTCCTTGTGATACAGAAAACAGGAAAGGTCTTCGGAGCGGACTGGCATGGCAAGGTAAATACATGGCTGCTTTACGCGATGATGATCGTGCATGTATTCTGGTATAACATCCCTGATGTGGTATCTAAAGTTCTGATCGGAGTCTGTGTGGTCATGATGCTGGTATCTCTGATCCTGTACGGACGGCACAATCTGAAAGCGTTGAAAGAAGACGGCGGGGAACAATAGAAAAGGAGAATAACAGCACAGATGTGCGTATCAGGCACGTCTGTGCTATTTTATTACGAAACATATTGACACTGTGTCAGAACAGTGCTACACTACATATAGTGACACTGTGTCAGAATAAAGAAAAAGGAGAGAACAGACATGCTTGGAAACTTTTCATACTGTAACCCGACGAAACTCTACTTTGGTGACGATTCATTAAATTATTTGAATGCCGAACTCCCGAAATACGGCAGCAACGTAGTGCTGATCTATGGAGGCGGTTCCATCAAAAAGAACGGGATCTATGAGGAAGTATGCCGGATCCTGGAAAAGAACGGGAAAAATGTGGCGGAGATCGCCGGAGTGATGCCGAACCCGACGCTGGAGAAACTTTACGAAGGTGTGGAGATCGCCAGAAACCACCACGCGGATCTGCTGCTCGCCGTAGGCGGAGGCTCGGTCTGCGATTATGCAAAAGCAGTCTCGGTTTCCGTGAACTGCGGGGAAGACCCGTGGGAAAAATATTATGTACGTTTCGAGGAGCCGGAGTGCAGGATTGTTCCGGTAGGGTGTGTCCTGACTATGGTGGGTACCGGATCAGAGATGAATGCAGGTGCGGTTATTACAAACCGTGAGACAAAGCAGAAGATCGGCCATGTATTTGCGGATGAGAATATTATGCCGAAGTTCTCCATTCTGAATCCCCGGTACACGCTGACTCTTCCGCATTACCAGATGGTATCCGGAATCTATGATATCTTCAACCATATCTGTGAGCAGTATTTCTCGGGTGAGGATGATAATACGAGCGATTATATCAGCGAGGGACTGATGCGTTCCGTACTGTATTCCAGCCGTATTGCAAATAAAGACCCGCAGAACTATGAGGCGCGCAGCAATCTCATGTGGACAGCGACATGGGCGCTGAATACCCTGGTCGCAAAAGGAAAATCAACAGACTGGATGGTACACATGCTGGGGCAGTCTGTCGGAGCATATACAAACGCCACGCACGGCATGACCCTGGCCGCGGTATCCCTGCCGTATTACCGCCACATCATGCCGTACGGACTGGCGAAGTTCAAACGTTTCGCCGTCAATGTGTGGGATGTAGATCCGGCGGGAAAAAGTGATGAGCAGATCGCAGAAGAGGGACTGCAGGCAATGGAGAACTGGATGAAAGAGCTGGGGCTTGTCATGAATATCTCTGAACTAGGCGCGACAGAGGATATGATAGACGGTATTGCCGACGGGACTCTGGTCATGCCGGGCGGATATAAAGTACTTGGACGCGATGAGATCACAGAGATCCTGAAAGAGAGCATGGCCTGAGATTGACGTGTTGGCAGAGCGCAGGTATACTATACACAGAATAATCGAAAGAAGGAAGTAATATGCCGAAAGGATCCGAAGAACTGACAAATTCGAGGAAAAATGAGATCATCAATGCCTGCGCGAAACTCTACGAGACAATGAGCTTTAAGGAGATTACTCTCAAGGAGATCGGGAAGGAGACTTCATTTACCCGCACTTCGATCTACAATTATTTTCAGACGAAGGAGGAAATCTTCCTCGCCCTGTTCCAGAGGGAATACGAGGCATGGATCGAAGACCTAGAAGCTCTCCGGGAGAATGAGACAATGAGTGTGGAGGCGTTTGCGGAAGCTCTGGCGCATACGCTGGAAAAGAGAGAGCGCCTCTTGAAACTTTTATCTATGAACCACTATGATATGGAAGCTGCCAGCCGCATGGAGAATCTGACTGACTTTAAAACGGCATATGGAAAGTCTCTGCATGCAGTGAGCAGATGCCTGGAAAAGTTTTTCCCGGAGATGACGGGCGAGGATATCCAGGAGTTTCTCTATTCCTTCTTCCCGTTTCTGTTTGGCGTATATCCCTATACAGTAGTGACGGAGAAACAGAAACAGGCGATGGATGAGGCAAAAGTAAATTATGTCTGTTATTCGGTCTGTGAAATTGTAAGTATGACGGTAAGAAAACTTCTAAAATGAGAACGAATATCAAAAAACACTTGCTATTTTTGCCGGTATCGTGTATGATAACAACATGAGTTAGAGGTAACTAACGAAGCGCAAAGATTCTATTTCCACAGGAGGTTTTGTATGAGTGTTGTTATCATAGGCGGTCATGACCGTATGGTCTGCCAGTATAAAAAAATCTGCAGGCAGTATAACTGCAAGGCAAAAGTGTTTACCCAGATGTCGGCGAGCATGGGAAAGCAGATCGGAAGCCCCGACCTGATCGTCCTGTTTACCAATACTGTGTCCCATAAAATGGTCAAGTGCGCGGTGGAGGAGGCGGGGCGCTGCAATGCAAATGTGGTCAGATGCCATACGAGCAGCAAAAATGCCCTGGAGGAAATCCTGGGGAGCGTGTGTGCATAAAAGAAAATATGGGAACTGTTCCTTCCGGCATTTTCAGCCCGGGAGGATTTTTTGTGACTGCGACGAGCCAAAGTCCGGGCTTGCCCGAGACCTTGGCGACCGCTTACAATCCCGGAATGTGCCTTTTGCACTTCCGGTGATTTGCGGCTGCGCGCCAAAGTCCGGATTGAATTATTGCGGTGATCCGTTATAATGGAGGCATGGGGAGGAACGATCATGAAAAGAGATGTAGATATCAATGAAATATCCGACGGCAGGCTTTATTCATCCGGCGACATGGTTAAGGCGGACTGCCGTGGCTGCGAGGGCTGCTCGGCGTGCTGCAGAGGGATGGGAAATTCCATTATCCTTGACCCGATGGATGTCTGGAGACTCCACCGGGGGATAAAGAAAGATTTCGCAGCTCTGATGGACGGATATATCGAGCTTGGCGTTGCAGACGGTATGGTCCTGCCGAATATTAAGATGGATGTACAAAGAGATGCCTGTCCCTTTCTGGATAAGAACGGCAGATGCTCTGTCCACAGCCACAGGCCGGGACTCTGCCGCCTCTTTCCTCTCGGAAGATATTATGAGGAAAATGGATTCCGGTATTTCATCCAGATCCATGAATGCCCGAAAAAAGAGCGGGGCAAGGTAAAGATCAGAAAATGGCTCGGCATCCCGGATCTGAGATCTTATGAGAAGTATATCATGAGCTGGCACAGCTTTTTGAATACGTGCGAGGACGCCGTTAAAACGCTGGACGATGACAATGCCAGGATACTGACCCTTTATGTACTGCGCCGCTTCTACGAGACGGCTTATGACGCCGCCGATGAGAACGCATTTTACCGTGAGTTTGACCTGAGGCTGGCGGAAGTGAAAGAAAAACTCGGGCTTGCATGAGTGCTCTTCCATCCCAGAAGCAGCGCTGAGTTGATAATGACGAGCACAGAACCGGCATTGTGTACAAGCGCCCCTGTGACCGGGTTGAGGATACCGGTGATGGCGAGGATGATCGCGGCAAAATTCAGGGTCATGGAAAAGGTAAGGTTCAGACGGATCGCCGCCATCATCCTGCGGGCGAGCCGGAGCAGATGGGGGAGTTCCCTGATGTCATCGTTTACAAGGACGATATCTGCGGCGTCTACTGCGATGTCGCTGCCGATCCCGCCCATGGCGATGCCGACGCAGGCTTTTTTCAGTGCGGGAGCGTCATTGATACCGTCGCCGATCATACAGACGGGCTGTTTCTGCTTTTCCCAGGAACTGATCCAGTTCAGTTTATCCTCAGGCAGACAGTCGGCGTGAACCTCGCTGATATGGAGCTGCCGGGCAATATGTCCGGCAGCATTTTTATGGTCGCCGGTGAGCAGGACAGGGACTGCCCCGGCGGCTTTCAGCGCATCGACCGTATTGGCGGCGTCCTGCCTGAGCGTGTCGGAGAGTGCGATGAATCCGGCTGCCTCCAGACCGACCGAGAGGTAGATGACCGTACAGCCTTTTGCAAGAAATATGTCCGCACGTTTTCTCATTTCTTCTGTCAGTTCTATCCCGTTTTCCTGAAAGAGTTCCGGGTTCCCGGCCAAGATCTCCTGTTCACCGATGAGCGCCCGGACTCCTCTGCCCGGCAGCATCTGAAAGCGGTCAGGCGTCCCGGGGACTGTTTTCATTTCTTCCTTATAAGAATGGACGATGGCTTTCCCGAGAGGGTGCTCCGAATTGAGCTCGGCGCTGGCAGCACAGGCATACAGCCAGTTCCAGGTGATGTCTTTGCGGCAGCTTACGACTGCCACGACCTGAGGTGTGCCGCAGGTGAGTGTTCCGGTCTTATCGAATGTGATCTTTCTGACCGTGGCAAAGCGCTCCAGGGCGTCGCCCTCCCGGACGAGAAATCCGTGTTTTGTGGCATTCCCGATGGCTGCCATGATAGCGGTCGGCGTGGCGAGCACAAGGGCGCAAGGACAGAATACGACAAGGATCGTTACCGCACGTATGATCTCACCGGTGGCGAACCATGTAAGAACAGCTGCGGTCAGAGCAATCACGACGATCCAGGTCGCCCAGCGGTCGGCGATTCTGACAATTTTCGCTTTGTCTGCATCGGCGGACTGTACCAGGCGTATCATGCGCTGGATGGAGCTGTCCTCCCCGACTTTTAAGGCGCGCATTTCAAAGGCGCCGAACTGGTTGACTGTACCGCTGGCCACTTCATCGCCCGGCGCTTTGTCTACGGGGAGTGATTCCCCCGTCATGACGGCCTGGTCGACAGAAGTTTCGCCGGAAATGATCACGCCGTCCACAGGGATCGTCTCTCCCGGCAGTACGCGCAGGATATCTCCGACCTGTACCGCCCGGGCATCTATGACCTCCTCGCCTGCATCTGTGATCCTTCTGGCGGTGCGGGGCGTAAGGTGGACGAGTTTTTCGATGCCGGCGCGCGCTTTCGCCACTGTGAGATCCTCAAGGAGCGCGCCAAGCTGCATGATAAAAGCGACTTCACCGGCGGCGAAATCCTCGCGGATGACGACAGACGCGATCAGTGCGATGGAGACGAGCACGTCGGCTTTGATGTCAAAGGCGGTGACAAGCCCGATCACAGCTTCAAGTATGATCGGGATCCCGCAGAAGATGATAGCGATCCACGCCATATCGAAAGGAAACGGTGAGTAACCGAATATACTGCACAGCAGTGCGGCGCCCGAGATGATCAGAAAGGCGATATCGCGTTTGATTCCTCCCCATTCAAGGAGTTCTTCCAGCTTTTTCATAGTACAGTCTCCTTAATAATAGAATTATACCAATGCGGGTATGGGTATATTATATACCTATAGGGGTATAGGTTGTCAAGAGACAAAAAAGTACGCAGGAACCCGGAAGATATTTCCAGGTATCCTGCGTGAAGGTTATTTCATATTGGCAAACCGCTCAACTGCTTTTGTAAAGCTGGCGATCGTCTGATCCACATCCCCGTGTTCGATCCCGTCCCTTACACAGTGGTTAATGTGTCCTTCCAGTACGATCTGCCCCGCTTTATGAAGCGCTGATTTAGCTGCATTTATCTGCGAGAGGATATCCTCGCAGGGAATATCTTCGTCGATCATCCGGTCGATCGCCTGTACCTGTCCTATGATCTTCTTCAGACGGCGGTGCAGATTTTCCGAATCCATACATTGTTTCATTAGGAAGCCTCCTTACCGATTTGTAGAGACGCCGTTTTGACGTA
>DXEY01000062.1 GCA_019114745.1 Candidatus Mediterraneibacter colneyensis | reverse complement strand
ATATGCAAAAAAGATGTATTATTATGCAAGTGTTTGAATATTATTTTAAATAAAGTTTTTGACAGGGAAGGGATAAGAAATGATTAAAGCAGGGATTATCGGCTCCACCGGTTATGCGGGCGGTGAGCTTGTCAGAATACTATCAGGACATAAAGATGTGGAAATCAAATGGTATGGGTCGAGAAGCTATATCGATCAGAAATACGCTGATGTATACCGCAATATGTTTCAGATCGTAGACGACGTCTGTATGGATGATAACATGGAAAAACTGGCGGCACAGGTGGATGTGATCTTTACGGCAACGCCCCAGGGGCTGTGTGCATCACTTGTAAACGAGGAAATACTGTCTCAGACAAAAATCATAGACCTGAGCGCAGATTTCCGGTTAAAAGACGTAAAAGTCTATGAAGAGTGGTACAAGATCGAGCACAAGGCGCCCCAGTTCATAGATGAAGCTGTCTACGGGCTTTGCGAGGTGAACCGGGATGCCGTCAGAGGTGCAAGGCTGGTGGCAAATCCGGGATGTTATACAACCTGCTCCATACTGACGGCATATCCTCTGGCAAAAGAGGGGCTCATAGATATGAATACTTTGATCGTGGATGCAAAATCCGGCACATCAGGAGCAGGGCGCGGTGCAAAACTCCCCAACCTTTATTGTGAGGTCAATGAGAATATCAAAGCGTACGGTGTTGCCGTACACCGGCATACTCCGGAAATCGAGGAACAGCTCGGATACGCATCGGGGGAAAAGGTGACGATCAACTTTACGCCCCATCTGGTTCCTATGAACAGAGGGATTCTTGCGACAGAATATGCATCACTGAAAAAGAATGTGAGCTGGGAAGAAGTAAAGGCTGTCTATGATAAGTATTATGCAGACGAAAAATTCGTGCGCGTGCTGGAAAAAGGACAGTATCCGGAGACCAAATGGGTGGAAGGAAGTAATTATGTGGATATCGGGTTTCAGATCGATCCCCGGACGAACAGGATTATAATGATGGGGGCGATCGACAATCTGGTGAAAGGCGCGGCAGGACAGGCTGTTCAGAATATGAACCTGATGTTCGGACTGGAGGAGAGCGAGGGACTCGAATTAGTCCCCCTGTTCCCTTAGGGGACGTAGTAAAATTCGATTTGAGTACGTCCCCAATTAAAAATCAGGGTGTCCCAAACTGAATTTGAGGGTGTCCCAAAATGGAAATGGTGGAAGTTGCGATGATAAGAGTTATGACGATAGAAGATTATGATGAGGTATATAAGCTCTGGAAAAAAATCAGGGGCTTCGGAATACGGAGCATTGATGACTCCCGAGAAGGCGTAGAGCGGTTTTTAAAGAGAAACCCGACGACCAGTGTGGTGGCTGTGGAAGATGGGAAGATTGTCGGCAGTATTTTGTGCGGGCATGACGGACGCCGGGGATGTCTGTATCACGTCTGTGTCGATGAGGCATACCGCAGACACGGGATCGGAAGGAATATGGTAGTCCATGCAATGAAAGCTCTCCAGGCAGAACAGATCAATAAAGTATCGCTGATCGCATTTACAAAGAATGACATTGGAAATGCGTTCTGGAATACGATCGGCTGGACGGAACGCCTGGATCTGAATTATTATGATTTTACTCTAAATGAAGCAAATATTACGGCGTTTAATGAACAGTAAACGACAGTAAGGCGAGGAGGAGAAAAAATGCAGGTGATTGAAGGTGGAGTGACAGCGGCAAAGGGGTTTGAAGCAGCAGCGGCAGCAGCCGGGATCAAATATCAGGATCGCACGGATATGGCGCTGATCTACAGCACAAAACCGTGTAAGGTTGCCGGAACATTTACCACAAACAGGGTAAAAGCGGCGCCTGTCAAATGGGATCGGGAGATTGTGGAAAAGCAGTTGAAATCTCAGGCGGTCGTGGTAAATTCCGGGATTGCAAATGCGTGTACCGGCGCGGAAGGAATGGCTTATTGCGCGCAGACCGCAGAAGAGACGGCGAAAGTGCTGGGGGTAGAGGCGGAGAGCGTATTGGTCGCATCTACCGGTGTGATTGGAATGCAGCTTCCGATGGAGAAGATAACGAAAGGCATTTCTCAGCTTGCAAAAGAAAGAAAATCAGATCTTACAAGCGGAACCCAGGCTGCCCAGGCGATTATGACAACCGATACGAAAAAGAAGGAAGCTGCCGTGACAGTTGAAATCGGCGATACTCTTGTGACGATCGGCGGTATGGCGAAAGGCTCCGGTATGATCCATCCCAACATGTGTACGATGCTGGCTTTTATTACAACAGACGCCAGGATTTCAAAAAAAGCCCTGCAGGCGGCACTGAGCACGGATGTGGAGGACACGTATAATATGATCTCCGTGGACGGTGATACCTCAACAAACGATACGGTGCTTTTGCTTGCCAACGGTATGGCGGGAAATGAAAAGATCCGATATGGAACGAGGGAATATGAGGCGTTTAAAGAGGCGCTTCATTATGTAAATGAGTCGCTTGCGAAAGAAATGGCAGGCGACGGTGAGGGAGCAACCGCTCTTTTTGAGGCAAAGATCATTGGCGCTGACACAAAAGCACAGGCAAAAACTCTCGCGAAATCAATTGTCTGCTCCAATCTGACGAAGGCCGCTATCGCAGGACACGATGCAAACTGGGGCAGGATCCTCTGCGCTATGGGATATTCCGGCGCGGAATTTGACCCGGAAAAAGTAGATCTTTATTTTGAAAGTGAGGCTGGCAGGTTACAGATTATCGAAAACGGTACGGCTCTGGACTACAGTGAAGAAAAGGCGGCGGAAATTCTTTCCCAGCCTAAGGTAACCGTCATCGCGGATATCAAAGAAGGCGATGTGGAGGCGGCGGCATGGGGATGCGATCTGACCCATGAATACATAACGATCAATGCCGATTACCGGAGTTAGAGCGATAATCAACTGTATAACAGCGGTTTTCCTTAAAAAGGGACAGGGCAAAATCAGATTTGGGACATAGTGAAGTTGAATTGGGGACGTAGTCAAATCGACTTTTACTACGTCCCCGAAGGAGGTAGTTATGAATAATAGCATGCAGCAATATCTTGATAAAGCGCAGGTGCTGATCGAGGCCCTGCCGTACATTCAGCGTTTCAACCGCAAGATCATCGTGGTGAAATACGGCGGAAGCGCCATGGTGGATGAGGAGCTGAAGAAACGTGTGATCGAGGACGTCACCCTTCTGAAGCTGGTCGGCTTCAAACCGATCATCGTCCACGGCGGCGGCAAGGAGATCAGCAAATGGGTCGGCAAAGTCGGCATGGAGCCGAAGTTCATCAACGGGCTTCGCGTGACGGACGAAGATACAATGGAAGTGGCGGAGATGGTGCTGGGACGGGTGAACAAGAGCCTGGTTCAGCTCGTAGAAAGTCTCGGCGTGCGCGCCATCGGCATCAGCGGCAAGGACGGAGCTCTGCTCAAGGTTGAAAAGAAGCTGTCACAGGGGCAGGACATCGGTTATGTGGGCGAGGTCAAAGATGTGAATGCCCAGATCCTTTACGACCTGCTGGAGAAAGACTTCCTCCCGATCGTATGCCCGGTAGGGCTTGATGACGAGTTCCATACCTACAATATCAATGCGGATGACGCCGCGTGTGCGATCGCACGGGCAGTAAAGGCGGAAAAGCTGGCATTTTTGACCGATATTGAAGGAGTCTATAAAGATCCGGAAGATTCGTCTACCCTGATCTCGGAGCTTCGGGTCGATGATGCCAAAAAGCTGATGCAGGACGGCTATATCGGCGGCGGCATGCTTCCGAAGCTACAGAACTGCATCGACGCCATCGAGGCAGGAGTGTCCCGCGTGCATATCCTGGACGGAAGGATCCCTCACTGTCTCCTTCTGGAGATCTTTACAAACAAAGGAATCGGAACAGCAATATTAAACAGCGAAGAAAGCAGGTATTATCATGGTGAATCATAAGATACAGGCGGCAGAGGAGAATCTGCTCCACGTTTACAATCGTTTTCCGGTCGTACTGGATCACGGAGAGGGAATGTACCTCTATGACACGGACGGGAAGGAATATCTTGATTTTGCGGCAGGGTTTGCCGTGACGGGCCTGGGATATAACTGCAAAGAGTTAAATGAGGCTCTGAAAGCCCAGATCGACAAATTGTATCACACGTCCAACCTGTATTATCACGAAACATGCGGGGAGGCGGCGCGGGAACTAAACCGCGTCTGCGGAATGGACAGGGTCTTTTTTACAAACAGCGGCGGCGAGGCGGTGGAAGGCGCGCTGAAAGCGGCAAGACGTTACGCTTATACGAAAGGAACCGGGCGGTTTGAATTTATTGCAATGGAAAATTCGTTTCACGGCAGGACATTCGGCGCAGTGTCTGTGACAGGCCATGATGCCTACAGGGAGCCTTTTGAGCCCCTTGTGCCGGGAGTACGGTTCGCAAAGTTCAATGACCTGGACAGCGTAAAAGCTCTGGTCAGCGACCGGACCTGCGCGATCATTCTGGAGCCCCTCCAGGGGGAAGGCGGGATCAATCTGGCGGATCAGGAATTTATGGAAGGGATCCGCAGGATCTGCGATGAGAATGATATCCTTATGATCTGTGATGAAGTGCAGTGTGGCATGGGAAGGACCGGCAGCATGTTTGCATGGCAGGGATTCGGGGTAAAGCCGGATATCCTGACGATGGCAAAAGCCATTGGAAACGGGGTTCCCGTAGGGGCGTTCGCCATGACGGAACAGGTGGCGGAATACTCTCTGAAAGCCGGAGACCACGGTGCGACATACGGAGGGAATCCTCTGGCATGTACCGCTGTGAAAAAGGTGATCGAGATCTTTGAGCGGGAGGATATCGTCGGCCATGTGAACAAAGTGGCGCCTTACCTGACAAAAAGGCTGGACGAGCTCGTAGACGAACTGGACTGCGTGACGGAACGGAAAGGAAAAGGTCTCATGCAGGGGATCGTCGTCACGAAGCCGCTGGCGGAAGTGAACAGCCGCGCCATCGAAGAGGGGCTGTTAGTGATACAGGCGCAGGGAAATGTGATCCGGTTTGTGCCGCCTCTGATCGCAGAAGAAAAACACATTGATGAAATGATCGAAAAACTGAAGCGGGCGCTCGCCTGAAGATGCATAAGAAACCAATCATAGGACATACTATCGCAATAGCAGTCATAAACTGTATGGTAAACTGTTTGGAGGTAGTCTTATGATTGGTTTTTTTATCGCACTTCTGTCCGGGGCGCTGATGAGCATACAGGGAGTTTTTAATACTCAGGTGACAAAGACGACCGGAGTCTGGGTCAGCAACGGCTGGGTTCAGATCACGGCGTTTGCGGTCTGTCTTGCGTTATGGCTCTTTACCGGGAGGGACAGCGTGACGGCTCTTGGCAGGGTAGAGCCGAAATACATGCTTCTTGGCGGCGTGATCGGTGCGGGGATCACATGGACGGTGATCAAAAGCATCGAGGCACTCGGTCCGGCGAAATCAGCACTGCTCATCGTGATCGCCCAGCTCGCAGTATCGTACCTGATCGAACTGTTCAGCCTTTTCGGAATGGACAAAGAGCCGTTTTCCTGGAGGAAACTGGGAGGACTGCTGCTTGCTGTAGCGGGGATCGCGGTCTTTCAATGGGAATGAAATTGAAAATAAACTGTAATATTCCCGTAACAAAGTGTCAAATCCTTAACAAAGAATTAATTATCTATTGTAATTTTAGTAAAAATTAGATACAATGTTACTGTCCGGCATACAAGGGGTATATCTCCCGGCAGATTGGCAGGGAGAAAAATATGCGAGACAGATTTATTTGCACACTATTACAGAGATGCTTTATCGGAACGCTGATTCTGGCAGCGTTTTTATTTCTTACGGGCTGCGGGGGATCTCAGGAAGAGGATACCCTTGAAGAGTTTGAAATCTCGGAAGAAGACGGGGCGGAAGACAAAGAAGCTCCGGAAGAAAATCCTGATGATACAGGACAGACAGAAGGTGCTGCTGTCTATGTATACGTGTGCGGAGCGGTAAACGCTCCGGGTGTATATGAGCTGAGCGGGGATGCCCGCGTATTTGAGGCGCTGGAGTCAGCCGGAGGCATGACTGGGGATGCGTCCCTGGAATCAGTAAATCTGGCGCGTGCTGTTGTGGACGGAGAGCAGATCTATGTACCGACAGTGGAGGAGGCAGCCCGAGGCACAGGGGTTGGAACAGAAAGTAACATAAAAAGTGCGGAACAAAGTAAAGTAAATATCAATACGGCTTCCAGGGATGAACTGATGACGCTGACCGGCATCGGAGAGGCAAAGGCAGAGAGTATCATCCGCTACCGCGAGGAACACGGCGCATTCAAAAGTGTCGAGGAACTGATGGAAATCGAGGGGATCAAGGAAGGCGTATTCAACAAAATAAAAGATGACATAACAATTTGACACAGGGAGTCGTGAAAGAGGAGTATGAGTAAGAAGATATTAGTCGTAGATGACGAAAAGCTGATTGTAAAAGGAATCCGGTTCAGTCTGGAGCAGGAAGGCATGGAAGTGGACTGTGCCTATGACGGGGAGGAAGCGCTGGAGTGCGCGAGAAAATGCGAGTATGATCTCGTTTTGCTGGACGTGATGCTCCCGAAGCTGGACGGATTCCAGGTATGCCAGCAGATCCGGGAGTTTTCGGACATGCCTATCGTCATGCTCACTGCCAGGAGTGAGGATATGGATAAAATACTGGGACTGGAATACGGCGCCGATGATTATATCACGAAACCGTTCAATATTCTGGAAGTCAAAGCAAGGATCAAAGCCATCATGCGCCGAACTTCCAGAAGGAAAGAGCCGGCGGGGAGTCCGGTGCTTATCAAGGGCAGCATGAAGATCGACTGTGAAAGCAGACGGGTGTTTATCGGGGAGAAAGAGATCAATCTGACGGCGAAGGAGTTTGATGTGCTGGAACTTCTGGCGACGAATCCGAACAAAGTGTACAGCAGAGAAAATCTCTTAAATCTCGTGTGGGGATATGATTATCCCGGCGATGCGAGAACAGTAGATGTACATATCCGGCGTCTGAGAGAGAAGATCGAGATTAACCCGAGCGAACCGAAATATGTACATACGAAGTGGGGAGTGGGTTATTATTTCCAGGGTTAGACGTCGCTTTGTCCTTCGGGACAGGATTTTTAAAAATATGAGGTTCCGGTTTATCAGTTTGTTTCTTCTGGCAGGGCTAGTGCCCTGTCTTGTTGTGCTTTTCGGGGCGGTCAAATTTTACGAACTGCGCGCCGTTGAACTGCGTACTGCTGAGATCCAGAACCAGTGCACTATTTTGTGCAACCAGATGAACAATTACAGCTATCTCACCGACCCGACCTCAGAGGTGATCAATGCAAACCTCGCCCAGCTTACCAATATTTACAACGGCCGCGTCATGATCATTGACCGGGAATTAAAAGTCGTGAAAGATACATACAGCCTGGATGAAGGTAAGACCGATGTGTCCGAAAACGTAGTCCGCTGTATGCGCGGAGAGACGACGAATCATTATGACCGGAAGAACCATTACATCGAGGTGACATCTCCCATCCTTGAAGCAGGAGGCGAAGACGTAACCGGCGTAATGCTTGCCAGCGTATCGACCGGCAATATTGAAGTGACGAGGCAGATCATACTGACCCAGGGAAGCCTGGTGGTAGTCATCATCATGACACTTCTGGCAGTCTTAAGTGTTTTTCTGGCTGACCGCATGGTAAGGCCGGTTCATAAGATTACCAACGCTATCGAGAATGTGACCGAGGGTTACAGCGACGACGTGCTTCATGTGGACACATTTACAGAGACAAGGCAGCTCAGCGATGCATTTAATAAAATGCTCGGCCGTCTGAAGCAGCTCGATGATTCCAGGGAGGAGTTTGTCTCAAATGTCTCCCATGAACTCAAGACTCCCATGACTTCCGTAAAGGTGCTGGCAGACTCCCTGCTGGAGATGCCGGACGCACCGGTGGAAATGTACCGGGAGTTTATGGAAGACATCGCGAAAGAGATCGACAGGGAGAACCAGATCATCACAGATCTGCTCTCCCTTGTCAAGATGGATAAGACCGGGAAGAACATTAATATTAAGTCTGTCAATATCAATGACCTCCTGGAGCAGATACTGAAGCGCCTCCGTCCCATTGCTGAAAAGAAAAACGTTGAGATGGTCATGGAGAGTTTTCGTCCGGTTACTGCCGAGATCGACGAGATGAAATTTACCCTGGCGGTTTCCAATCTGGTAGAAAATGCGATCAAGTATAATCACGATAACGGATGGGTTCATGTCTCACTGAATGCGGATCATAAATATTTCTATATTAAAGTAGAAGATTCCGGGATCGGGATTCCGGAGGGGGATCAGCCCCATGTCTTTGAGCGGTTTTACCGGGTGGATAAGTCTCATTCCAGGGAGATCGGCGGGACGGGACTCGGACTTGCCATTGCGCGCAACGCAGTGATCGCCCACCGCGGAGCGATCAAGGTATACAGCAACGAGGGCGAGGGCACCACATTTACCGTGAGGATTCCGCTGATCTATGTGGCGGCGTAGGTGAGCAGCACAGGAGGAGATGTAGATGATAAAGAAAAGGGTTCTTTTTGTGCTGATCCTGTCTATGGCAGCGCTTGGTGCATGCGGCAGGGTCGGCAGCCCGGACGATGAAATGGAGTCGTTTGTCTACTGCCTGAATGAAGACAGGACGGGAATTGTAAAAGTAGAATATGAAGTATCGTCAGAGGATCCTCAGAAGGCGGCGGAGGAGACGTTGGAAAAACTCAGGGAGCCGTCGGATGACATTGAATATGTCAGCCCGATCCCCGAAGAGGTGGAGGTGTTATCCTGCACGCTGTCAGGAAGTATCCTGGACGTGGACTTCAGCGCGGAGTATTATGACATCGGCAGGATACAGGAGAAGCTGGCGCGAGCCGCGGTCGTACAGTCCCTTGTCAGGATTGACGGCATTAACGGCGTGACCTTTTCAATCGACGGCAGCCCGCTTACAGACAGCGAGGGGATGCTGGTGGGGCTTATGAATGAGGATGATTTTGTGGAAAATACAAGCTCATCTCCCAGCTCATACCAGACGGATACGCTTACGCTTTATTTTGCCAATGAGGCAGGGGATAAGCTGGTGGAACAGACGGTTACGGTCAGGTACAGCAGCAATGTATCCAAGGATAAACTGATCGTAGAAAAACTGGTGCAGGGACCGTCGGGAGGCGACGCCCATCCGACCATCAATCCGGATGCCAACCTGCTGAGCGTGACGACTAAGGACGGCATCTGCTATGTCAATTTTGACAGTACATTTCTTACGGGCGAGTACGACATACTGCCCGAGCTTACAATATATTCGATCGTAAATTCTCTGGTAGAGGGAACAGAGGCCAGGCAGGTACAGATTACGATCAACGGAGAGTCCAATGCCGAATATAAGGAAGCTGTGGATCTGTCGCAGCCTCTTTCGGAAAATACAGATCTCATCGCAGTCCGGGAAGATGAATGAAAAAACGTCCGCTTTGCGCGATTTGCATATTTTTTCTTGTCATACAGAGTGTGAGGGTGTTCTTTTTCGGCGTGGAAGAGACGGAATCTTCCGCGCTGGAAAGGATCGCGTCAGAAAACGCCTGCGTACGCCTGACCGGAACGGTTTACAGAATTGAAGAAAAGAAGAAAGTCACGGCATTCTATCTGAGGGAAAATACCGTGACGGCGGCAGGTCAGAATATCAGAGAGGCAAAAATCCTTGTCTATTATTCCAAAGAACAGAAAAATATAAAAATAAAACATGGAAACATCCTGGAGGTCTCCGGAGAGGCACAGCTTTTTGACAAGGCCCGCAATCCGGGTAATTTTGACCAGAGGACATACTATCGCAGACAGGGAATCCACGTACTTATATGGGCGGATGATATCGAGGTGCGCTCTGACGCGACAGACCATCTCAGGCAGTGCCTTTACGAGATCAGACAGAAGTGGGACAGGCTTCTGATCCGCCATCTCGGCGAGTATTACGGCGGCACAATGAGCGCAGTTCTGCTGGGCGAGAAGGGAGGTCTGGATGAGGAACTCAAAAGCATATACCAGAAGTCAGGGATCAGCCATCTGCTTGCTATTTCAGGCCTTCATATGACATTCCTCGGCATGGGGCTGTACCGGATGCTGCGAAGGATCGGGCTCGGCTTTGTACCGGCAGGCATCGCCGGAAGCGTGCTTCTGGTGCTGTACTGCCTGATGACCGGAGCGGGAGTCTCAAGCCTGCGGGCACTGATCATGTTCCTGGTAAGGACCGGGGCAGAGATCACAGGAAGGGATTATGACCTGCCCACGAGCCTGGCGCTTTCAGCCGCCCTCCTGTGTGGACGGCAGCCACTGTATCTGGCGGATGCGGGATTTCTTCTCTCTTATGGGGCGATGGCCGGGATCGTCATGTATGAGCCGGTGATGTCATCCCTGTTTGGCTGTGATGCGACATCCGGAGATAAGAGGCGTGCAGCCGGCAGAAGAAAAAGATTCAGACGGCTGCGGAAGGTTGTCGGAAAGGCGTGGAAGTGGACGGCACGGGGACTGGGTACAAGTATAGCTGTGAATCTCCTTCTTCTGGGACCTCTGCTGTATTTCTATTATGAGATACCGCCATACTCCGTATTCCTCAATCTGATCGTGATCCCGGTCATGCCTGCGGCCATGGGAGCGGGTGTGATCGGCTCCGTGCTGGCGCCCGTATCTGATACAGCAGGAGGAATCGTACTTCAGATCTGCAAGGCTGTGCTTGCCGGGTATGACCTTGTGTGCGAAATAGCGGTCAGGCTGCCGGGCAGCAGGTTTGTAACAGGGAAGCCGGAGCTGTGGCAGGCAGGTCTGTATTACTTTATATTGCTCTTACTGTATCTTCTCTTCCGGCATTTCAGGAAAAAGAAGGAGCGGGCAGTGCAGGCGTGCGTCCTGTCAGGTTCTGTCAGCAGCACTGCGTCAAAATGGCAGATCATTTGTAAAATTCCGGGATGCCTGTCTGTTGCTGCGGCTGTGTGCATGGCGGTTCTGTGCAGGCAGGGATATCAGACCGGAGAGGGAATCGAGGCGGCAGCCCTGGATGTGGGGCAGGGAGACTGCCTTTTTGTAAGGGGGCCATCCGCCAGGTTCCTGATCGACGGAGGCAGCAGCGATGTATCAGAGGCAGGTAAATACCGGATCGAACCGTATCTGCTTGGCAGGGCTGTTGATGAGCTGGATTATGTCTTTGTGACCCATGGCGATACGGATCACACCAGCGGGATACAGGAGATGCTGGAGAATCAGGCGCTGGGAGTGCGGATCCGTACTCTTGTACTCCCGCCCCGGAAGTACCATGAAGAGAGCATTCTGGAACTGGCGGAAACCGCACAGGAGAATGATACCCGGATCGTGCTGATGAAAACGGGAGACCGGATCACGGACAGGAAAGAAAAGTCAGGGAGACCGAATGATGAGCTGGTGTTTACATGCCTCGGACCGGATGAAAGCAAAGAGATGGAGGCGGGCAACGGCGCTTCGCTCGTTCTGGAAGCATCCTATGGCAGATTCCGCATGCTCTTTACAGGCGATCTGGAAGGCAGAGGAGAGGAACTGCTGGTACAGAGCGGCAGACTGGGGTCCTGTGCGGTGCTGAAAGCCGCGCACCATGGTTCAGGGGACTCGGGGACAGAAGCCTTTCTGGAGGCGGTACAGCCACGGATCACGCTGATCTCAGCGGGAAGGGACAACCGGTACGGGCATCCCCATAAAGAGACGATTGAGAGGCTCAGGCAGTGCGGAAGCAGCGTGTATTCCACTCAGGAGAACGGCGCTCTGACTGTATGCACGGACGGAAGGAGGATCAGCATCCGGGGGACCATGAAGGAAGCCCCCTGTGAGACAGGTGACGAAACTTTATCTGCGGCTCTTGTCAAAACAGGGGGATTTCCAGTATAATAGAGAAGTTATGAAGAGCCTGAATGAAGATTTAAAAACGGGACAATTGAAACAGATCTATCTGTTGTACGGGCAGGAAAGCTATCTGAAAAAACAGTACAGAGACCGCTTTGTCAAAGCCATGGTGCCTGAGGGTGACACTATGAATTATTCCCACTATGAAGGGAAGAAGACGGATGTCGCAGAGGTCATCGATCTCGCTGAGACCCTGCCTTTTTTTTCAGAACGCAGACTGATCGTGTTTGAGAATACCGGATTTTTCAAAAGCGGAGGCAATGACCTGGCGGACTATATCAGCGGAGGAATGCCTCAGACGACGCATTTTATTTTTATAGAGGATGAAGTGGATAAGCGGAGCAGGCTTTATAAGGCGGTAAAGGCGAAAGGGCACATTGTGGAGCTTGCCGTGCAGGATGAGAGCACCCTGAGGAAATGGATCGCAGGGCTTGTCCGAAAGGAAAAGAAGGAGATGTCTCCCTCTGATATCGCCTATTTTGTCAGTAAAGTGGGAACTGATATGGAAAATATCACAAAGGAGCTGGAGAAGCTGTTTTGTTTCTGTATGGACAGGCAGGCTGTGATAAGGGCGGATATCGACGCCGTCTGTGTGACCCAGGTCAGGAACCATATTTTTGACATGATCAATGCGGTGGCAGAACAGAATCAGAGAAAAGCGCTGGATCTCTATTATGACCTTCTGGCGCTGAGAGAAGAGCCGAGACGGATCCTTGCGCTTATGGTTAAAGAGTACCGGGATCTGTTTCACGTAAAAGAAATGGCGGCGCAGGGGTATCCGCGGAAAGAGATCGCCTCAAAATCAGGGCTTCCCCAATTTGTGGTTGGAAAATATATTGATCTTGCAAAACGGTTTCGCTCCGGTGAGCTCAGATCTGTAATGGAAGAGATCGCAGATCTGGATCAGAGAGTCAAGACGGGGCTTATAACAGACAGCCTTGCGACAGAAGTCTTTATCGTAAAGCATTCAGAAAAGAAACATTCATAGGAAATCCGGCGGATGCCGGAGTATGGAGGAACAGAATTGTCAGTAATAGACCAGAGTAAAATCAGAAATTTTTGTATCATTGCACATATCGATCATGGAAAGTCCACCCTTGCTGACCGTATCATCGAGATGACAGGGCTTCTGACAAGCAGGGAGATGCAGTCTCAGGTTCTGGACAACATGGATCTGGAGCGGGAAAGAGGGATCACGATCAAGGCGCAGGCAGTCCGTACCATCTACAAGGCGGACGACGGGGAAGAGTATATGTTCAACCTGATCGATACCCCGGGGCATGTGGACTTCAACTATGAGGTATCCAGAAGCCTTGCCGCGTGCGACGGAGCGATCCTGGTAGTGGACGCGGCTCAGGGTGTGGAAGCGCAGACGCTGGCTAATGTATATCTGGCGCTCGACCACGACCTGGATGTGATGCCTGTGATCAATAAGATTGACCTGCCAAGCGCAGATCCGGACCGGGTAAAGGAGGAGATCGAGGATGTGATCGGCATTGATGCCCAGGATGCTCCCCTGATCTCAGCCAAGACAGGACAGAATGTCCATGAGGTACTTGAACAGATCGTATCGAAGATCCCGGCGCCGCAAGGAGATCCGGACGCCCCGCTGCAGGCGCTGATCTTTGATTCAAAATATGATTCCTATAAAGGGGTTATCGTGTTCTGCCGGGTCAGGGAAGGTACAGTGAAAAAAGGCACGCCGATGCTCATGATGGCGACCGGAGCAAAAGCGGAGGTCGTGGAAGTGGGAACTTTCGGGGCAGGACAGTTCATTCCCTGCGACGAACTGAGCGCCGGTATGGTAGGATACATTACCGCCAGCCTGAAAAATGTAAAAGACACCCAGGTAGGCGATACGATCACCAATGCGGATCATCCGTGTGCGGAACCTCTGCCCGGTTATAAGAAAGTGAATCCAATGGTATACTGCGGACTGTATCCGGCAGACGGCGCAAAGTATCCGGATCTGAGAGACGCACTGGAAAAACTGCAGCTCAACGACGCTGCGCTCCAGTTTGAGGCAGAGACTTCGGTGGCGCTCGGCTTCGGGTTCCGTTGCGGCTTCCTCGGCCTTCTCCATCTGGAGATCATCCAGGAGCGGCTTGAGAGAGAATATAATCTTGACCTTGTGACCACAGCGCCCAGCGTTATCTATAAGATTCACAAGACAAACGGCGAAGTTATTGATCTGACGAACCCGACCAATATGCCGGACCAGGCGGAGATCGAATACATGGAAGAGCCTATGGTAAAAGCGGAGATCATGGTGACCTCCGAGTATATCGGGGCGATCATGGATCTGTGCCAGGAAAGGCGGGGCATTTATCAGAGTATGGAATATATCGAGGAAAAACGGGCAGTCCTTCACTATCATCTGCCTCTCAACGAAATCATCTATGATTTCTTTGATGCGCTCAAATCGAGATCCAGGGGCTATGCGTCCTTCGATTATGAGATGCTCGGCTATCAGCGCTCTGAACTTGTAAAACTGGATATCCTTATTAATAAGGAGGAAGTAGACGCGCTCTCATTTATCGTGTTTGCCGGCAGTGCATACGACAGGGGCCGCCGCATGTGTGAGAAGCTCAAAGCGGAGATCCCAAGACAGCTTTTTGAGATTCCGATCCAGGCGGCTATCGGCAGTAAGATCATTGCCAGGGAGACGGTGAAGGCAATGCGCAAAGACGTGCTGGCAAAATGCTATGGAGGCGATATCTCGCGTAAAAAGAAACTGCTCGAGAAACAGAAGGAAGGGAAGAAGCGCATGCGCCAGGTCGGAAACGTAGAGATTCCGCAGAAGGCGTTCATGAGCGTTCTGAAACTGGATGATGATTAAAAAAGAGTTAGAATTATACGTGCATATTCCATTCTGCGTAAAGAAATGTGCATACTGTGATTTCCTTTCCGGTCCGGCGGGAGAACAGGAGAGAGCGTCGTATGTTGATGCCCTTATCCGGGAGATCTGCAGGCGGGGAAGTGAATACTGCGGTTATGAGGTAAGTACGGTATTTGTGGGCGGCGGCACCCCTTCCATTCTGGAAGGGGAGGACACCGCCCGCATTTTTCGTGAGCTGCGGAAGAATTTCGTATTGCGGGACGATGCGGAGATTACTATGGAAGTAAACCCGGGCACTGTGACGGAGGACAAGACAAAAGCGTGGAAGGCGTGCGGGATCAACCGCCTGAGCATCGGACTTCAGTCTGTCAGCAGCGGGGAACTGAAAATGCTCGGGCGCATCCACACATATGAAGATTTTCTGTATTCCTGGGATCTTGTCCGCCGGACAGGATTTGAAAACGTGAATATCGACCTGATCTCAGCGGTTCCCGGGCAAACTGTGGAAAGCTGGAGCCGTACGCTGTGTACGGCGGCAGAACTCCGGCCCGAACATATTTCGGCATACAGTCTGATCGTGGAAGAGGGAACCCTGTTTTATGAGCGCTACGGCGGGGATGGAAGCAGATCGCGCGGGGACGGAGGGCAGCAGTGGCCGCCGCTTCCCGATGAAGATACGGAGCGGGAGATCTATAAAGCGACAGAGAAGATTCTTTCCGGCTATGGCTATCACAGGTATGAGATATCCAATTACGCGCGCCCGGGATATGAGTGCCGGCATAATCTCGGATACTGGGAGCGGAAAGAGTATCTGGGGCTTGGGCTTGGCGCGGCGTCCCTGATCGGAGAGAAACGATTTTCCAACACAAGAGATATGGGACTGTATCTGGACGGACATGCCGGTGGAGAGACAGAGCTCCTGACAGTCCGGGATCAGATGGAAGAATTTATGTTTCTGGGCCTCAGGAAGACGGAGGGAATCTCTCCGGAAGACTTTGGACGAAAATTCGGGAAAACTCTCTCCGAAGTGTATGGTGAACAGATCCGGAATCTGGAACGTCAGGGTCTGCTGGAAGTCTGCGGAGGCAGGATACGTCTTACAGAGCGGGGAATCGATATCAGCAATTATGTGTTTGCCGAATTTATTTTTTAGAGGAAGCCGATTTCAATAAAAAATGTATAAACATGGTTGACAAACGGAA
This sequence comes from Candidatus Mediterraneibacter colneyensis, assembly GCA_019114745.1. Lineage (GTDB taxonomy): Bacteria > Bacillota > Clostridia > Lachnospirales > Lachnospiraceae > Mediterraneibacter > Mediterraneibacter colneyensis. The sequence goes on along the minus strand of DXEY01000062.1, from coordinate 2,455 downwards.
ATGTGAGTGCTATCTTAATATACGAAAGATGTTAGCACTCAAAACAAGGGAGTGCTAATAGCGGGAAAGGAGGAGAGGTAATGGCGGCAGATGCTACATTAAGTGAAAGAAAACTTATTATATTGAAAGCCATTATACAGAACTACCTTGAGACCGGCGAACCGGTCGGCTCGCGTACCCTTTCAAAATATACGGAACTGAACCTGAGTTCCGCGACGATCCGAAATGAGATGGCTGACCTGGAGGATCTGGGATACATTTTCCAGCCGCATACATCGGCGGGCAGGATTCCGTCGGATAAAGGCTACCGCTTATACGTGGATATGCTGATGGAAGAGAAGGAGCATGAGATTTCAGAACGTGAGGATGCGATGCTCCAGAAAGCCGATAAAGTCGAAAAAGTATTGCAGCAGGCCGCCAGAGTGCTTGCCTCAAATACAAATTATGCGACCATGGTCTCGGCGCCGGTCAACAGCCGGAATACACTGAAATTTATCCAGCTCTCGCAGGTCGATGAGGAACAGGTGGTGGCGGTAATCGTGCTCGGCGGCAATGTGATCAAGAATAAGATCATTGAAGTCGGTGAAACACTAAGTAATGAAACGCTGCTGAAGCTGAATATGCTGCTGAATACGACGCTGAACGGGATGTCGATCGACCAGATCACGCTGGGGCTGATCGCAAGGCTTAAGGAACAGGCAGGCATCCACAGCACAGTGATCGGCCACGTACTTGACGCAGTGGCGGAGATCATCCACGTAGAGGATGATATGAAGATCTACACAAGTGGTACGACGAATATCTTCAAATATCCTGAGTTGAGCGACAAGCAGAGCGCACAGGAGATCATCAGTGCATTTGAAGAGAAACAGCAGCTCGAGGAGCTGGTTACAGAGACCCTTGCCAGTGAGAATGATCATGCGATCCAGGTTTATATCGGCGATGAAGCGCCGGTAAAGAATATGAAAGACTGCAGTGTGGTCACAGCCACATATGAACTTGGAGAAGGGATGAAAGGAACCATCGGCATCATCGGACCGAAGCGGATGGATTATGAACATGTCATGAAGACGCTGAAAACTCTGCAGGGAGAGCTGGATGCGATATACAATAAAAATCCGAAAGAATAGGAAGGTGGAAAGCTGGTGAGTGACAATATGAGCAAAGAAGATATGGTAAAAGAGGCTGTCGAAGAGGCAAAGGCAAGAGCAGCCGGGGCTGAGGAAGCAGAAGCCGGAAAAGATGCCGCTGCGGAGGAACAGGACGCGGGTACCGAAAAAGCCGGTACTGAGGAAGCTGTTTCCGAGGAGGAGACAGCGGAAACCGAAGCAGAGCAGGAGGAATCCGGAGAAGAACCGGGAGAAAAGCCGGAGAAAAAGAAACTCTTCGGAAAGAAGAATAAGAAAGATAAAAAAGACGAGAAGATCGATGAACTGACAGATCGGCTGACCCGTCAGATGGCAGAGTTTGATAACTTCCGCAAGCGTACGGAGAAGGAAAAATCCCAGATGTACGAGATAGGTGCGAAAGATATCATAGAAAAGATCCTTCCGGTGGTGGACAATTTTGAGAGAGGATTATCCTCAATGTCCGAGGAAGAGAAGAGTACACCTTTTGCAGAGGGTATGGAAAAGATCTATAAACAGCTTATGACCACACTTGAAGGGATCGGCGTAAAGCCGATCGAGGCAGTGGGACAGGAATTTAACCCGGATTTTCACAATGCCGTGATGCATGTGGAGGACGAAGAACTCGGTGAGAATATTATCGCAGAGGAATTTCAGAAGGGCTATACGTACCGTGACAGCGTGGTGAGACACAGCATGGTAAAAGTTGCAAATTAGGCATTTCACAATTTTAGCAATATAAAATCAATCATTTAAGGAGGAGCATTACTATGGGAAAAATAATTGGTATTGACCTTGGTACGACGAACAGCTGCGTGGCTGTTATGGAAGGCGGCCAGCCGACAGTCATCGCAAACACAGAGGGTGCCAGAACAACACCGTCAGTCGTGGCGTTCACAAAGACAGGCGAGCGTCTGGTAGGCGAGCCGGCGAAACGTCAGGCTGTAACAAACGCAAACAGAACGATCTCTTCGATCAAGAGAGAGATGGGTACAGATTACAAGGTAGACATTGACGGAAAGAAATATTCTCCGCAGGAGATCTCCGCAATGATCCTTCAGAAACTGAAAGCAGACGCAGAAGGATACCTTGGTGAGAAAGTGACAGAGGCGGTTATCACAGTTCCGGCTTATTTCAACGACGCACAGCGCCAGGCTACAAAAGATGCCGGCAAGATCGCAGGACTTGATGTAAAACGTATCATCAACGAGCCTACGGCGGCTGCTCTGGCATACGGACTTGACAATGAGAAAGAGCAGAAGATCATGGTATATGATCTGGGCGGCGGTACTTTCGATGTGTCGATCATCGAGATTGGCGACGGCGTT
>DXEY01000061.1 GCA_019114745.1 Candidatus Mediterraneibacter colneyensis | reverse complement strand
TAAGAAAACAAAAATCAAGAAAAAATTCGGAAAAAATAATTTTTTGGTAAAAAAATAATAAAATTTCTAAGAAATAGCAAAATAATCAGTTAAATTTACAGATTATCTTCTGCGTGATACAATATTTAAGTGTTTTGATACCGGCAGATCAGGTTTCAGACGATCGCGGATGAGGAGAAGATATATGGGAAAAGACGGGAAATCTCCGGGAATACTGATATTTGCGGGGACAACAGAAGGAAGGCTGCTGGCAGAATATGCCGCCCGCGCTCTGCGCAATACTGACGGCGGGACGGAAGCGAGCGGCAAAGGACAGCCGTTCCGGTGTTATGTGAGCGTTGCTACAGATTACGGGAAAAGTATTTTAAATGAACTGGAAGGGATCTCTGTCCATACCGGACGGATGGATCAGGGGCAGATGAGGGAATTTATAGAAGAAAACCAGATCAGCCTTGTTATCGACGCTACCCATCCCTTTGCACGGGAAGTGACGGAGAACATCCAAAAGGCGTGCGAAGAGGGAAAGACCAGATATGTGCGATGCGTGCGGAAGCCCGCAGCTAAGGAAACCGGCGGGAAAAATGAAGCCCCGGGCGGACGGGAGAGCATCATATATGTAAAATCCGTGCGGGAGGCAGTGGAGTATCTGAAAAAGACGGAGGGCAATATCCTGATCGCTACCGGGAGCAAGGAACTCTCCCTGTATACTTCAATCCCGGATTACAGGGAAAGATGCTATGCCCGCGTCCTGTCGACCCGGGCGGCGGTAGAGGAAAGCACAGCCCTCGGGTTTGAGGGGAAGCATCTGATCGCCATGCAGGGTCCGTTTTCTGCGGAGATGAATCTGGCGCTCCTGCATCAGACGGAAGCTGCCTGTTTTGTAACAAAGCAATCCGGGCAGGCGGGAGGCTTTGAGGAGAAAGAAGAAGCGGCGGAAAAGGCGGGAGCCGTACTTGTCGTGATCGGAAGAACCGAAGAAAACGGGGTGAGCCTTGCGGAAGCAGAAGAGATCATCCGCCGGACGGCAGCCGGGAGGTGAGGCGATGAATAAAGAAGAGACGGGAAAGACCTTCTGTTCTCTGGAGGAGACAGTAAAGTCTGTATATGGAGAGCAAGTTTCCATTGTACGGGCAGACCGGGTATACGGAGGAGATATTAACGACGCATACCGGCTGCCCCTCTCTTCCGGAGACTGTATATTCGCAAAAACAAATTCCATCGGGAACGCCGGGTTTTTCCGGGCAGAGGCAAATGGGCTGGAGGCATTGAGAGAGACCGGAACGATCGGGATCCCGCAAATCCTGGGAATGGGAACCGACAAACAGAGAGGAGTTTCCTTTCTTGCGCTGGAATATATTGAGAGCGCGCCCCGTACCGGCTCATATTGGGAGACATTCGGGCGGGAGCTTGCCATGATGCACCGGGCAAAGTGCATGCCGTTTACAAGACCGGGGGAACAGGAAGGAAAATATGGGTTTTCGGAAGATAACTATATCGGCGCCAGCCCCCAGAAGAACAAGCCGGGACAGAAATGGGCTGATTTTTACCGGGAGTGCCGGCTTCTGCCGCAGATCACGATGGCACAGCGGTATCTGGATCTCTCCCTTCGGAAACAGGCGGACTGGCTGCTGGAACATCTGGATTCTTATTTGAGGGAGCCGGAATTTCCCTCCCTGCTCCACGGTGATCTGTGGGGCGGAAATGTACTGTGCGGATCGGACGGGAAGGCATGGCTCATAGATCCGGCGGTCTATGTGGGCGACTTTGAGGCAGATCTGGCAATGACCCGGTTGTTCGGAAGCCTGCCGGATGCATTTTACGGGGCATACCATGAGGTCAATCCGGTTGACAGAAAAGGATATTCCGAAAGAAGAGGGATTTATGACCTGTATCATCTTCTGAACCATCTGAACTTATTCGGTTCCGGGTATTTGGGCAGTGTGGCGGAGATTATCAGGAGATATGCGGGGAGACGGTGAAATACTCCTTGCAAAGCGCATTTTTCTGTGATATACTACGAATGTTGCAAAAAAACACGTATGCGGTTTTCTCTGACGGTGCCGCAGCCGGGAAACCGGACGGTCTCAGGGAACAAACATACGGAAGATCAAAACCAAATGGAGGAAAGAAACATGAGTGTTATTTCAATGAAACAGCTTTTAGAAGCAGGTGTACACTTCGGACACCAGACAAGAAGATGGAACCCGAAAATGGCTCCGTACATCTACACAGAGAGAAATGGTATTTACATCATCGACCTGCAGAAATCTGTAGGAATGGTAGACGATGCATATAAAGCCGTTTCTGACATCGCTGCTGAGGGCGGCACGATCCTTTTCGTAGGAACAAAGAAACAGGCTCAGGATGCGATCAGAACTGAGGCAGAGCGCTGCGGTATGTTCTATGTAAACGAGAGATGGCTGGGCGGTATGCTCACAAACTTCAAGACGATCCAGAGCCGTGTAAAACGTCTCAAAGAGATCGAGGCTATGTCAGAGGACGGAACATTCGACGTACTTCCGAAGAAAGAAGTTATCGCACTGAAAAAAGAGTGGGCAAAACTTGAGAAGAACCTTGGCGGTATCAAAGATATGAAGAGACTGCCGGATGCGATCTTCGTAGTTGACCCGAAGAAAGAGCGTATCTGCGTACAGGAAGCTCACACACTGGGAATCACACTGATCGGTATCTGCGATACAAACTGTGATCCGGAAGAGCTGGACTATGTGATCCCGGGTAACGACGATGCGATCAGAGCCGTAAAACTGATCGTTTCCAAGATGGCTGACGCTGTCATCGAGGCAAACCAGGGCGCGGCTGCAGACGCAGAGGACGACTACTATGAGGAAGAGGCTGTAGAAGAGACAGCAGAAGACATCGAAGAGGTTGTAGAAGAGTAATATCTGATTTAATGGAGGAATTTATCATGGCAATCACAGCAGGAATGGTAAAAGAGTTAAGAGAAATGACAGGCGCAGGCATGATGGACTGCAAGAAAGCCCTTACAGAGACAAACGGCGATATGGATGCTGCTGTTGAGTTCCTTAGAAAGAACGGACAGGCAAAGGCTGAGAAAAAGGCCGGAAGAATCGCTGCTGAGGGTATCGTTAAGACTGTTGTAAGAGACGACAAGGTCGCAGCAATCGTTGAGGTCAACTCAGAGACAGACTTCGTTGCTAAGAACGATGAGTTCCAGGGCTTTGTAGAAGCTGTTGTAAATCAGGTTGCTGACAGCGATCCGGCTGACATGGACACATTCATGGCAGAGGCGTGGGCAGCAGATACATCCAAGACTGTAAAAGACGCTCTCGTTGAGAAGATCGCAGTGATCGGAGAGAACCTGAACATCAGAAGATTTGAGAGAGTAAACGCGGAGAACGGATGCGTTGTATCCTATATCCACGGCGGCGGACGTATCGGTGTCCTCGTAGTAGCTGATACAGACGTTGTAAACGATGAGATCAAAACATGCCTGAAGAACGTAGCTATGCAGGTAGCAGCTATGTCTCCGAAATATGTATCCCGTGATGAAGTTTCCCAGGAGTACATGGATCACGAGAAAGAGATCCTTCTCGCTCAGGCGAAGAAAGAGAATCCGGAGAAACCGGACAATATCATCGAGAAGATGATCATCGGACGTCTCAACAAAGAGATGAAAGAGATCTGCCTGCTCGACCAGGTATACGTACAGGACAGCGACCTGACAGTTGCGAAGTATGTAGACAAAGTTGCGAAAGAGAACAACGCAAAAGTAACAGTTACGAAGTTTATCCGTTTCGAGACCGGCGAAGGTATCGAGAAGAAAGAGGAGAACTTCGCAGAGGAAGTCGCAAAACAGATGGGCATGTAATTTCCTAAAACCAAAGGTGCTTGAAGCCCTTGAAAATCCCGTAAAATGGGCATTTTCAAGGGCTTTTTTGTGTTCCGGAGCGAATCCGTAAAGTATCATAAATTATCGCTTTTTACGGGCAAATTTGGGGGATTTTTGGGGGAAGAGTTGGGGGAAGGCTATCCCCCAAATGCCATGTGAAACTTCGCCTCTTTCTTCTGAAATGAACGGGAGAAGTTTGCGTACCGTTTCTTTTTGGGGGATAACGCTATCCTCTAAATTTGAATATGATTGAGTGTATCTTCCCCCAAATTATCATAAGTTATCAGCAGAAGAAACAGGCAAACTCTGTTTATGAATAAGTGAATATGGATAGATTTTGCAAACGGTCGTTTGTTCTTTATAGTAGAGAGCAGGCGGCTTT
>DXEY01000060.1 GCA_019114745.1 Candidatus Mediterraneibacter colneyensis | reverse complement strand
ATGCATAGCAAATGAAACAGAAAGGAAGTAAAAGGATGAAATGTAAGGACATTTATGAGTGGCCGGAAAACTACGGAGATCCGGACTGGTTCATCCATGACCGCTTCGGAATGTTTATCCATTTCGGACTGTTCTCGGTAGCAGCCAGACATGAGTGGGTAATGACACTGGAGCAGATCGGAGTAGACGGATATAAGAAATACTTTGATAATTTTAATCCGGATCTGTTCGATGCGAAGAAGTGGGCGAGGATGGCGAAGGAAGCGGGATTCAGATACGCGGTGCTCACTGCAAAACACCACGAGGGCTTCGCTCTCTGGGATACGCAGCTTTCCGACTATAAGATCACGAACACAAAGTTCGGAAGAGATCTTGTAAAGGAATATATCGAGGCGTTCCGCGCAGAAGGACTCAAAGTCGGGATTTATTTTTCGCTGCTTGACTGGTATCATCCGGATTTCCTCGTTGACGGATACCACCCGGAGAGGAACAACAAAGACTATATTGAGAGCCATCCGGGCGATATGGAGTCATACAGAAAGTTTATGCACGGTCAGGTAAGAGAACTTCTTACTAACTACGGCAAGATTGACTATCTCTGGTTTGACTTCTCATATCCGCAGCGTGACTGGGGCGATTCCGTAGGAAAAGGAAAGGACGACTGGGGCTCGGAAGAGCTGGAGAAAATGATCCTTTCTCTTCAGCCGGACATCATCATCAATGACAGGCTGGGACTCGGACGGGGCGTAGGAACTCCGGAACAGTACCAGAGAAGCTCAAAGGCGGATAAAGGCGGGAAGCCGATCGTCTGGGAGGCATGCCAGACACTGAACAACAGCTGGGGATATGACCGCGATAATATGAACTGGAAGTCATCCGAGATGGTAGTGAAGCTCCTGATCGATACCGTATCAAAAGGCGGCAATATGCTCCTGAATATCGGACCGAACGGACGTGGGGAGATCGACAGCCGCACGATGAAGATCATGGATGATGTCAGAGACTGGATGAGACTCCACAGTGAATCCATTTACGGATGCGGGCCGAGTGATTACGAGGCTCCGGCAGACGCGAGATTCACGCAGAGAGGAAATCACCTGTATCTCCATCTGTTCTCCTGGCCGTACCGCTCACTGCTGATCAACGGTCTGGGAGGAGAGGTCGAGTATGCACAGCTTCTCAACGACCACTCTGAGATCAAATATATCCAGGATGAGGGACTGTCAGGAAAGAGAAAATCCCACAAAGACCTGAACCTGGAAGTAACCGAGATTCATATCAAGGATAAATTCGAGGACAAAGCGCTGCTCCTCACACTTCCGGTACAGAAGCCGGACGTGGTCGTGCCGGTGATCGAGTTTATCCTGAAAGAACAGGAGGACTAACACATGTATTACATTATTGCCGGACACGGTACCTATGCGGAAGGCTGTAAATCAAGCTGTGAGATGATCACAGGCGAAGCTCCGTCATTTGTACCTGTTACATTTACAGAAGACATGACCAAAGAGGCTGTCGAACAGAAATACGAAGAGATCCTTGCTGAGAAAGGTGCTGACGACTGTGCGGCGATCATCGCCGATCTTCCGGGAGGCACTCCGTACAATGCGGCTATGAGGATCACAGCAGAGCATAAGAACATCCAGCTTACAGCCGGTCTGTGCCAGCAGCTTCTTGTACTGATCAATTCCGGAGAAAGCCTTGCTGACGCTATGGCGCAGACAGGAGAGATCTTCGGAAATGCATCTGTGAAAAAGGATGAGAAAAAGGCGCAGGCGAAAGCACCGGCAGAGCCGGTAGAGAAAAACGGAATCGTCAATTTCCGTCTGGATGAGAGACTGATCCACGGACAGGTGGCAACTTACTGGACACGTACGCTTCAGGCAGACCGTATCATTGTTGCAGACGACGACGTGCTGAAAGATGCGATCGGAGTGGAAGCATTAAAGGCTGCGGTTCCGTCAGGCGTGCATCTGAGCATCCTTTCAGTAGACAATGCCGCAAAACGTCTGAACGAGGGGCGCTACAGCGGCCAGAGAGTATTCCTGATTGTCAATAAGCCGAAAACGATCAGCCGCATGATCGACGCAGGCCTGAAAGTAAAGGAAGTAAATATCGGAAACATGGGAGAGAAAGAGGGAAGGAAACAGATTAAAAAATCTGTCTACTGTACTCCGGAAGAGATCGCAGAGATTGAGAGCATCGAGAAAAAAGGCGTACAGGTATATGCTCAGATGGTTCCGAATGACGAGAAAAAGACATTCAAGTCTTATCTGAATTAGGTAAAAGGAGGCTAAAAAAGTATGGAAATACAGTTATGGCAGATTATTGCACTTACGATCTTATCAATGATCCTTATTTGGGACAGCCTTTCAACGGCGATCTTCGATGGTAAACCGCTGTTTGCCGGTATCCTTGCCGGCATCATTATGGGAGACCTCACAACGGGTCTCGCCGTTGGAGCAACTCTTCAGTTGATGGTACTCGGTGTCGGAACATACGGCGGATCCTCTATGCCGGACTACCTGACAGGAGCTATCATCGGTACAGTATTCGCAGTGACATCCGGACAGGGTGTGGATTTTGGTATCGGTCTTGCCGTACCGGTCGGACTTCTCATGGTCAACCTGGACGTGCTGGCACGTTTCTGTAACGTATTCTTTGCAAAGAGGATTGAAGCTGCGATCGAGAGAATGGATCACAAAGCAATCGTGCGCAACACATGGCTCGGTATGATCCCGTGGGGACTTTCCAGAGCGCTCCCGATCTTTATCATGCTGATCTTCGGCGAGGACATCGTAAACGCGCTTGTAAACTACATGCCGGACTGGCTGACAGGAGGCTTAAGCGTAGCAGGCGGACTGCTTCCGGCAGTTGGTATCGCGATCCTTCTTCGTTACCTGCCGGTTAAGAAGTACATCTCTTTCCTGCTTCTCGGATTCTTCCTGGCAGCATATCTGTCAGTTCCGATGGTAGGTGTTGCAATCTTCGGTGTTGCAATGGCAGTTCTTGAGTTTAAGAAGAATATCAATGGAAATCAGGTAGTAGTCGCAGCAAATGCTGGTGGTTCACAGGAGGGACTTATAGATGGAGAATATGAAGACTAATGAGACAAAACTCACAAAAAAGGATATAAGCAGCGTCAGCAAACGCTGGATCATGGGTTCTCAGATCACATGGAACTATGAAAAACAGATGGCGGTCGGATATCTCTGGGCAATGCTCCCGATCATCCGCAAGCTTTATAAAGACCCGGAAGAGCAGAAGGAAATGATGAAGACGCATGTACAGTTCTTCAATACAACTCCTCACATGGGCGGTTTTATCTGCGGTATCGACGCAGCAACAGAGGAAGCAGAAGGCTACAAGGCAAAAGAGACTGTAAAAGGTCTTAAGACAGGTCTTATGGGACCGTTCGCCGGCGTGGGCGACACACTGTTCGGTGTGCTCTTCCCGACAATCTTCGGTTCGATCGCAGCATACATGGCACAGGACGGCAATATCGCCGGAGCTGTTATCTGGCTGATCGTAAACATCGCGATCCTCTGCCTGAGATACTTTACAGCAGGCATCGGCTACCGCGAAGGTGCAAAGATCATCACATCCGCAAAAGACAAACTGGATGCCCTCACAGCGGCAGCTACACTTCTCGGTGTCACAGTAGTCGGCGCTCTTGTATCAACCGTTGTCAAAGCGAATGTAACAGCCAGCTTTACAAGCGGCGAGATCACAGTAAGCGGTCAGGAGATCTTAGACCAGATTATGCCGTGTCTTGTTCCGGCGGCAGTTGTAGCATTTATCTACTGGCTGCTCGGCAGAAAGAAGATGACTTCTACCAAAGCGATCATCCTCGTAATGGTACTGTCTGTCATTCTGTACGCACTTGGAATCCTCGGCTAATTAAAGATGTAATGAATCAAAAGAAGAGCGGGTCATTGAAGAAGACTGGCTCTTCTTTTTCAAATCTCAGCAAAGCAGACTTAAGGAGAAAGACTATGGGACTTGAATTTTTTGATAAGGCAAGAGAAATCATGGAAAAGCTGGAGAACACCCAGCAGGAGAACATCCACAAAGCGGCGGTGCTCATCTCAGAATCGATCCGGAACGGAGGTATTCTCCAGGCATACGGAAGCGGACATTCCTATGCAGGAGCGATCGAGGTGTGCGGACGCGCCGGAGGGCTGATCCCCTCAAAGCTGATCGGAGAGACACAGTACAGTGAGTTCGAGAGCGTGGAGGGAAATGCGTATTTCATTATGCGTAAAGTAGATATCCAGCCCAATGATATCTTTGTCCTCATCTCAAATTCCGGAAGGAATCCTATGAGCATCGAGATGGCGGATTATATCAAGAAAAAAGGAAATCCGCTGATCGTTGTTACGGCGCTTGACATTTCCAAATCTTCTACTTCCCGCCACTCTTCAGGAAAACTTCTGTATGAGTTCGCGGATGTAGTGCTGGACAACCAGTCGCAGTTTGGCGACGCGGCCCTGGATATCGAAGGGCTGGACACAAAAGTGTGCGGGACATCTTCCTTCGCGACATGCCTGCTGCTCCAGCAGACGATGTATGAAGCGATCAGAGACATGGTCGGGAAAGGATATGAGCCGCCGGTATTCAAAAGCGCCAATATTGACGGAGGAAGAGAGTTCAATCAGATCCTCGAAGAGAACTACGGCGCAAGGATCTGGCACAAATAGGCAGAAATTATTTTGCGTGATATGCAGTATAAAAGAGAGGGGCATCTGGCAAACCCGGCCAGATGCCCCTCTCTTTTGTGATATATCCGCTATATTTATAAGTCAAACAGTATGGTCGCGATATTAAAATAGATCAATATCGAGAAGATGTCCACCAGCGTTGTGATCAGCGGAGAAGCCATGATCGCCGGATCAAGGCGGACCTTACTTGCCAGAAGCGGCAGCATACAGCCGATCAGCTTTGAAATGACTACGGTACCGATCAGCGACAGGGCGATGACGACGGCAAGTTCCGGGTTATCATATTGGATCATGATACGGATGCCGTTTGTAACGGCGAGTACAGCTCCTACGATCAGAGAGATGCGGAACTCTTTGAAAATGACCCGGAAAATATCCCGGAAGCGGATCTGCGACAGCGCCAGCCCGCGTATGATCAGCGTGGAACTCTGGGAGCCGCAGTTGCCTCCTGTGTCCATCAGCATCGGAATAAAGGACACGAGAAGCGGGATTGCCGCGAACGCGTCTTCATATCTTGTAATGATCGTCCCGGTGATAATGGATGTGAACATCAGGATCAGCAGCCAGGGGATCCGGTTTTTTGCGTGGGAAAATACAGATGTCTCAAAATAAGTTTTTTCGCTGGGGTTGATGGCGGCCATCTTTGTGATATCTTCGGTCGCTTCTTCCACCATAACATCCATCGCATCGTCGAATGTGACGATGCCGACCATAAGACCGTCTGCGTCCAGGACAGGTATGGCGAGAAAGTCGTATTTTGTGAACAGCCGTGCAACATCTTCCCTGTCCGTATGTGTATTCACTGAAATGATCTCTTTTTCCATCAGATCTTTGATCTGTACATTGTCGTCTGTCGTCATCAGGTCTTTTGCGCTGACGATGCCGATCAGTTTCCTGCGCTCTGTTACATAGCAGGTATAGATCGTCTCCTTGTGGATGCCGGTCTCCTTAATATGCGCCATTGCCTGGGCTACCGTCATATTTTCCCGGATATCAACATATTCTGTTGTCATGAGGCTCCCTGCGCTGTCCTCCGGGTAGTTCAGGAGCTGGTTGATCAGCGCGCGGTCAGCAGTACTGACTGTGTCGAGGATGCGGTTGACCAGATTGGCGGGAAGTTCCTCCAACAAGTCTACCGTATCATCCATATACAAGTCGTCCAGCAGTTCTTTCAGCTCTTTTTCAGAGAACATTTCCACCAGATAAGTCTGCATACCGCTCTCCATATTGGCAAATACTTCAGCCGCCTTATCTTTCGGGATCAGCCGGAAAGCAAGAGCGAGCTCCCTGTCATCTAATTCCGAGAGCAGTGAGGCTATGTCCACCTCGTTCATGACATCCAGAATACTCCTCACAGCTTTGTACTGACGCTGCCGGAGAAGTTTTACAAAAATCTCTTTGTTCATAATCATTACCTCTCTTTATCTGTTTTGTCATTCTCAGTCTGCATATGTGGCAACTGGCACCAGAGTCCATAACCTCACCTCCTTTTGTTTACAAAAAAACTCCATCATTGCCTGAACAATGACGGAGCCATAATAATCCCATAAACTGACGAATCGCAGCATGCATCGTTCAAGCTTTAGTATCACAGGGCATATCAATTGCA
>DXEY01000005.1 GCA_019114745.1 Candidatus Mediterraneibacter colneyensis | reverse complement strand
ACCATATTTTTTTCCAGTACCGGCGCGGGAGCTTTCCCTTCCTTCCAGCGGAAATTAATGGGAGCTTCGTGGACATTCAGAAGATATCCGACTCCGTGGCCCGTACCATGGTTGTAATTTACTTTTTCCTTCCAGAAGACTTCTCTTGCGATACAGTCCAGCCCTGCCCCGCTGCATCCGTGTAAAAAGCATGTGTTCATCAGGCGCAGCATCGCGCGCGTAGTCAGGGTAAAGTCCTCTTTTTCCTTCTGCGGGATCTCTCCGAGGGCGACGGTTCGCGTGATATCGGTGGACCCTTCCATATAGTGACCGCCGGTGTCTGTCAGAAGCATCTTTCCTTTTCGGAGAACAGCATTGCTCTCCGGGGAGGCGCTGTAGTGTACGATGGCTCCATGTTCCCCAAATGCACTGATCGGTTCAAAGCTCGGGCACAGATATCCTTCCTGCTCTGAGCGCAGCGACTCCAGCCTGTCAGAAGCGGAAATCTCTGTAACCGCCTCCCCCGGTTCAGGATCTGTGATGATCTGGTCTTTGGAATGTTCCACTACACGTTTCAGCCAGTACATGAACTTTGTGTGGGCGACGGCGTCTTTGAGATGGGCGCGCCTGATATTGGCTGCCTCCACATCATTCTTCCTTGATTTCATCAGGATCTCCGGGTTCTCCAGCTCAATGACCGTCACATCCTCCGGGATGCTCTTGTACAGAGTATAGTTGACCCGGTCAGGATCGAGGAGGACGGATACTCCGTGTTCCATCCGGCAGACATCACTGTAGACCGCCTCATATGGGCGGAGCTCCACCTTGTCTTCCCTCAGGATTTCTGCCAGTCCGCCGGAGAACTTTGCCGGATCTGTATAGAGCACCGCGTGTTCCCGGTACAGCAGCAGATAAGACAGCACAAGGGGACAGCAGGGAATGTCATTCCCCCGGATATTGAGCAGCCAGGCGATATCGTCCAGACTGGAAAGCAGATGGATATCCGCTCCCGCACGATCCATCTCCCGGCGTACCCGCTCCAATTTGGAAGCGGTGCTCTCCCCGGAATATTTCTCCTCCAGATGAAATGCTTTCTCTCTGGAAAGTGGAGGGCGGTCGTTCCATATCCTTCCGATCAGGTCTGTATCGTACCGGATGCTTCCGTTCTTCTTTTTTGCAATATCAGAATAGCGCTTTCCTTCCGTCACGCCTGCTGTGCGTCCGTCAAACCCGATCACGCCGCCTGCCGGAAGCTTTTTCTCCAGGAACGTTTCGAGAGACTCAACGCCGGGCTCTCCGGATCTGTACAGTGTGATCCCACTCCCGCCAAGTTCGTTTTCCGCCTGGATAAAATAGCGGCCGTCCGTCCAAAGCCCGGCTTCCCCTGCTGTGATGACTGCTGTCCCGGCAGAGCCGGTAAAACCGGTAATGAACTGCCGCGCTTTAAAATGCTCTCCCACGTATTCACTCTGATGGCTGTCGTCGGAAGGTACAATATAAATATCGATCTTCTCACGTTCCATTTCTGCCCGAAGCGCGAAAAGGCGCTCAGTTATGTCCATAGCCGTTTCCTCCTGCAGATATAATATCCATAGATTTCCTTAAGGATCTGACTCTATTTTTTCAATTCGCTTTCTTATGATACCACTAAAATGCCAGGAGTACAAACAAAAAACGCAGGGCTGATCAGGAAGGGTCAGCCCTGCTGTGTTCTCAAACCTGGTATTATACCGGGTAGGCTCCGTTTTCTGTGTCGGCAGCCGAAGGATCGATCTTCGTCTGCTGCGCCTCCCTGTATTTGAAAAATTCTACTGCCACCTGCGGGAACAGTGCATAGGTGAGCACATCTTCATCCTGCCGGATCCAGCGCTCGCACTCTGCCCGGAGCGTATCGAGCTCGTTCGGGATCAGGTCTGCCGGACGGCAGGTGATGATCTCTGCGTCTTCCCCGAGGATCTTTTTCTGGAGCTCGGCGTTGACCGGTTTTACCGTTGCGCCGTACTTGCCGGCCAGGATGTCCTTTGTCTCTTTCGTGGCGACTTTGTAGCGCTCGCCCATGAGTACATTGAGCACTGCCTGGGTGCCGACGATCTGAGAGGAAGGAGTTACGAGCGGAGGCTCGCCCAGATCTTTCCGTACACGCGGTACTTCCTCAAGCACATCGTAAAATCTGTCTTCTGCCCCCTGCTCTTTGAGCTGGGATGTCAGGTTCGAGAGCATTCCTCCCGGCACCTGGTAGAGCAATGTCTTAATATTTACCCCTAAGTTCGTCGGATTCAGCAGTCCGCTCTTTAACGCATCGTCACGGATCGGACGGAAGTAATCAGCGATCTCGGAGAGAAGGTTCTGATCCAGCCCGGTATCGTAAGGAGTGCCCTTAAATGTCTCCACCATGACTTCAGTCGCCGGCTGGGACGTGCCAAGGGCGAAGGGCGACATCGCAGTATCAATAATGTCAGCACCGGCTTCCACTGCTTTCATATAGGTCATCGCCGCAACGCCTGACGTATAGTGCGTGTGCATCTCGATCGGGATACTGACCGCCTCTTTAAGCGCTGTCACAAGCTCTGTTGCCTGATACGGGCAGAGAAGCCCTGCCATATCTTTCACGCAGATGGAGTTCGCCCCCATCTCCTCGATCCTCTTTGCAAGATCCATCCAGTACTCCAGAGTATACGCGTCTCCCAGAGTATAGGACATGGCAACCTGCGCATGCGCATGTTCCTTATTGGCAGCCTTTACCGCTGTCTGGAGATTGCGGATATCATTCAGGCAGTCGAAGATGCGGATGATATCGATCCCGTTTGCGCAGGATTTCTGCACAAAATACTCTACCACGTCATCAGCATACGGGCGGTATCCGAGGATATTCTGCCCGCGGAACAGCATCTGGAGTTTTGTGTGCCTGAACCCGTCGCGGAATTTGCGGAGCCTCTCCCACGGATCCTCCTTCAGGAACCTCAGGGATGCGTCAAACGTTGCGCCGCCCCAGCACTCGACCGCGTGATATCCGACCTGATCCATCTTATCTACAATGGGGAGCATCTGCTCCGTTGTCATTCTGGTGGCGATCAGAGACTGATGCGCGTCACGCAGAATCGTTTCTGTTATTTTTACCGGTTTCTTTTCTATTTCAGCCATCTGTTTGTCCTCCATATCTACTTAACACCGAAGATTGCCATAAAGGTTCCGGCAACGACTGCCGTACCGATCACGCCGGCAACATTCGGTCCCATTGCATGCATCAGCAGGAAATTCGTCGGATCAGCTTCCGCGCCGACTTTCTGCGAAACTCTCGCCGCCATAGGAACTGCCGAAACGCCGGCAGATCCGATCAGCGGATTGACCTTTCCTTTTGTGAACCAGCACATCAGTTTTCCGAACAGGACTCCTGCTGCGGTTCCGAATGCAAACGCGATCAGTCCGAGTATCACGATCTTGATCGTGTCAAGGTTCAGAAATGCCTCAGCGCTTGTTGTCGCCCCTACAGATGTTCCGAGAAGGATTACTACGATATACATCAGCGCGTTTGCCGCTGTATCTGTAAGCTGCCTTACCACGCCGCATTCTTTAAAGAGGTTGCCGAGCATCAGCATACCGACAAGAGGCGCCGTCGTAGGAAGGATCATACATACTACGATCGTGATAATGATCGGGAACAGGATACGCTCCAGCCTGGATACCGGGCGGAGCTGCTCCATCTTGATCTTCCGCTCTTTCTCTGTTGTGAGCAGTTTCATAATAGGCGGCTGTATGATCGGCACAAGGGACATGTAAGAATATGCCGCAACTGCGATCGGGCCCAGGATCGCCGTCTGTTCCAGCTTTCCGGCAAGGAAAATTGATGTCGGGCCGTCTGCGCCTCCGATGATGGAGATCGCCGCCGCCGCGCGGTCTGAAAATCCCATTGCCATAGCTCCGAGATAGGCGGCAAAAATACCGAACTGTGCCGCCGCGCCGAGGAGAAAGCTCTTCGGATTTGCGATCAGAGGGCCAAAGTCCGTCATCGCCCCGACTCCGAGGAAGATCAGAGAAGGCAGGATAGACCACTCGTCCAGCAGATAAAAATAATAGAGAAGTCCGCCTGTACCGTTAGACGCTTCTTCGGGACTGACCATAATATCGGGATAGATATTTACAAGCAGCATGCCGAAAGCGATCGGAACAAGCAGAAGCGGCTCAAAGCCGTGCCTGATTGCCAGATAGAGAAAAATGCAGGCAACACCGATCATGACCAGGTTTCCCCATGTGAGGTTCAGGAATGCGGTCTGCTCTACAAGATTCTCCAGTGTATTTGAAATATATTCCATTTGTCAAACCTCCCGGGTAGTCATTAATCCAACGTAGCAAGAACCGCACCGGCCTCCACTGCATCTCCGACAGCCACATCTATGCTGGCGATCGTCCCGGCTTCCGGCGCGACAACAGGAATCTCCATTTTCATTGCTTCGATTATGACAACTGCATCGCCCGGCTGTACGCTCTGTCCGACTGAGGTCGGGATCTGATATACTTTTCCTGCTGCTCCGGCTTTTACCTGGATCTTTCCGGCGCCGGCGTTTGCTGCCTTCGGAGCCGCCTTTGGCGCAGGCGCGGCTTTCGGAACGGGAGCCGGGGACGGGACCGGAGCAGTGGCAGCTGCTCCCGCCGCTTTTTCTTCTACTGTAACATCATAGACATTTCCATTTACTGTAATTGTATAGCTTTTCATTCTTAAATCCTCCTGATCACCATTTATTTGATTTTCTTCTTCTGATCGATCTCACGACAAATCCGTCTGACGATGTTCCTTCCGATGCTGCGATCGCAGCCGATATCACCGCCACAAGCTCGCCGTCGTCCGTAAGATTTCCTTCTTCATGGACAACGGGCGCTGTATCGGGAACTGCCGTATTTTCCGGTATATCTGTCTCTTTCGCTGATTTCCGGAGTTTCTTCTCAAGTACCGGAATGAACTTTAACAGCCAGATCACAAAACTCAGAAAGATCAGAACGATGAATACCGTACCCATGCCGAGCAGCGTGTTGAGCCCTGCCTTCTGGAGGATCTCGCCTGTAGAATAGACCGCGCTGACCGTAAGGCTCTCCATATTCAGCTCTTCGTCAAATGTAAATTCGATCGATGCATCCCTGTCTGCGTACTGGGCGTCTACAGAAAGCGTAACACTGTCATTTCCCGCTTCTGCGGTATAGTCTGAAACCGTTCCGACAAACGCTCCGCACTCTTCGGTACCCGCTTTCCATGCGTCCATCATCGTCAGGAAATTCTCGCCTGAAACAGGGACGCCCGCCTCTAAAAGCATCAGGTCAAGCTGCAGTTCAGGCATCTCGGAGAAACTGTCAAAATCCTCTTCTGACATTACGCTGAAATTTCCGATGATAAAATCGGCATACTGTTCCAGCTCCGCCTGGTCATATTCTGTCGTGGACCTGCTGCACCCTGTAAATACAAATACCAGGGCGAAAACAAGTCCCAATATACTGATTTTTCTTTTCACTTCGCCTCACCTCACTAAACCGTACCGTGCTTTTTCGCAGGCAGGTCGTCTCTTTTTGTGAACAGCATTTCAAATGCACCGATCACATATTTCCTTGTATCTTCCGGAGCGATGATCGCGTCTACATATCCTCTTCTCGCCGCAGATACCGGACTTGCCTGAAGCTGTCTGTACTCTTCTGCTTTCGTCTTTCTCATCGCAGCGTCTGCATCGGCATACATAATATTTGCCGCCAGATCCGCATCCATCATGCCGATCTGGGAATCCGGCCACGCATAGACCATATCTGCCCCAAGGGCTTTGCTGTTCATGGCTGTGTAAGCACTTCCGAACGCTCTGCCGGTGATCACATTTATTTTCGGCACGGTTGCATTTGCAAATGTATAAGTGAGACGGGCGGCTGCTCTTGCCATATTCTTCTCGGATTCCACGGTTGATGCATACCCGGCTACATTGGTCAGGGTGAGAACCGGGATTGAGAAGGCGTCGCAGAAGCTTACAAAGTCAGCCGCCTTTCCACATCCGTCTACCGTGAGTGCGCAGTCATAAACGGCTTCCTCTGTCCCGTCGGCTCCGTATAATGCCGTTCTGTTTGCAACAGCGCCGACAGTCATTCCGTTCAGCCGGATAAAGCCTGTTACCATCTCTTTCGCATACTCTTTCTTTATCTCATAAAACAACTGGTCGTCCGCAATCTGTGAGAGCAGGACTGCCGGATCAGATACTGCTGTCTCAATTCCCCTGCAGACACGGTTCAGATCATCCGTACATTCATTATAAGAGAGATCATCTTCATAGTTCGCCGGAATCATACAGATCAGGGAGCGGATCTGTGCAAGGATCTCATCCTCAGTCCCGATTCCGTCTACAAGCCCTGAAACTGCGCTCTGATATTCTGCACTTGCAGTATCGCATTTTGAAATGTCATTTCCATCCAGCGCGTTCGGAGAGTTTACAAAAAGTCTGCCGTCTTTTTGCTCCATAAACGTAAAGTCGGCAAGCCCCGGTACGAGTGCGAGACCGCCTCCGCAGGTTCCGAATATAGCGGCGATCTGCGGTACCACACCGGAAGCTATCGTCTGCTTATAATAGAGACTGCCAAAAGCCTCCAGCGCATCGGTCGACTCCTGAAGGCGCAGGCCTGCGCAGTCGATCAGCCCGATCACAGGAGCGCCCATCTTCATCGCCAGATCATAAAGCCTGGTGATCTTTCTGGCATGCATCTCGCCGATCGTACCGTTCAGTACAGCGGCATCCTGGCTGTACACATAAACAAGGTTCCCATCGATCACTCCGTATCCGGTAATGACACCGTCGGATGGAGTCGGGGTTTCCGTCAGGTTGAAATCAGTGCTTCTGGCAGTGACAGCTCCCCCGATCTCAACAAAACTGCCTTCATCAAGCAGTCCGGCAATTCGTCTGCCTGCGGAGTTTTCTGTTGCATTGTAGCTCATATTCTAGTCCTCCATATTAAAAATTATAGAAATAATAGAAATAAATGTAAAATTTCTGCCTATTTTAGTATATAACAGCAGTTTTCTAATTTCAATTAAAAAGCCGGAAAATCCTCGTTACTTTTATAACAAAAGAGCCCGCAGGAAAAACTTTTCCCCACAGGCCCCTTCGCATGGACAACCAAAAACTTATTTCCGGTTCCGGTACTGTACCGGTGTAATATTATACATCTTCTTGAACACCCGGTTAAAGTGTTCTACATTCTGATATCCTACCGACTCTGCGATACTCTCCACCGTAGCGCTGCTTCCTTTGAGCATCGCGCGGGCTTTCTTC
>DXEY01000059.1 GCA_019114745.1 Candidatus Mediterraneibacter colneyensis | reverse complement strand
TTCATATGCTTTCATAATTTTTTCCATTCCTGTACCATAAGCTTCTATCAGATGAAGCCGATAAAATACATTTGCAAGATCCTGGTTTCTGCAGACAGAAATTCCCTCCATTATATCTTCCAGTTCAATTCCCGGCATCAGCCCGCCAACAGAAACAAACTCAATTCTATCTTCATAAATTCTGATAAACGCGCTGGCACTGAACGAGTAATCACGGTGGACAAGAAGATTTAAAAGTGATTCCCTCACCGCAATTTCCGGGTAATCTCTGACATCAATTCTTTGCAGCTTCTCTATCGTCGCACGGGTCTGATTGCGGAAATCAATAAAATCATACACTTCATTCATCTGCTTCATTAATGATCCGCTGAACTCCCGGCGATCTTTAAAAATCATCTGATCCTTTCCCTGAAAAACAGCCACCTTAATCGTATGCACGCACTGATCAGATAGAAGCAATGCTAAATTGCTGTAAAGATTGTCCTGATCGATCAGTTTTAAAGTACGCATTTGCTGTGGACCGAATTCTACTTTGCGAAGCTCAAATTCCTTTTTCACAGCTTCAAATGTAAGTTCCTGGTTTAAACTCCGCATCACCTCAAATCGATCTCCATCCGTTTCCTTAATCATGCGGCGTATAGCCGTATCTGTGGCAGGCACAGAAGAATATCCCTGTCTGACATATACTCCTTCCGGGCGCATCCCTTTTTTGGCAAGATAATACGGCCGATCTGTTCCGCGCTGAATATCCACAACAACGATCTTCTTCCCCGCTTCCTCTATTGTTTCATAATGAAGGAACATCGTCACATCCGGCTTGATTGCATCTCTTACCATATTGCTGATCTGTAGAGATACTTTGTCAGGATCATCAATTCCAACCACTTCCCCATCATCCCGAACACCTATATACAATCTGCCGCCGTTGCTGTTGGCAGAAGCAATGATTTCTTTTTTGATTTCATCTACAACAATTTCTTTTAGCTCTACAGTTTCACTTTCTCGAAAAAGCATACTGCCATCTCCTTTATTTTCTTCGATGGGCATATTATAATAAATCGCGCCAATCGTGTCAATGCGCTTGACTCGATTGTGACACGATTTGACCCGATACTGCTATTATTCGCCAAAGCCACATAAAACCAAAGTAATATAAAACCCGTAAACAGCATGTTTACGGGCTTTGTAAGCTCCCCCTGTTGGACTTGAACCAACGACACTTCGGTTAACAGCCGAATGCTCTACCGACTGAGCTAAGGAGGATTATTTAATTATTTATCGCATACTCACACCGCTGCGTTTACACGCTCGCCCACAGGCGTCCGCCTGTGAAAATAAATAAACAAAAGTCCGCCTCTATGCGAACATACGCGGACTTGTTTATCTGATTTCGCAGTGCTCTCTGCTAAAATGGAGAATACGAGAGTCGAACTCGTGACCTCCTGCTTGCAAGGCAGGCGCTCTCCCAACTGAGCTAATCCCCCGGGAAATATGTTCTTCAAAGAACTTTTATAAAATACCATATTTCCGGGGGTATGTCAATATTTTTCATTTAAAATCCCAACAATCTGATCAGCAGTGGATTTGTATTATACAAAAACTGCAGTATCGTGCTCTGCTCTACCATTTCAAAGCAGGCTGATCCAACTTCCGTCGTGTATGCCAGGGTCATGACAAGGAAACCGAGCCAGACGATCACGACCGCCAGCACCAGCCCCAGCGCGCCTCCGGCAATATGGTTCACAAGCCCGAGCACCGGCAGTTCCCCTATGATATTCACCGCGAACATCAGCGCCTTTACGATGATGATCGCCAGCAGGAATGTCACAAGAAATGCGACCAGATTCAGCACCAGCCTGGATATATACGCCGCTACATAATCAGGAAAGTTCTGAACTCCCAGTTCGCCGTATATCGTACTGTTATTATTTTCCAGAAGCTGATCCTTCAAAAACTGCGGCAGCGGTGCATTTTCAATTTCTCTGATCTGTATATCCTTTGGGATATCTCCTATCATATTCAGCACATCATCCGTGGTAATTCCGAGCAGATCCCAGTCCAGCTCGTTCAGGTTCTGAAGTTCTTCCTGTGACAGGTTGGCAAACGGAGTGCCGCTCAGATCATACTGTGCCAGATCTTCCTCCGTGATCTCCGGTATAAAGGCTTCCACGATCCTCGCCTCAATATATTCATCTACCGGGGTGTACTCAGCAAGCGCGTCTGCCACATACGGAGAGAGGAACAGCACAATGACCAGAGTAATGACCGTTGACAGGAGAGAAATCCCCAGTTTCAGGAATCCTCTCACATAACCTACTACGATACATACGATAAAAATTGTTGCAACAATGATTAAAAGCCAGTTATTCATAACCTCTCCTACTTCGTCAGATAAATCACCCTCAATTCATCGACGCTCATCACATAGTATCTGTTTAACCCGAAAGCTCCGAATATTTCCAGCGCTTCCACGCTTAACTCACCCTCATACTTTATGATTCCGGTCACTGTCACGATACAGCACCGGTCTCCTTCAAAGAGGATGATCTCGTCACCGTCTATTTTCGCATTTTCATATTTTCCGGGCAGTTCTCTGCTCAGCACCTGTTCGCCGATCCGGTTATAAATCCGGAGTTCATAGCCTGATTTCTGCTGGTTTAACAGGACGAATCCAATATATTCATCTGAGTGAAATACACTCTGTATCTCCTGATCCAGCACGATCTCCTTCTCCGGTTCCGGAACGTCACTGCCTCTGTAGATTACAAAGGAATTGTCGCCTACCGCCGCGCAGCGGCTGCCTCCCATAAAAAACATCTCTGCCATGATCGTATTGTCATACTCTGTCGACGATACGATATTATCAGGCTTGTCCTGCCCTTCTTCCCCGAAATTATAATAGACAACCCTGGATGTTACTCCCGTCGTCGATACAGACAGATAGGACACCCCGAGAGTATTCCCGTCATCCGAAATTTCCATCGCTGTCGGATATCCTGTAGTCCCCTGGGAAATCTGGAGTTCTGCCAGGATATTGCCGGTTGCATCATAAGTTATGATCTTCGGGGTGGTTTCATCTCTTAGCACCACACTCACGATCCCCTGGTCAGACACTGCGATCTTTTCGATCGGGAGGGTTGTCTCTATCTCTCCTTTGAGACCTTCTTCCGAAAATACAAGGATGCTGTTTCCGCCATTGTCCGCTACGGCAAAGGAATGTTCCTTTTTCACAATAACCGGATTCTGGAGCTGGGTAGGCTGCATCCACTGTTCTTCATTTTTATTATTGAGAAATGTAACGCCGTCCCGGTTATACCGCACAATCCCATCAGCGAACTGCGCGTACCCGCTCGTATCTGAAGTATCACTCGGATACTGCGCCGCTGTCCGTGCTCTCCCGTAAGCCTGGTTATCCAGCAGGAGGTATGTGCCGCACGCTGCCAGCAGCAAAAGAACTGCCATCACAATGATCCGGCGCGCTTTTACAAAGCGGAACCTGCGCACCTTCTTTATGATATCGCTCAGATCATCCGGGGGCGTTAAGATCCTCAGATAGTTTTTCTTCTTTTGCGTCATGTAACTCCCCTTATCTCTGCTTTTCTCGTCCTGTTGAGTATATCACGAATTCAGGGTAATAGCAATTTTTGTCCTACATAAATCAGATTGCCGTCTGTAATGCCGTTCATCCGGCAGATCGCGTCCACATGGGTAACGTCGCCGTACATCTTTTTGCTGATGATCGCAAGCGTATCTCCTTCCTCCACTACGTATACGCCGTCGCTGCCATTTTCACCCGTGCTTTCTGTTCCCGTCCCGCTCTGAGCGGCTTCCGCATCCTGCCCGCTCTCCGAGGCATCACCTGACTGTGCATCCGTTCCGGCTCCTTCTGTTTCCGCGGATGGCTGCGCTTCGTCCGCATCTTCTGTCTGTTCCCGGGAGGTCACTGCTGTCACAGAACCGCTTGTCTCCTGCGTCTGTGCAGAGTCTGACGTATCAGCCAGAGTCTCCAGTGTGGACTGGACTGATTTCATCCGGTCAAAACTGTTAATCATTGAAACACCCATGATGATCAGAACGAGCACGAGACACGCACTCGCCGCATACATCAGGCCTCCTGTCTTTTTCTCTTTGCGGTGCTCCCTCCGCTTTCTAGCCAGATTACGAAAGTCCTGTGCAGCTCTGTCCTCAACAGTTTCCGAGGGAAATACCCCATTTTTTTTTCGACTGGAGATCATGTAGTTCTGCATACACGGATTTTTTTCGTAATACGTGTAGTGGCCTCCGATCTCCATCAGGTCATTCATTTTATGTACATAGTATGTCTCGTCTTTTTCTACCGGATCTTTCATAATAAAGACCGTATTTTTCTTCGGGAACGACTTTTTGTGCAGCCTGACCGTCGCAGGCTCGGGCATGAGAGGAACTCCCGGATGCACTACGAACCAGCCCAGCATCTCCCCGTCTTCAAAGAACTGCTTACAATCTTCGTACGCATGTTTCCATGTATTATCATCAATTACATATTCGCTGCCCGAGAGTTTCAGCTCGTGCATCTGGATCGCTCCATATATATATACATAATCTTCGTCATCTCCCGACTGGATATCCCCTACGAGAAAAGCTCCGATCGGTCCGTTTCCGTTTTTTTCGCATTTCTCACACAATTGAGTAAAAAATGTATCTACATAATCCTCCACATAGATTTTAGGACTGTCACTTACATTTCCAATCTGCCGAACATTTTTTGGTATCTGTCTCTCCATACTATACTCCACCTTCCTGAACAATATTTTCCCGGCGTCTCTAAGAGGATAGCACAGAGAATTAGCTGAATTTATCGGTTAGTGTCAGTTAAGTTCGACAAATTCGATCAATTCAATCAGGGACAGGGTGAAAGTCGATCGGGGACGTAGTAAAACTGAGTTTTACTACGTCCCCGATCGACAATTTAAAACTATTCTGATA